>MNIJ01000224.1 GCA_001919715.1 Acidobacteria bacterium 13_1_20CM_58_21
TCTTCGAGAAAATGCCCATTTTACGGGCCTTGGAAGCGATCGACTCCCAAAACGAGTTAGGCGGAGACCCTAACCAGTTGATTTTATTCGAGTTTTAACCGGACAGCAGTGATGCCATGTTTTAAGTGTTCAAGCGTAGCGCGGAGAGCGCAACGCAAACCATCCGACGGAAGCCCGAGCTTGAAGCACAGCCGAAGAGAAAAAATGACTTTGATCGGGTGTTGAATTCGCTAGGGAGCGGAGGCACACCACGATGACCGCGGCCGAGAACAAACCGCACATGCTACCCGACTAGGCAAAACAGCAGACTGCAGGGTTGGAAATTGGAGCATGTGGAGTGTGGGTCGAACATAAACATGTTAGACACCGGTGCGGCGGTCGGTTCCGCCGTGCATCGGATTAGGCGAGGAGGTCCCTGTCTATCTTCGGCACCGCGGACTACAATGCTCAGGTGTGTTTGGCGCAGGGAGGCGGTGATGCTCTTTCGCACGCGGGTGGTGATCTTGTTTGTTCTGGCATTCAGTTCGCTGGCAATCGCCGGGGACAAGAAAAAGATTTTGCTGCCGGCTTATGTTCTTCAAGCCCGCACTGTCTTGGTACTTATCGATCCGAGCGCGGGCACTTCCACTACCGCCCCGATGGCGAACAAGACGGCTCAAGAGGACGTGGAGAAGGCATTGATTAAATGGGGGCGGTTCACTCCTGTGCTGGACACGCAAACGGCCGATTTGGTGATAACGGTTCGCAAGGGCTCCGGCAAAATAGTGCAGCCCACGATAGGCGGCCTGCCTAGGAATGATCGCCCGGTTATTGTTCAGCCCACCGACACTGGCATCCGAGTTGGTGTGCAGCAAGGCCATCCAGCAGATGTCCCGCAAACCTCAACGCAGGACACAAAACCTCATCCACAAACGGAAGTTGGGCCTGCAGAAGATATGTTTATGGTGTATGAAGGCCGCCTCGACGGACCCCTGGATCGGGCTCCTGCCTGGCGCTATGTGAACAAGGATGCGCTGCGCTCGCCCAATGTGCCTGCTGTGGCGGAATTCCGAAAGATCATCGACGAGGCTGAAAAACAACAAAAGCGCAAGCCCTAATTGCTCTCGACGTATTAGCCAGAGTTCGAGGCGGCGTTAGGACTTCCGCCCGTGTGAGTCCACAGCAAAAAGAAACCCGCGGCAGTCGGGGTTGCGGCGTCGCGACAATTGGCGCTGCCCTCAGGCAGAACGAGCGCCATTTCCTCAGCCGATGTGGGCGAGATGATAGCGGCGCTGCCATTCGGGGGGGAGCATGCGCAGGAGGAGCTGCAGCGTCTCTTGCTGGGCGGCATCGTCGGCCAGGACGAAGGCTTCGCGGCGGGCCAGTTCGAGGAATTCGCGATCGCGCAGGGGATTGGCGATGTGGAAACCCAGGTCGCCGGACTGGCGGGTGCCGAAGAATTCGCCCGGACCGCGAAGTTGCAAATCAGTTTCGGCGATTTCGAAACCGTTGGAGGTGCGGACCATGGTCTCGAGGCGGGCGCGGGCTTCGTCGGTCATGCGTGCCGGTGCGACGAGGATGCAGTGTGCTTTCTGCGCGCCGCGGCCGATGCGCCCGCGAAGCTGGTGGAGTTGAGAAAGTCCAAAGCGCTCGGCGTGTTCGATGACCATCACGGTGGCGTTCGGAACGTCGACGCCGACTTCCACGACAGTTGTGGCCACGAGGATTTGGGCTTCGTTCTTGCGGAAGCGCTGCATAACTTCTTCTTTTTCTTCGCTGGAGAGGCGGCCGTGCAGCAGGCCAAGCTTGAGCTTCGGAAAAACTTCGCGCGACAAGCGCTCGTATTCTTCCATGGCGGCTTTTAGCTCGAGCTTCGATTCTTCGATGACCGGATAAACGACGTAGCCCTGATGGCCGGCCGCGACTTCACGACGGAGAAATTCCCAGACGCCGGCCAGATGCTGTTCGGTGGTCATGCGCGTGGCGATGGGGGTGCGGCCGGGCGGGAGCTCGTCGAGCACGGACACGTCGAGGTCGCCATACAGGGTGAGCGACAGGGTGCGCGGGATGGGCGTAGCAGTCAGGACGAGGACATGCGGGGCGTGACCCTGCGCCGCTGCTTTATCCATCAGCCGCTTGCGCTGCAGAACGCCGAAGCGGTGCTGCTCGTCAATGGCCACGAAGCCGAGGCGGGTGAATTCGACGCTGTCTTCAATCAGCGCGTGCGTGCCGATGACAAATTGCGCTTCGCCGGAGCGAATCCGTTTGAGGGCAACGGTTTTCTCCGCGCCTTTCAGCCCGCTGATGAGCAACTCGACGCGATAGCCGGCTTTGGCGAGAAGGCGGCGCGCAGAAAGAAAATGTTGCACCGCGAGAATTTCCGTTGGGGCCATCAGCGCCGCTTGCGCACAGTTTTCGATGGCGATCACGACGGCCTGGAGCGCGATGATAGTCTTGCCACTGCCGACGTCACCTTGAAGGAGCCGGTTCATCGGAGCGGGCTTTTCCAAGTCCGCGGCGATTTCGGCGAGAACCCGCTTCTGCGCCGCCGTGGGCTTGAACGGCAGGATGCGCTTGAGCGCTTCGCGCACGGGGTCTTGCCGCACGCGGAAGGCCATGGCGTTCTCCTTGCGAGTGGCCTTGCGGTCCAGTGCGAGGCTGAGCTGATACAAGAAAAATTCCTCGAAGATGAGCCGCTGCTGCGATGGTGAACGAAACGTGTTCAAGGCCTCGAGGGATTCGCTGGGTTCCGGGAAGTGCGTGTGAATCAGAGCTTCGCCACGCGAGGGATAGCCAAGCCGCGCTCGCAATCCCTCCGGCAAGACATCCGGCATCCTCTGATCGATGAGCTGCACGGCGGCGTACATCGCGCGGCGAATTTGCCGGGAGCCAAACGTGCCAATTGCTTCGTAGATCGGTACGATCCTGCCGACTTCGGTGGAATCTATTTCCTCGCCGCTCAGCACTTCGATTTGGGGATTGATCATCTCCAGCCGTGCGGGCCTCAGCTTATCGACGTCCGCCTTGCCATGAAGAATAAGCAGTTGCCCGGGCTTCAAGCGCCCTTCGAGGTATCCACCGTGAAAAAACTTGCAAGGCAGCGAACCGCCCGCGTCGTCCTGTACCAGCAGGTGATAAATGGCGTCGCGGCCGCGCATACTGCGCACCGCCTGGCCGCTCATCACACGCCCACGAATGGTATACGTGCCGTTCGGTTGAATGTCTTTCACCTTGGAGAAATGGATGCGGTTTTCGTAACGGAACGGGAGGTACCCGAGCAAGTCCTCGAGCGTGTAGATCCCGCGCTGCGCGAGCAGTTCGGCGCGCTGCGGGCCAACGCCTTTGATCATGCGCACTGCTGTGCCGAGATTCATGGTCATTGGCAAACGCGACCGCCAAGCGGTCAATTGCAAGTGCCACCGTAGGCCGGTCGACGCATTCTCCTTATATCATTCCCGCTGCAAACATTTTTAGATGCGGCGGCAAAGCGGCCGACCGGCAGCAGCGAAACTTGCTTGTCTGCCAGTCGTATCGATAGAGTGAGGGTGGCATGTCCCAAACGGGGAGGTTCACGTGGCGGGAGACCGTCTAACAGGTTCCGACAAGCGCACGCTGCTCCTCTGGATGGTGGTGGGAATCCTAGGCGCGCTGTTCGCCTACAAGTATTTTTTCCGCGCTTTCCCCGAAGCCTCCGTTAATTTTCAGGTCTCCCGCGAGGAAGCTTTGGCGCGCGCACAGAAATTCGTCAGCGGACTTCGTGAGGACGTCAGCGGCTACCAATCGACCATTGTCTTCGCGGTCGACGACAACGCCAAGGTCTATCTTGAGCGCCAGCTCGGGTTACAGCAGGCCAACAAACTCATGTCCAGCGAGCTGAATATCTGGTTCTGGGACGTGCGTTTCTTCAAGCCGCAACAGGAAGAAGAATTCCGCGTTCGCGTGAGCCCGGCGGGACAAATCGTCGGCTACGATCACCATATCGAGGAATCGCGCGCCGGGGCATCGCTCGACCGCGCCGCCGCCCAATCTGCAGCGCAACACTATCTCAGCACGCAACTCGGCCTCGATTTGAATGCCTGGGATGTTCTCCCGGAAGAAGCCAATTCGAACAAGCGGCCAAACCGTCTGGATTGGGATTTTACCTGGGAAAAGCACGGCTTCCGCGCGAAAGACGCGCCCTACCGTCTCGAGGTCACTCTCCAAGGCCAGCGCATCGGTGGCAGCGAAGAGTTCCTGCACGTTCCCGAAGCATGGCGGCGCAGCTACCAGCAACTTCGCTCTTCGAATCTTTTTTACAACCAGATCGCCATCATTCCGTACGTTCTGTTGCTCGGCAGCGCGCTGTGGGTGGGCATCACGCTCACACAACACGGGCAAACAAGTTGGAGCGGGGCCATCAAGTTGGGCATGATCGTCGCGGCGCTCTTTTTCCTCATGGAGTTGAATCAGTGGCAATTCGAGCGCGCCGGTTACGATACGCACGATTCCTATGCCAGTTTCGTCGTGCTTCGGCTGGGGATAGCTCTCCTTTCCGCCCTCGGTACGGCGTTAATGGTGACCCTGGTGCTCCCTGGGGGGGAGCCGCTCTATCGCTCCTACCAGCCGAATCGGATGCAGCTTTCCAAGGCCTTCACCATGCGTGGGCTTCGTTCGAGAGAATTCTTCTCGTCGGCAGTTGTCGGGCTGGCCTTGGCAGCGGGTCACATCGGCTTCATTGTCGCCTTCTACATGGTGGGCAGCCGTTTTGGAGTTTGGGCACCCCAGGATCTGAACTACTCCGACGCGGTCAACACGACGTTTCCCTGGATCGCCGGCGTGGCCATCGGTCTCATGGCCTCCACCAGCGAGGAATTTCTCTTCCGCCTTTTTGCCATCCCCTTTGTGGAGCGGGTGACCAAGTCCCGAGTCCTGGCGGTCATCTTGCCGGCGTTTTCCTGGAGTTTTCTGCACAGCGCCTATCCGCAGGAGCCTGGTTACATTCGCGGGATTGAGGTGGGCATCATCGGCGTTGTTGCCGGCATGGTGATGTTGCGCTGGGGCATCCTGGCAACCCTTATTTGGCACTACACCGTGGACGCCTCGCTGGTTGGCATGCTGCTGATCCGTTCGAACAGTCTTTATTTCAAGATATCGGGCGTGGTGGTGGGAGCAGCCGCGCTTGCGCCTCTGGCCCTCGCCTGTATTTCCTACCTGACTCGCGGCGGGTTCGAAACTGCTGAAGACCTTCTCAATCGCGCGGCGCCCGCGCCGGAAATCGCTCTTACCAGCGAATCTGCGGCTGCAACTTCGGAAGTCAAATCAAGCGGCTACGACGCCCTCTCACCTGGCATGATTGCGTTTCTTGCCGTCTGCCTGCTTGCCGGCGGCGCGTTGGCATGGCGGCTGAAGCCGCAGTCTATTGGTGACTACCTGAAGCTGTCTATCGACGCGCGAACGGCTCGGGCGCACGCCGATCAAGTTATGCGCCAGCGCGGCGTCGATCCGAATACCTACTACCATGCCGTCGTGTTCGTCAACAATGCCGATCCGCATGTCAACGAATATCTGCGGGGGCGCATCGGCACTGCGGAAGTCAACGCTATCTACTCCGAACGAGTTCCCGCTGCGCTCTGGCGGGTGCGCTATTTCCGTGACAGCCAACCGGAAGAATTCGCGGTCATTCTGAAGCCCGACGGGTCCCTTCATTCGGTGTGGCATAAACTCGCCGAAGAAGCGCCCGGCGCATCGCTCGACAAGGACCAGGCCGTAGCCCGCGCGGAAGAGTTTCTGCGCCGGGAAAAAAAACTCGACCTGCAGGGTTGGTCTCTAGTTGGAGACGAATCAAAGAAGCGGCCGCGCCGCATTGATCACACCCTGACCTGGGAGCAAGGCCAACCGCTCGACTCTCGCCAAGCACCGGCCGCGAACTCCCAGGATCATGCTCATGCACGCGTGGAGTTGAAAGTATTGGGAGACGAGGTCACCAATTATCGAACCTACGTCAATATCCCGGAAAGCTGGGAGCGCCAACAAGAGGAGCGCGGCCTAACCCGGATCATAATCTCGATGGTGATTCCTTTCCTGTTTTATGCCGGACTAGGCCTGACGGCCCTGATGGTGTTTTTGAAAAACCTGCGGTCACAATTTGCGCACTCCATTCCGTGGAGAAGAATCACCTTCTGGTCGATTTGGGCGCTGGCCGGATATCTTGCAGTTTTCGCTCTTGGGAATATCTTCCCGGGAGCGTTGAATGCTTACGATACGGGCAATCCACTCAAGTTGACGTATGCCGGGGTGGCCATCATCGCCCTGCTCGGCGCTCCTCTCTACGTCGGCGGAATCGCGCTGCTCTTTGCCATGGCGTGGTATTTCGGCAGCCGTGCCTACGGTGAAGAGCGTCTGCCGGGTTGGGCCGGCATGCCCGCGGCTTTCTATCGCGATGCGCTGTGGATCGGGGTGGGAGGTGCCGCGGGGTTGTTCGGCCTAGAACATCTGCTCGCGGCTGCTTCGGAACACTGGCCGACCGTGCATCGCTCGCTCGGAACTTCCTTCGGCCAAGACTTCGACGCCATGCTCCCCTTTGGTGCGATCCTTGGGGGGACCGTGGTGCGCAGTTTGCTTTACACCGGTCTAGTCGCGGCGGTCGCGTCTTTCCTTGCGGCGCAGGTTCGGCAAACTGCGCTTCGCGTATTGCTTTTCCTGCTGGGCGCGCTGGCTCTCACGGGCGGAAGTTGGGGGGGCGCCGCCGATCTTGCGCAACAACTCCTGAGGCAGGTCATCCTGCTCAGCGCCCTCGCTCTCGGCGTGCGCTACGTCATGCGCTTTAACATCCTCGGCTGCTTCCTCATGGTTTCCGGCACATCCTTGCTGGGGGGCGCCGCCGAACTGCTCTCTCAGCCGGATTCTTTCTATCGGGCGAATGGTTATGCTGTTCTGCTGGCCCTGGTTCTGTTCTTCGCCTGGCCGTTGGTTGCCTGGCGCATGGGCGATCGAAACAGTGCCGCCGGTTCCCTGCTCTAACGGATGGCATGGAGCACTCCGACATGACCTGGCGAGCCTCGATCGGACGGCATTTTTTTGAAACAAATCCACAGGTGGACCGTTGTTATAGTGGGGTTATAGTGGGAAGCGGTGCTCACCTATGGGCGTAGTAGTGCGTCCAAATTGGGTGGTCGCGTTGTGCGCGATATCCAGCCAGAGGGGCTGGAATCTGAGCTAAGGTGTTGTTTTACAACCGGCAACACCAGCGCACGCGAAGAGAAAGCGAAATATGCCGCTCCCCAGATGGGCTTTAGCGTTGGCTGATGACAACGGTCGCTCGGGTAGCACAGATGCCGCCCTGGCCTCGGTGATCTCTTTGCCCCACCTTGACGAGCGGGTCTTGGTTGCGGAAGCGCAAACCGGCAGCCGTGTGGCTTTCGAGGAACTGGTGCGCCGCTATGATCGGGACGTCCTGCGACTGGCCCTGAATCTCATGAAGCGCCCCGAGGATGCCCGAGACGTCTACCAAGAAGCATTCCTAAAGGTCTACCGCAATCTCCATCGTTTCCGCTTCGAGTGCAGCTTTTACACCTGGCTCTACCGCATCGTCACCAACGTTTGCCTGGACCATTTGCGCCGCCGCCAGGCGCGCCCTGAAGATCAGGCTCCGGAACTGAATTCCGGCCTTCACGAGGAAGGCATCACCGACTTTTTCGAGCGCCAGCGTGAGCAGCGCCCGACGCTAGACCCCGAGCGCACATTCATCGGCAAGGAAATCAAGGCGCGCATCGCCACTGCCATGGAGCGTCTTTCGCCGCGCGAACGCATCGTTTTTGAGATGAAGCACTATCAGGGCCTGAAGCTTCGAGCCATTGGTGACGCGCTCGGTACGACCGAGGAAACCGTGAAGAATTCACTCTTCCGCGCAACGCGCAAACTCCGCCATGAATTGGGAGGCCTGCGATGAGCGCTTTTGAAAAGAGCGTGAACT
>MNIJ01000021.1 GCA_001919715.1 Acidobacteria bacterium 13_1_20CM_58_21
GCAATTCATCGCCGCGAACACCGGTGCGTTTGCGACCGTCAGCGCCTTCGATGAAAACGGAGACAACAGCATCGTTCTTCCGGGCACGCAGTACGCCTACAAAGCCTACACCCACGATGCCACGGCCATAACGGGGGCGGCTTCCACTGCTGCGCCTCACTATTCTTTCGGCAACACCGCTACACAAACGAACACCACGGCGGCCGGCGGGGGCGCCAACAAGAACTGGAGTTACAAAACGGGCGCAACGACTCTGGCGGCACCGGCCTTGGATCCCGGAAATATTGTTGTTACCGGTGGAAACGACAACAATGTTCACGCCATGAGCGTAACCAACGGCCAGCGCAATTATCAGCCCGGTGGAACATCGGGTGTTACCGGTGGCGCGATCCAGGGACGGCCTCCCCTTATTGCTGCTTCAGATACGTCCCATCCCACCTGCAAAAACGTCTGTGCCGTCACTTATGTGGCCGCCGGCGACGGCACGGTTTATGCCTTCCGTGCAGACACGGGCGTCTTGCTGTGGCAAACCGGGGTGCTGACCACTGGCGGTGGCAGCGGTTTCCAGGCGGCCGCGGCTGTCCAGGTGAAGGCGTTCAGCGGCGCGGGCTACCTCAACGCTTTTGACCTGGTCATCGTGGCCACGCGAAATGTCGGTGCGGGCAGCACAACCAACAATAAGGTTTTCGGGTTGAACGGAAACACCGGCGCAACGGTTTGGACACTCAATCCGGGAAACATGGACATGGTGAACGCCACCCCGTACATCGACTACGTCAACGACATGGCTTGGGTTGCCAGCCGCTCTGCTGGTGGTGTTGCCCAGCCGAGCCTTTGGAAAATCAACACCAATACCGGAGCTCTATCGGCGTCCTTCAACCTGAACGATATCGACCAGTCGCCGACGCAAAACTTCGACGGCCGGGTGATCTATGTCACCACCAACGGCGGGGTGCTCTATGCCGTGCGCACGGATATCAACAATTGCGCCTCGGGCAGTGCCGCTCTGGGCGTCACTCCCCGGGGCTTTCCCATTCCCGTTGAAACTGCGGCCTTAAACGACGACGTGTTCTTTTCCACTTCGACGGCGGTATCCAAAGTCCACGTGGCCTATCCGCTCGCGACATGTGCCCCGGTCACGTTCTCGGTTTCACCCGGCGGATGGGTGAATCCCGCGATTACCAACCCCTCTTCACTGGTGTTCAGTCCGCCGCCGCAGGCCGAATTCATGTACGTGGCTTCTTCGGACGGTCATTTGTACAAGATCAATCCGACAACCGGCGCGAACGCCGCGAATCGCCTCATTAATGCCGGCGCGACGATCGGCGATCCAAGTTTTGACACCGTTATTCAGAAATTCTACGTGGGTGACTCGACCGGCCACATCTTCTCGTTCGATTTGTTTTGAGCGATCGGGCAGGCCGGCCGAGGCTTGGTCTAACTACTTTCGGCTTTGCCCATGAGCAAGCCGCGCAGCCCGAGCAGCACGAGGCGCGGCTGCCGGCGCACCACGTTCCACAATAAACGGGTGGACTCATCGCGGTTGATTTCGCCAAGCGATTGCCGCGTCGAAGCATCCAGCAAATCCACGAGCTGTGAATAATCCTTCTGCTCAAAGTGGTGCAGCGCGCGGCGAATCAGCCAATGGGTTCGCAGTTCGCGCCGCAAAGCGGCTAGCTCCCGGCTCTTGCCATTCTGCAAGAGCGCCTCGGAGACGCCCAGCGCGCCGCGAAAACCGGTAACGATTCCCCCTACAGTCGAAACTTTGACTTGCGCTGCCGCGTCACCCACCAGGTAAACTTCGCCGTTCCCGATTTGCCGCCGTACCGGCACCCAGCCGCGATAGACCGGGATGCGCGCGCCTTGCCATTCGAGCGGCTCCAACTGCTTCTTTTCAAGGAAGCGTTCGAAGCAGCGCTTCGTGTCGCTGCCGTGCTCGCCGATCACACCCAGCGCGCCACGTTGCGGCGATTCGGGGATCAGCCAGTAAAAGTAAGGCGTATCATCCGGCACGAACCAGACGCGGGTGGTATCGGGAGGGCAGTCTTTCGGCAGGCGCACGATGGCTTGAACGAGTGGCACCGTCTCGATGGGGGGCCAGCCGGAAGCACGCGCCACTCGGCTCGCGGCGCCATCTGCGCCGACCACGCTGTGCGCGTGCAGCTCTTCGCGCTTGCCGCCGGATTCGACCGCCAGCTGCAAGCCGCGGGCATGCGCACCGATACCCAGGAAACGCGTATCGAACGATAGTGCCGCGCCGGCCTGTTGGGCCTCGCGGGCCAGCGCCGGAATCAGGCGCGAGCGCTCAATGATGAGGTCGGGCTTGCTCAGCGCGACCTGTGCCGAGCGGCCGTCGGTAAAAAGCTCGAAACGGCGAATTTCGTTGATGATGCTTTCGCGAGCGGAGACCCCCATTTGGTTGCGGAAGTGATCCGTAACAATCAAGGTCCGAGCCGGCGGCTGGAATTGCGGTTTTGATTCCAGCACGCGCACGCTACGGCCGCCGCGTGCCACCCTCGCGGCGGTGAAGAGTCCCGCAGCGGAGCCGCCAACAACGATGATTTCCTGGGCGCCCCGTCCAGGCCGGAGCTGCGCTTCTGTGTTTTCCAAAGTTTTCGTGCTTCCCAAGGACGCGCCTTCCCTCTAAATTCTAGGGACCCACGCCAAAAAACTTACCTGCTTCCCGCTCGAGCCGTGCGGGCCGCCCGAGTTGTGAGTGAGAGGACGACGGGTAAGTATAGCGAATCCGCCACCGAGGGCCAACACGCGGAGAGTTGCAAAAACCAACGATGCGTTCGAATCGGCAGATTGTCTTAGGAAGCGGTGGAGGTCTTCGGCGTCTGGCGCTCATAGGGCGCGCGCTCAAGATACGCAACGCCGCCAAAGATGATGCCACAGGCCAGAACGCCAACGAAGAAAGCCATTGGCGCGGAAAGATAACTGACCACTACGGCGGCGCCGCCGCCGACGGCGCCGAGCACATAGAGGGTGAGAACGGCGCCGCGGTGGCCGAGACCTAGATTCGAAAGGCGATGAGCAGCGTGGTCCTTCCCGGGCGTCGCAAAAGGCAGCAGCCCGCGCCGCGAGCGGGAAATCGTCACCAGCGTGGTGTCGAATATGGTCACGCCTAGGATCAGAATCGGCGCCAGCCAGGCGGACAGATGATTGGAGTTCTCCAGGCGCAGTTTGAGCCCCAGCGTGGCCATCAGGTAACCGAGAAACATGGCGCCGCCATCGCCCATGAAGATCTTTGCGGGCTTAAAATTCCAGCGCAGAAACCCGCTGGCCGCGCCGAGAACGGCGGCAGCCAGCGTGGTAACCAGCGTCTGGCCGTTCAGATAGGCCAGCATGGCGAAAGAAACAGATGCCATGGCCGCGACGCCTGCACACAAGCCATCCATGTGATCAAGGATGCTGAATGAGGCGGTAATTCCCACCACCCAGACAACCGTGAGAACGGCGTCCAGAAAATCCCCGCCGCGCCCGCCCACAAGCACGCTGAAAACCTGCGCACGAATTCCGCTGACGAGCAGTATGGCCGCCGCCAGGGGCATCCCCACAAATAGTTTGACCTGATGATGGAGCAACCCCCGGTCGTCGAGAATGCCAACACCGGCGACGAGCGTCGCGCCGATCAGTATGCCCACAATCTGGGCGCGTGCAGGTCCATTGAAGGCCAACAGCACGGCCATCACCACCGCGGCGTACATCGCCAAGCCGCCGAGCAGCGGGATCGGGGTAAGGTGAACTTTGCGCGGCCCTGGCAGATCGACCATTCCAACGCGCAGCGCGAGGGCGCGCACGGGAACGACGAGCATCAGCGACGCGAACAGTGCGATGAAAAAAGCCAGCAAGTCTGCGGCCATGCAACCTCGTTTATCAGATGGGCCGAATCCGGCCGCACTGCTGCCGCCGGTGCCTCAGGTGATCCTTGCCGGAATGGGGTCCGGCTCCCAAGTGACGCCAACAAATCGCTGTCCCACACAGCCCAAACACAATACTGCGATTTTAGTATTGCTTCAATCAGGATCGTCAGGATCGTTGCCGGTGTAGGAAAGAGGGGGGTAGGGAATAGGCGTTGGTTGGACAAATTTGGCTGGAAACCGCAGCCCGCCCCAGGCCAACAGTTCGCCTGGCGGGAAGGCCAATCCACAGGTTTAAATCCATTGCTTTTCGCCAGACCAATCACTCGGAGTTTCTTTTTTTAATTCAGGCAGTCTGCGGCCCGTGGTCCTAGCATGCCTTATCTTTCCGTGAGCATGCGTGTGAAGATGCGCTTCACTTCCTCTTTGTTCCGCGTGGCGTAGTACCACTCGATGGTGCGCTTGAGGCCTTCGCGGAAGAGCACTCGCGGTTCCCAGCCGAGAAGTTTCTTGGCGAGAGAATTGTCAGCCACGCGGTTGAGCGGGCCGGTGGGCATATCCGGGCGGAGCTTGATTTCGGCTTTGTGTCCGGTGAATTCGCACACCATTTTCGCGCAATCGATCACCCGGATACGCTCCATCGTTCCGAGGTTAATCGCCGTGCCGTCGTGGATCTTCTCCCCGGCCAGGATGGTACCCTCGACAATGTCCTCAATGTAGGTCCAGTTGCGGATCTGAGTGCCGTCGCCCCACACTTCGAAAGGGTTCTGCCCGAGGAAAGCGCGCGCAATCATGGCGATGACCGCGTGATTCTCCACTCCGCGAGGACCATACACCGTGAAATAGCGGCAGGAAGCAGTTCCCATTCCGTGTTCCCTGGCATAAGCCTGCAGCGTGAATTCGCCCATCAACTTGGCCCAGCCATAGGTATTGTCGGCATCATTCGGGCCTTTGGTCAGGTCTTCGGTGAGATAAAGCTCTTTTTTGGTGTCCGCTTGCAGGAAATTCGGATACACACAGCCGGAAGAAGCGAACACCACTTTTCCTACTTTGGCTTTGAGCGCTTCGGCAAAGACCAGTCCGTCCAGGAAAAAGTTCGACGCCGGGCCGGCTTGGTGGAGGTCCACGTAGCCGCGCCCGCCGTGATCCGCGGCGAGATGGAAAACCGTGTCGACGCCCTGCATGGCGGCCCGGGTCACACCTGGCTCCCGCAAATCGGCCTGCAGAAAATCGACCTTGCCGGTACCGAGATGCCGACGAATGTTGTCGAGATGGCCGCTGCTTAGGTCATCGACGATGCGAACGTTTTTCACGCCTCGCGCCAGGAGCTGATCGGTAAGCGTCGAGCCGATGAACGATACTCCGCCGGTTACAAGAACAGTCTTGCCCGTCCAAAACCCATCCGCCGTCGTCACGCTTGAGTGGCCTCCTTGATTTTCTCTATTCCACCGCGAGGTGGTCGATGATTTCCACAAATTTTTGCAATTCCTTGACTCTATCATAATCGGGAGCGGCAGCCCGCGCCGCCTCGCCCATGGTCTTCAGCTTATTGGGGTTGGAGACAAGAGCGCGCACGGCGCTGACTACTTCCTCGGCGCAGTCGGGATCTGCAGCTACCGCGAAGCCACGCCGAATCCCCAGCGACACGGCGTCGGTCTCTTTCGGCGCCACCGCGACGATGGGTTTTCCCGCTGCGAGAATCCCGTACATTTTGCTGGGCACCACCACGCCTTCCAGACCCCGCTTCACGGTAATGACGTGTGCATCGGCGGCCGCCAGGACAGACGGAATTTTACTCGCCGGGAAGAACTCCAGAAAACGGATATTGCCGGAACCCGCGGCCGCGGCTTCGATTTCGGAGCGCTGTGCTCCGTCGCCCACGAACACTAGGCCCACACCTTCCGGCACCAGCAGGCGCGCGGCGGTCAGGAGGCTGTTCCAAGCGCCATAGAAACCAAGGTTGCCGGCGTGCACAAGAACAAAGGAAAAACTCCCGCGGATCGCGCGGACAACTTCAGAATCGAGAGCCGGAAGAGGCGTATGGGGCGGAAGGATTTCGGTTCCATCGCGAACGATCAGCACCCGGCCGGGTTCTACACCCTTGCCGATAATGCGCGCGCGCATGTCCTCACCGAGAACGATAACGCGGGTAGCGCGGCGCAGCGCCCAGCGATGGAGCTTCTCCCAGATCGTCGCGAGCTTGCCAGGTCGAACGAGCGAGCCCCCCACGGCCATGTCCGGATACATGTCCCGTATGTTGTAGACGTACGGCTTACGTTTCAGCATGGCCACAATCGCGCCAACGATTCCCTGAAACGGAGGATCGGTCATCGCCACGATGGCGTCACAGGGCACCAGGAGCCCACGCGGAATCGCCAGCGCGACGTAGCTCAGATAATTCAGCACTCGTTTTTTCATTTCGAAGCGCGGAAAGGCCGTCGAACCCACACGAATGATGCGCGCCCGGCCCGCGCTTTCCGTTTGGTAAGGACGCCACGGGCGACGTTCGGTGGGATCGTAGGACGGCCGCCCGCACAGCACGGTCACGCCATGCGCGATAGAAAGAGCATCCACGACAGTTTGCATCATCTTCGCGGTCGCGGAGCTGTCGGGCGGAAAATAGAGATTGAGCAGCAGGATGCGCACTGGGAAAGATTGTACAGAGTTCCGTCGCTCGACAGGGCCGTGTGGCCCAACGATTTCAGGCTGGCTTCTTGAAAACCGGCGCAGCGGCCCGATTCAGCTCATGGGCGGTTGGTTTCTTTTTTGGCGGCTTCTTCACTTCACGTTTTCGCGCGTCTTTGTTTCCCATGCCCGTTATCTTGCCATAGTTCGTTAGCCGTGGCTAGAGGCCAGAAACTCCAAATTGGATGAACAAATACTAGCGGCGCGAGACGAGGAAATCGCCGAGCACCAGGGCATCCATCTGCGTGCGCAGGAAACAATCGATCGCTTCTTGGGGGCGGCAGACGATGGGTTCGTTGTCGTTGAAGGAAGTATTGAGCACCACGGGCACGCCAGTGAGATCACGGAAGGCGGAAATGAGCGCGTGATAGCGGGGATTGGCCTCCCGCGTGACGGTTTGCAGCCGGCCGGTGCCGTCCGCATGCGTCGGTGCCGGGATCTTGTCGCGTTTCTCCGGGCGCACGGAATACGCCAGGGTCATGAAGGGCGAAGGGTAGGACTTCTCAAAATACTCCGCGGTGGCTTCTGCGAGGATGGAAGGCGCAAACGGCCGAAAGATTTCCCGGTGCTTGATCCGGCGGTTGAGAATTTCCTTCATTTCCGGACGCCGCGGGTCGGCCACGATGCTGCGGTTGCCAAGCGCGCGCGGGCCCCATTCGGCGCGGCCCTGAAACCAGCCGAGAATCTTTCCGTCCGCGATGATCCTAGCGGCGCTCCGCGGCAACTCTTCTTCGTTCAGTTCAGCGATGGAATAGCCGCTTTGTGCCAGACCGTTCGAATCAATGGCGCGGCGAATTTCTTCCCGCAAATATGCAGGTCCCCAGTAGGCGTGATGCATCACGAAGGAGCGCGGCTTGCCGAGTTTATGATGCCAGACGTAATACGCGGCCCCCACTGCTAATCCCGCGTCTCCCGCTGCCGGATGAACGTAAACTTGCTCAAATGGCGTGGCGTCAAAAACTTTCCCGTTCGCCACGCAATTGAAGGCCACGCCGCCTGCCAGACACACCGCCTTCAGTCCGGTTCTCTCGCCGAGCTTTTTCATCATGCCCAGATAGACCTCTTCGAGCCGCGCTTGCAACGAACAAGCCAGATTGCGGTGCCGCTCCTCGAGCGCTTCTTCGGGAGCGCGAACTGGTCCCAGCCGCTTGGCCATTTGCTCGGAAAACATTTTGCCGAGCGTGGGGGTCTGATGGCCTTCGGCCCAGGACATTTCCGGGCCAGTGCGGTGATGCGAAAAGTACGCCAGCCCCAGGCGGAAACCGTTGCCATTGGAGCGGCTATCAAAACGCACCATGTCGCGAAAAGAGCCGAGCTGTTCCGGGTGGCCATAAGCGGCGAGCCCCATGACTTTGTACTCGTCGCCAAATTTCAGGAAGCCGAGATATTGCGTCACCGCGGTGTAAAACAGCCCCAGCGAATGCGGAAAAGCTACCGCCCCGTCGATCCTCATGCGGTTGTCGGCCCCGGCGCCCCACATGGTGCTCGCGAAATCGCCGAGGCCGTCGGCGGAAAGCAACGCGGCACGTTCGAACGGTGAAACAAAGAAGCTGCTTGCAAGATGCGCCTGGTGGTGTTCGACGCGGTGAAACGTGGCGCCAGTTTTTTTTGGATCGGCGTCAAAGGCTGCCGCCAGCGCCTCGGGAATACCCGTGAATTTCGCGAGAACTTTGACGCGTGTCCGCGCGAAAGACGGCATGCGCAGCGCGTACAAGAGTTTGGTGGCCAGCCTGGCGCACGGTTTTCGCGGCACGGCCACGTGATGGATGTCGGCGAGCGTGAGGCCTGCTTCCCTCAAGCAATAACGAATGGCCTCTGCGGGAAATCCCGCTGCATACTTCACGCGGTTGAAGCGTTCTTCCTCGACCGCGGCGATTAACCGGCCGTCACAGACAATTGCCGCCGAAGCATTCCCGTGGTACGCATTGATCCCAAGAATATTCATCTCGCGATTTGTCAGTGTACCTCAGCCGGAAGTTTATGCCGCGAGATGTCGGCGGCACCACTCGTTCAGGACATACAAGGACCAGGGGCGCGACCAGCTGGTCTTCCCGGCAAGAAAATTCGTCCACACCGAGCTAACACCTCCCGGGCGGAGATAAACCGCCAGCGGCGGCGCAGGGTCGGCGAAGCTCGCTTCCATCCGCGCGCGCAGTGGTCCACGGAGCCACTCCTCCCACGGCAGAGTAAACGTGCGTTTCCGCTGCGTCAGGATTTCTGGCGGCAGCAAATCGCCGAGCGCTTCGACCAGAAGCGCCTTTGGTCGACCGGAGCGGCGCCGCGCGCCATCCGGCAGGGACTCAACAAATTCAACCAGCGGTGTGTCGAGCAACGGCACGCGAACTTCCAGCGATTGCGCCATGCTGACGGCATCCGTGTCGCGCAGCAGCGTGCTGGCCATGTAGGTGCGCATTTCAAGCCAGGAAACGGCGGCCACCGGTTCCAGCTTGCGGGCTTCGTCGGCTGTCCGCTCGAGCCATGCGAGCCAAGTCGGCTCGAGCGTGACGCCGTCGGCGCTCACCGCGCTGGGGCGAAACCGCGGCTCGATGATTCGATCGAGCTGCCCCGGCGGGAAGAGCGTCCGCGCATAGAAATAAGGATGCGGCAAAGCGTCGGGACGGGCCCAGGCGGCCGCGGCCTTGTGCCGAGCGTCCGGTGAGGCTGGCCGCGCGGCGAGACCGCCAACCAGTGGAGCAGTCATTTGCCGCAGCGCTCCAGGCACGTACGACGCGCATCTGATCAGTCGCTGCAGACGCGGCGTATCGGTAAAAGTTGGATAGCCCGCGAAAAGCTCATCTCCCCCCAGCCCCGATAGCGCAACTTTCAGCCCGACTTCTCTTGCCGCCCAAGAAACAAAGTAAGTATTGATCGCGTCCATGGTGGGCTGGTCGAGCGCGGCCAGGGCTTCATCCAGCCGCGAAAGGACCGCCGCTCCGCTCAAAGGCACTTCGGTGTGTTTGGTCTTGAATCGATTTGCCGCCAGCCGCGCCAGCTCCGCTTCATCGAACTCGGTGCCCGGAAACGTCAGTGTGAAGCTCTGGATTCCGGCGCGGGCCTGTGCGGCGAGCGCCCCGATCGCGCCGGAGTCCAGCCCGCTGGAGAGGAACAAACCCACGGGCACGTCGGCGACCAGATGCGTGCGCACGGCATCTTCAAGAAGCGGCCGCAACTTTTCCGTCGCCGAAGGAAGATCGCGCGGTTTACGCGGTTCGCGCGCCGCGGGCGAAAACGTGGGGTCCCACCAAGGCCGTGCGCGCGGAGTGCGCCGCCGCTCCGGGACATGCAGCAGCATGCGATGTCCCGGAGCAAGGGAAAACACTCCTTCCACAAGCGTCACTGGCTCGGAGACGCTGCCAAAAAGCAGATAGGCGGTGACCGCGTCCTGCGACAAGCGTTTGGGAACCGCGCCTGAGGCCAGCAACGCGCGGACCTCCGAAGCGAACGCAAAACCTTCCGGCGTCTGCGTGTAATAGAGGGGCTTGATGCCCAGCGGATCGCGCGCCAGCAAGAGAAGCGGTGCCGGGGCATATCGCTCGCGAAGATCAAGCAACGCGAAAGCGAACATACCCCGCAGTTCGGCGAGGGAGTCGTCGCCCCATTCCTCCCACGCGTGAACGACTGTCTCCGTGTCCGATTGTGTGACGAAGCGGTGACCGCAGAGCATTAAGCGCTCGCGCAGGTCGCGATAGTTGTACAGCTCGCCATTGAAGATGACCACGACATCCTTGGTTTCGTTCCAGGTGGGCTGGTGGCCGCCGGCCAGATCGATGATGCTCAACCGGCGCATCCCCAGTGCAAGTCCCGGCGCCCGCGCATCGCCGGCAAGAAACCCTTCTTCATCCGGACCGCGATGGTGCATCGCCGCGGTCATCGCCCGTACGCGAGACTCAGCGTCTGCGCTGCGCGAAGCGAACGCGACGCCGCATATACCGCACACGCTACTGTTTGATCTCCGGCGCGGAAAAGAAGGCGGCGCTGGCACGGACAGCATGCTTTCGCAAATGGAAGCGCGGGATTCTCAAACGGCTGTCCGCATACCAGGCCAGCAGGGCCCGCAACAACAAGAAGAACAAGGTCGCTGAAACCGTGAGAACCAGATAAAAGAACGATTCGCGCTCGAGCAGTAGGCTCCAATCGACCACTTCATCCCAGCCCGGGTATACCCGGTCTAACACAGCCCGCATATGCAAGCCCTCGAGCGGTAGCCGCGCCAGCCGTACGTGCGCGAATTGGTCATAAGTGTACTCATGCGGGTAGTTCTGGACGGCGCCAGTGGCCTGGGAAAACAAGACTGGATCCTGCAAATCTTTGCGCGTCAGATAGTGGCCCCGTCGATCCTTCATGATGAGCCGGTAGGTGGGATCGACGATGACCCAGCGTTCATCGATTAGAACCTCGGCAACCACATGCTTGGTTTGGCGATCGGACGTCAACAGGAGTAGGCGGCGGACTCGCAGATCGGAACTTCGCGCAAGATTCAAGAACGCGTTCGTCGCCGTGCCGCAGACGTTCAACAGCTGGTGGTAGGTAAGCGTCGTTTCCGGATCGCGTTTCCGAAGGGTGTCCGGATTTGCCGCGTTGGCTCTGGACGGCTCGCTGCGCATCCAACTCAAAATGGCTTCGACCCTTTGTTCGGCGGGCAAGGTATTGGACACAATCGCGTCCGAGAAGCCCTCGAGATACCAGCGCACGGAATATTCTCGGTGCCAGGAGTACAGCATGGACACAAACGCCACGGCCAGCAGTAGGTTGCTGCTCCACCAGATAACGCGAAAAGTCCTATGTCCCAGTGTTGGCAAGAAACTACCCCATCGGTTTAGATTCTGCCCCCACCGCCTGCGGTGAGGCAAGCCCAGCATATAACGCTTCCATGTCGCGAACGGGTTCTTCCCACCCCAGACGCGATGCCACCACGGCGCATCCAGCCACCAGCCGCGCGCGGAGTTGCGCTTCACTCAGGATGCGCGCCAGCGCGTTTGATAGTGCCCTCATGTCGTGGCGCACCACCAAGCCAGCCTCATCCGCAAGTAGTGGCGCAATACCGCATTGTTCCGTCACGATAACGGGAGTCCCAGCCGCCACCGCCTCCGCCGCAGTATTCCCAAAGTTTTCATTGCGCGACGGAAGCACGAAAACGTCCGCATCCCGATAGGCCGCCCACTTGGACTCGCCAAAGACCGGTCCGGCAAATTGAACCTTCGACGGCACGCCCAGTTCCTTGGCCATCTGCCCCAGTTCTGCTTCCACGCCGCTTTCGTCAGGTCCTGCGAGCACCAGCGTCATGGATATTCCTGGAGTACGCCCGGAAACCTCCGCGAATGCCCGTAGGAGCAAATCCGGGCTCTTCTTGGCGGATAGTCGCCCAAGGAAAAGGACCAGCTTCTCCTCGGCCGAAATACCGCGCGCCTTCCGAAACGTGCCTCGCGCGGGCCACGACCGAGGCACTTCCACACCGTTCCGCCGCACAACCACCCTCGTGCCGCGAAGGCCACCGGCGAGGAGTTCGCCGGCTTCCTGATCGGAGGTGGCAATAACTGCGCTGGCCCCCTCGAGTAGCCGCCTACCCCAAGCTGCATGATACATCCGTTTCAGCCAAAGATTTCGCACCATTGGCACAAACATGCCGATGGGCTCGAGCACATACGGGAGGTTTCGCTTGCGGCTGGCGGCGGCAACCATCGGACCCAGCAGGTCGTAAAGCCCGAAAATGTGCACCACATCAAAATTCTGCAGCCGCGCCCGGCAGTAACGCTTGACCGCCGGATTCCAACTCACTGTCCGGTAATGCAGCCAGGTCGGCACATAGATGGCCTGCACGCCATTCTCATTCCACCGCCAACCAAACGGAGACCGTTCAGCGGTGATTTTTTCTTCCGGAGTTTGCAATCGCTTTTCCAGTCCCCAGTCGGCGGTGAGAACGGTGACCTGATGGCCTCGCCGCGCCAGACCTTCGGAAAGCGCGCGCACCTTTACCGGGGGGCCGCCGAATTCGACAAAGGGAGCGTACGTTTCCGTGACGTTCAGGATTCGCATTGTTCGCGCAGGATTTTTTTCAGTGATTTTGCGAAGACACTAAAACGGAACTCGTGCTCGGCGCGCTGCCGCCCGCGCGCGCCCATTTCCTTGGCGTGCGCGGGGTCGGCCAGCAAAGTTTCAATGCAGGTAGCGAGATGGATCGGATCGCCATGCGGCACCAGGTACCCGGACACGCCGTCCTCGATGATTTCCGGTGCGCCGCCGTGCGCGCCCCCGATGACCGGCTTGCCGTACGCCATGGCCTCCAGATAGACCATCCCGAATCCTTCTCCTCCGCTCGGCAAAGCAAAAATTTCGCAGGCGGCGTAGCACGCGGCAAGTTCCGAGTAGCTCAAGCCCGTCAGAAAATGCACGTGGCGTTGCACGCCGTTTTTCTCCATGAGATCCTCCAGCCAGAGGCGGTCATCGCCTGTTCCCACAAGAACTAGTTGCAGTTCTGGCCAGCTCGTCAGCAGTCTTGGCAGCGCGATAATCAAAGTGTCCATGCCCTTGTATCGTTCCGTGGCCAGCCAGCGTGCCACGGTCAGGATGACGCGGCCGGCGGGGAAGCCTTCGGGCGGAGCAGCTTTCGCTCCCGCCGCGAGCAATGCTTCGAATTGCGGATCGAGCGCCCAGGGCAAAACGCGAATCCGCTCGCGCGCGACCCTTTGCTCCGAGGCAACGCGGTCGGCGGTGTCCCGGCTTGGTGCCAGCACCAGGTTTGCGTTGCTCAGTGCAAACCTGCGCAAGCCCCCGAGCGGCTCCCAGACATCGATCCCATGCGTGCAGATAATGCGCTTCATCCACGGCGCTGCAAACCGCATCGCCTGTACCACCGGTCCCAGATTCGGGTGCGCGGCCAGTACGAGTTTTGCCTGGCGCCGGGCGGCTCGTAGTGCGGTCACCGTGAATTGACCCTTGGCGCGGTCGCACCCGGTGAACACAAATTCCCGCCCTCCCAAAGTCATGCGGTGCAGCTCGGGCGAATCATTCAAGCTGAGAAGGCGGCAATCCATGCCGCGGCTGGAGGCGAATTCTGTGAGCACGGCCGCCAAGTGGCGGCTGGCCCGCTGCACTCCGCCGGGGGCGTCCAGTTCGGGAAAGAGTCCAATGAGCACGCCGAAAGTCTGACAAGTGCCGCGCCCAATGGCAAGTCCCGAGGCGCGAGCGCTAAACCGATTGCCTGGGCCCTGCTCATGTTGGCCCTTCTATATTCTTGATGCAAGCCTACTGGATATCCGTTGAATCGCGAGATAAGCCGTTCGGACCGTTGCAGTTAACTCGAAATTGCCATGCCTCTAAATTTGCCCCTCAGTTTGCCCCAACCTTCCTTCAGACTGATGGCGCAGTCTATCACCCTAATCCAATGGACTAAGTTGATCGGCTAAACCCTTGGTAGGCAGATTTTTCCGTTGAGACATTTGGAACAATCACCGGATTGCTGAGCACACTGCTGTTCGTTAGCCTCGATTTGCCCGGCCAAGTTTCTGACGCTACCCGGCCAGAGATCATTCTCCTCGACGGAACTGGCCTAGTCGGACGTAGCCGTACAACTCGCCGAGCCTTTGGTTGGAAGTCAATTTCTGAGTTGACTGGGGTATGGTTATGAATCAGCCGTTCCGGTTTAGTGCCATTTTCATCTGGGTCCTGGTGCTTTTCTCGGCCACAATACAGACCGCACACGCTCAGATT
>MNIJ01000149.1 GCA_001919715.1 Acidobacteria bacterium 13_1_20CM_58_21
AACCGAAGCAACGGCTTAGATTGAATTTACGCTTGCTTTGCAAGCAGGGGGTCGCCGGTTCGATCCCGGCCACGTCCACCAACCATATTCGTTTCGATGAAATATCGTTGAAGTGTCCCTCACATAACCCCTGCCACTCAAGCAGGGGGTCGCGGGTTCGAGTCCCGCCACGTCCACAAACTTAATCCCCCTCTCTCAACATTTTATGCAGCCATTTCCAGTGTACGATTGCCCTTTGATTTCGGGACATTCGGGACAATCGCATTAGGTCCGGACAACGAACCATGAAAGCGCTGAAGAAACGCGCCAACGCTGGTAAAGTTCCAAAATAGCGCCGCTCATTGGTTAGATCGGCCCACGAATGCGGTTTGAGGAGGCATCGGCATGGCTCGGCGTATGGTTCCTTCCTCGTTTGAGTGCGACTGCGGTCACCAGTCACATTTCTGTGAGGGCACGGTGCGTGACATGGAAGCGGACAGCCGTCGCCGACACAAGCAGATGCACCTGCTGGATTCAGAGACCGGGGAACACGCTATCGAGTTCGAGGAAGGAGTGGCAACTGCGGTTATTTGTCCGAAGCAGGGTCGGCGCAAAATCACGGGCTGGTTGTCCTTACCAAAAACTCCATCTGCCAACCATCAGCGAAGTTAGCCGTACTCCATGCCCGTTACGTTCAGGATCAAACCTCGCTAGGGACATAGGGAAAGGATTGTTTCGTTAGAACTCGCGTAACTGTGGGTTCCAGAAATTCTGGCACGTTAATTCCAGAAACTCTGGCACGGTCTGCACCTCGTAGGGCGCCATTCCTCGACCCTACGACCCGCTTGCAATCTACATCGTATCTAGATAATATCTAGGAATGCTCGCTTCGAGTGGGACGAGAGGAAAAATAGGGGCAATCGGACGAAGCATGGAGTGTGGTTTGAAGAAGCTCAGAGCGCCTTCCGCGATCCGAATGCGCGCCTCTTCCATGATCCAGAACACTCAGAGGAAGAGGATCGGTTTATCCTCATCGGAGTGAGTTCAACGGCAAGACCTCTGGTCGTCGTTCACTGCTATAAGGAATCCGATTCAGTGATTCGGATCATTTTCGCGCGGAAGGCAACCAAGAAGGAGGTTAGATTTTATGAAGAAGGAATATGACTTTTCCAAGATGAAAGAACTCAAGAACCCGTACGCGGGCAAGAAACAAGCCGTTGGAATCAACTTGAGTGCGGAAGTCGTGGACTATTTCAAGGGACTGGCGGATGAGACAGGACTTCCTTACCAGAAGTTAATCGACCTTTATCTTCTCGACTGCGCGAAAAAACGCAAGAAACTGACAATGAAGTGGGTAGCGTAGAGTCTTAAAGGTGAAATTCGTCTTCCGCAGCTGCATTACTCGCATCCAGGATCCGCTGGAAAAGTAATCAGGGGTTCGAATCCTCACGTCCACCAATCCTTTTGGCGATCATCGATGATTCTTACCCAGCTGACAAATACTCTCACTTCGTCTGTACCGAATTCGCGCGAGTAATTCTATTCTCAATTATCCGGATGTCGACGTTGCGAAAAAATGGCAGTTTTCTCCTGGAACACAAGACCAGCCCGACCGAGCAACGCCTAAACATCGCGGCAACACTCGACAGCGCTGTACCACCTGCATGGTCGAACGCTACCACTTCGCGTTCAAAGCCCTCACCCGAAACCGCTCGTCCAGATGTCGAAGCGGGGGCAGAAAACGCCGGGCACGCACAGTGCAGGCGGGAGCGTCCGCGCGTACCGTACATTTAATCAGCGCGTGGCTGTTCGAGTGAGTTACTCGGCGAACAAGAATCCAGGCCCAAGCGACTCCCTCTCGAAGTCACGACCCTCCGCCAGTTGCAGAGTATGGCTGGCTGCGTCCTTCTCCACACTGAAGATGAACAAACGGGCAAGCGTTATATGCTCGTCGAGGGCACGGACGCAAAAGTGCATTTGATCTATCACACCAATGCCATTGAGGAAGCCCGTAAGAAAGGGAAACTCGCGGTGGAGTTTCATTCGCATCGAGAAACGATTCGAGCACAAGAAACCCACATTGTGCGTGGATGATCTCGGAGACGCCAACGCTCTCCTCCAGAACTCGTCACACTTCCACAAAGAAGCGGAGTTCTTGCTGCGTCGGGGCATTCACGATGTACAGTCCGAGTGGGGCGGATGGCTCGGCCAATACCAAACAAGGCTGCAATCGGAGCTGTGCAACATGGACAGAGACAAGTGGCAAAGCCGGGGACGCGGCGGTCTCTCCACCTGATCTATTGGCAACGGTGAATCAGTTCGGAAGGGCCGATCTTCGATCGCTTCCGAATTGCCGACGACTCGCCCCCGAACCTCATTACGCTTTACAGGGGGCGAGAGCGTATATTGCAAATGTGCGAATACGATTCAAGTCTCGTTGAAAAACATGTTCAGCGACCTTGCTATCGGCTCCCAGAAGCAAAGCTGGGGGCAATGATCCTTGATACATTGCATGTGCGGAAGGATCAGTTCCCGCGCCTGCTCCTGAGTGATCCGCACGCTGCGATCTTTCCCGTCCGCGAGCGTCAGTATCCTGTTGGCGAGGCGCTTCCTCTGGCGGGGCGCCACGGGGGCAAATAGGCGTTAAGCCGCCGAAGAGTGGTACTTTCTCCATTATTGTGATGGGCCACGATGTGTCTATATTACGTTCGCAAACTACAACTCAGAATATAGCCAGGGTCTTGATATTCAAAAAGTTGGATTTCACCAATCGATGCTAGCTGCTGCCCCAGAAAAACCGCGAGAGCGAGCGGTCCATAGAAGAAAAGCCGGGTTCTTTGGAGTGAGTGGGCCTTCGCCAGTTGGCCCATACGGTCGCGCACCAACATTGTCCGAAGAATGAGGTATAGTTCGGACAAAAGGTAGCTTATGAGAAAAGCCGCCGGAGCCGACCTTAGGAGCAAAGTCCTGAAGCAGATCGCCGAAACACCCCAAAACGGGGTCTGGACGGCGAGCGATTTCGTTGCCCTCGGTCGTCGGTCCGCAGTGGATAAAGTGCTGCAGCGTCTAGTGGCGAGTGGTGAGATTCGCCGTATTGATCGCGGTCTGTATGATCGTCCCACGAAAAACGAGCTCACCGGAAAAGCGACAGTGCCGGACTATCGCGCAGTGATTCAGGCCGTCGCACGGCGGGACAAAGTGAGGCTATTGCTCGATGGAATGACGGCGGCGAACGATCTTGGGCTGACGACAGCGGTACCGGCACGAATTCAAGTGCTGGTGGATGCAAGGCTAAAACCGATCCGGATTGGAAACCAAGTCATCCATTTCAAGACCGCTGCGCCCAGCCGGCTGTTTTGGGCTGGGCGTCCTGCGATGCGAATCGTTCAAGCACTCTATTGGATGCAGGACCTGCTGTCTCGACCGGAAGAGCGCGAAAAAGTCGCGCAACAACTGCAAAAGGTGCTTGCGGATCAAACTTCAGGGAAAGCTATCCGAGAGGACTTGCAAAACGGGTCCTCCGCTCTACCGATCTGGATGCAGGAATTCGTGGGAGAAGTCATGAATAGAGCGCAACGTGCGGACAGTTCGGGGGAGCGGTGAACGAAGGATTCAAGAAGTTTACCGCTGCGTCGGAGAAGGATCGCATCGACACGTTCTTGTCGGCGGCGCAACGTCTCGGGCGCCAACGCGCAATATATCGAAAAGGATTTTTGGGTGTGCTGGACCTTGGATGCGCTTTACCACGGACTTCCTGCAAGTGGCCCTCGACTTCTTTTCAAGGGCGGAACATCTCTGTCGAAAGGATATGGCCTGATCAATCGTTTTTCTGAAGACATCGATATCACGGCATTTCGCGAGGATCTAAATCAGGCGGCAACCGTAGAGGAATTTGAGGGCCTGTCAGGTAAGAAGAGAAAAGCAAAACTGGATGCCATCCGAGATGCCTGCCAGGCGTGGGTGTCGGGCCCTCTACGGGAAGGAGTCACGGCGCGGCTTGATGGATTCGTTTCCAAAGGCGGAAAAGTACTTCTCGACGACACAGATCCTGAAGGACAAACTCTATTGGTCTTCTATCCCAACATTATTCCTGGCGAGACGGACTATATTCGTCCTGCGGTGCGAATTGAATGTGGAGCAAAATCGGCTCTTGACCCTCATAGGGAAGCGACGGTACGTCCGTACATCGCGGACGATGTTCCCTCACTGGATATTTTTGTTTCGGGTGTGACAACGATTGAACCCAGTCGGTCGTTTTGGGACAAAGCTGTCATCGCCCACGGACTAAGGCGATGGTTTGAGATTCGGGGTGAGCTTCGGCAGGAAGGGCAACGAATTTCAAGGCACTACTATGACTTACATTGCCTGCTCAATTCTGCGGTCGGTGCTGCGGCGCTCGCCGCGGAGAATCTGGCCACGGATTGTGTAAGGCATGCGCGCCTCTTTTTTGATCGTCCGGATTTCGATCTGGCTTCCGCACAGCGTGGTTCATGGGTCATCGAGCCAAGCGCGGGAATGCTGGGGCGTCTGCGAGGGGATTATGAGAAAACGATTCCAATGATTTTTGGTAGGGCGCCGGCGTTCGAAGAGATCATGGCCTCGATGAAGAAAATCAACGAATCCATCAATAAGGCGTGAAGACAACTGTGCCAAGCGAGGCGAGGGGGCAAACTGAAAAGAAATATGGAGAGACGCTGGAATACTACCTTGTTGCATTTTTCGATGTTCAAGGGCAACGGGCAAAGCTCCGGGAGTTGCGCGGGCTGCCACGTACTCGCGGGGAATTCGCCGGCGCCGCAGAAATACTGAAGGGGACAGTGGGCTCGGTTCTGAACCTTCGCGACTATTTTCAGAAGTATTTTGATGGGTTTATGGAATCGGTGAACTCAATGCCGGCAGAGCGGCGCGCAAAGGTCAAAGAGAACGTGCGATACCGGGGCTTCTCGGACTCCTTCGTTGTTTCCGTCGCCCTGAGAAATAATGACGAACAATTGACGCCAGCGATTGGCTCATACGCCTGTCTCTTGGCAGCCTGTGGAGCAATGACATCGTCGCTCGCCAGCAGGCGGCCACTCCGCGGGGGGATAGATGCTGGCTTGGGCATGCTCGTCGCAGCCGGGGAGGTATACGGACCGGTGCTGGAACGAGCGTATGCGTTGGAGTCGGGCGCGGCGGAATATTGCCGGATTGTGATTGGGGATCAGTTGTGGGGATATCTTACTTTGCTGGAAGGTCAAAGTTTCAGTCATCCGCACGGCTGTCCCAGGAGTGTGCACGAAGGGACGGTTTCCTTGTCATCCGCCCGGAATCGGTTGGTGGCGACATTGGAGCAACTTCCCGGATTGGGCCTGTCTAACCTGATTCACATTGACGGGTACGGAAGGCACAACCCCCGCCACGTCTGGTGGCGTCTCATTCACGGTCTATTCGCATCTCTGGTGAATATATGGCTTGGAAGAAAACCATCTCCACTTTTGTGATTACGAACCTGGTCTGTTGTACCGGCCTCTCGCAGGAATCCAAGCAAACGCGGGAATTGCGACAGAAAATTAGGGTCGAGTCAAATCTCGTCGTTCTGACTGTTACGGTGAAAGACGACCGCGGCAGACTTGTCTCCGGTTTACTCAAGGACGACTTCCATGTATTCGATGACGAAGTCGAGCAAAGTATTCTCTCTTTCACTGATGAGAGTCTTCCTCTTTCGCTCCTGATCCTCGTCGACGACGACCTGAAGTGGAAGGAAGGAACGCAGATGGCTAGAAGTGTGCGTTCAATCATCGGCGACATCGCCGACCAAGACGAAGCCATGGTCTGCCGTTTTGACATGCTGTTCTACCCAGGAGACGAGTTCACCAGTGCCTCGATGAAGTTTATGGCCGCCTTAAAATCTGCCCAGTCAGCCGCGCAACCCTCTCCTCCATACATTCCGCAGCCTCTGCTTACCGATCGGGTCTCGACCACAGGACCGCCGTCGGTCTCTGCCCCAACCTACTCTGGTTCTAGACCAAGCAAGGCGCTTGAAGATGCGCTTTACTCCTCAGCGCAACTTCTTCAGCAACGGCCCAGTGACCGTCGCAGAATCATTCTGATCCTTACCGACGGTTTAGACGAACCAAAGCTAAATCACCATTCTCACGAGGCCGTGCGTGACTTCCTCCTTCAAAACAATATCTCCGTCTACGCCCTAGCCTCAGGCTCTGTCAAATCGAAACGTAAATTCTTCAATTTGACCGACTACTCCTCGAAAACTGGGGGCGGGATTTTCTACGCAACTTCAACCTACACTATGGAACTCACGCTAACGCGCATAACTGAACAAGCACGCCATGACTACACCCTCGTGTACGCTCCTACTGGCAACAACCCTTCGTCAAAATTCCACACTCTCAGGGTGAGTGCCGGCCCCGGTTACAACGCTACGACCCGCTCGGGTTACTACACCACGAGTTCGGACACACCGAACCCCTAGCCTTAGACTAGCCATTGATTTTCCGGTCGGATTACCGGAGAAGTGATTTTGGGTCCATTTTGACTTGTCCGGTTTTGTTTGCCAGGCATTGAGGCCGAAATCTGGCCGCCTCATTGATTTCAGCTGGTCCGATTGCTCGCTGATCGCTTCGACGAATCAACCAAAGATACTGCATGAGTGCTTCAGCGATGGCTGGAGAGGTCGAAGGCCGCGACGACATGCTGGCCATCGGGAGTGTCGACTTCGATGGTTGCGTCTGTGGAAGTAGGATCGGGCACGTCGTATTCCTGTCTGACGATGAAACCCGTCGGGATTGCGACGCCGTATCCTGTACCCATGAGCGTGCCTTCATACCTCACGCTTCGGGTCTTGAGTGACTTGCCACCGAGCAACAGTCGAACTTGAAAATCCTTCCAATGAACTCTATTCTGGCTGTAAGGAAATCCAGCGCCATGCGTGCTAGTGTAGCGAACATGTACTGAGACGCGGAGCGAGTCGGCGCGGACTTGATAATCCTGTATTGCCTGTGTGGGCACTATAGCCTGCGCCCTGTTTACTCGAAGATTCGACAGCCTGCGCATAGGGCGTTGAATAGTTCGACCACAAGAACATGAGGCCCGGACTCAGGGACCGGAAAGTAGCGACGGTAGGATTCCAAGAACCGGGGGGTCGTATCATCGTGGCGCTGACCGAGGAAAAAGGCTTCGCGGACAGCTTCATCGGATAGAGGCGCATTAAACGCAAGTGCTACTGAAGTCGTGAGCAGCGCTGCGGCAAGAATTGCAAGGCAGGGCCGGAAGGAAGAGGGCACGACGAGCGCCTCCTTAGGGAAATCGGCACTAGTATAAGCCATCGAAGCTTGATGGACGTATAGTGGCGTACTCGTAGAAGTCGAAACCGGACAGGTCCCCGGTCGGCATTTCCGCTGGATTCCACTTCGACGATTACCGCGTTTGGACCTACGTCGGGTCTCTCAGACTTTCCTATCAAGCGCGCAAAGGATTTTACGCCCGGCGTCCCGCCCTGCATTACGAAACGCGTTCCGCGTTGAATCCACTTCGTGGTAACAACCAGACGCGTTCAAGTCTTACGCGAATGTTTTTGAGCGGTCCTAAATCCGTGTTCATTAATGAGTCGAGCAATCCAAGAATTACAGGGCAGAAACCATTTCAATGCAACGGTGTTTGCCCTATAATCGCGCAACCTATCCTGTCACCTTCTCCTTTGAGGTGCTTACCAATGAACGCCGAAGCTGCCTTGGCCGCGAACATCCAAATCATGCGGTTAACCACCGGTTGCTGGACCTCGCGTTGTTTGCACGTTGTTGCAGAGTTGGGTATAGCCGATCTCATCTGTGATCAGCCGCAATCCACAGAGGCGCTTGCGAAAGCCAGCGGCACTCAACCGAATGCACTCTACCGCGTACTGCGTCTGCTCGCCTCAGTTGGAATCTTCGAATGGGAACATGGAGCCTGGCATCATACCGATGGGTCGCGCTTCCTCCGCTCCGACCACCCTGGCTCTTTGCGGGATTACGTCCGCATGCTCGGCCTGCCGGTGTTCTGGAATGCCTTTGGTGATCTGGACCATTCCTTGCGCACGGGCAAGTCTGCCTTCGCAAAGCACCACCCGGAGGGAGTCTTCGAATATTTGGCCAAGCACCCGGAGGAAAGCCACATCTTCGACGCGGCTATGGTCTCGAAATCGCACCGCGATATCGGAGCCATACTACCTGCGTATGATTTCTCGCAATTTGCTAGCATTGCTGACATCGCTGGCGGACGTGGCCACCTGCTGCGGGCAATCCTGAAGGCTTCGCCCAAGACCCAGGGAATTCTCTTCGATCAGCCGCACGTCGTTGCGGGAGTGACACCGGAAAGAGGCGAGAAGCTCACCACGGTCGGCGGCAACTTCTTCACAGATCCCATGCCCAAAGCGGACGCCTACCTCTTGATGAATATCATCCATGACTGGCCCGACGCGGAATCCACCAAGATTCTGTCCGCGATCAATCGCGATATGCCGACGCACGCCCGAGTTCTGATCATTGAGACCGTGGTGCCACCCACGCCGGGGCCACATCTCTCGAAGGAACTCGACATTGCCATGATGGCGCTCCCCGGCGGCATGGAGCGCACTCAGGACGAATATGGAGGCTTGGCCTCGAAATCTGCCCTGCGATTGAACCTTATCGTGGAGACGATGAGTCCATACTCAATTTTGGAAATGGTGGCCGCCTAGAAACATCAAAGTCCCTTAAGCGGATTGCCCACCAAGTCGGTCAACTCGCGATAAAAGTCGCGTTACAGGACATATGCCCGCCCTGGAGGTAAAAAATTGAGCACATTTCGTCCTTTGGTACTAGTGGTCTATCGTTATACAGGCTTCCACCTGCCATGCTCTTCGAGAATGGCACTTGATTGCGGTGGGATGCTGTCTTGACCGAACCCGGTGGCGGAGGAAGTCGAATAGCGTAGAGAGCCGTCATTCCAGTCCCATCCTGCCTGGTTGTTTCAACAAGCTGCTCGTGCTACCGATTGCCGTGGTGACGGCCCTGTAGCCATCCAAGTTTTGTTTTTAGCTCCTCAAAAGCGTTGAACGCGATCGGACAGATCGCAACATTGTCAATCACACCCATGAGTCGGGTTGTGAATCCGGGTTGCTCTAGGTGAGGAAACGACCTGCAAACTTCCGGCCTATTCTCGTAAATCGAGCAAAGCTTCCCGTCCAGCATTGGGCACGGCGGATTTACCATGCCTTCTGACATAAATTGTTTCTCGAACACTTCCATCAACTGCCCGAGCGTCTTTGCAATGGCATGAAGCTCGCTTCTCTTGAATTCCGTTTGCAGTGATCGGCAGCAATTTGCGCACTGCGTGCAGTCGATAAGGGAGAAGTATTTCTGACTCAGCGCATTGACGATGCCATCGATTTTATCGGGGGGTTCTGTTTGAGCCAGGACCGGAATTCCCAGTTTTCGTCGTCGTGCTCTTGTGAAAGCAGGTGGATCCTTAATAGATCGGTCTCACTCTCGGGAGCGGTGGGGTGCTTCCGCTTCGGCTGTATCATTCCGCGGTCGTAAGCCATGATGATTCGTACCTAGTTCATGATGTCCACGGTTGGGGATGTGCTTTTGCAAGACCCTTAACCTATCAGCGCTCGAATTTTGGCGCGCACTTCCGCAAGCTCGGCCACCGATATGATCCCTTTGCGCTTGGCTCTCCTTTTGCGCCAATCCAAGCTCTTGACTTGATCTGCCAGAACCGCGCTTGGACTCGGCCCGGTAATCACCACTTCAAAGGGATAGTTCTTGATCTGCGTCGTCAACGGGCAGCAGACCATCAGACTGGTCTTCGCGTTATATGCGGCGGGGCTCAACACAACTGCGGGCCGGTGCCCAGCCTGTTCATGTCCAGTCTGTGGGTCGAAGCTGATCCAGACTATGTCCCCAGCGTCGGGCACATAGGGCTGCGCCATTACAACGCCTCTTTGCCAACCGGTTTGCCGAAATCCGCCTCGTCATGCAAATTCTCACGAGTAATCCCCTTCACAAGCTCGGTCAGATCATATTCCTTGCGCCGTGCCGGCTCGATGACGATGCGCCCAGACTCTTCGCGCACGTCAACGGCATCGTCTAGATCCAGATGGGCCGCCTCCATGAGGGCAGCGGGAATTCGCACCGAGGCGCTGTTGCCCCATTTCTTGACCACCGTCCTCATATCGTCATTACTCCCTGTATCTAAATTGCAGCCACATTTTGTCAGGAATTCAGGCCTGTGTCAACAATGTTGATACGGTGCACGAACTGTGCAAGAATCCAGCCGCGATGTCATGCTAAATTTTTGCAAGCAGGGTCGCCGGTTCGATCGCGGCCACGTCCATCGTAAAATCTTCCATGCGACTGTAAGTGCTGCGTTCGATCTGCATACCGCCGAAGGCGATCCGCTTGCTTTGTGCAGCCCGGCTTATCAGCACGATTGCGCTCTTTGGGAAGCCGTGCTGTAAGTGGCGCGGGCTTGGTGCTGACGGAAAAGCGGCGGCGGTCGAGCCTGAAGAACACATCCGCCCGCGGGAAGCAAGGCCCAGATGGCAGTTTAAAACGCCCCTTGCGCTGTACAAGGTCGGCCGCGCGGGCCCGAAGCTACAACAGGCTGAAGGACCTCTTCATGGCGGCGGAGGCGCTGGTGCAAGCGTCGTTGAGCGACTTGGCACGCAGGGCGGCGTTGAAAGGCTCAGGCTGAATGGGGCCACCATAGTCGATCTGGACCAACGAACCCAGGAAGTCCTTCACCGGAATGATGCCCGTGGCGGCAGGCAGCTCGCGGTGGTCATCCCGGTACTCATCCAGCGACAGGCCGGTGGGGGCATCGTTCAGGTCCACGGTCAGCACATCCGGGCCGCGCAGCGTCAACAGGTCCTTGTCCGTCTCTTCCGCGTTGAACCAATGCCAGCTATCGAGCTGAATGCCAAGGTTGTTCGTACCGATAGCGACCATCAGCTCCTTCATCTCGCTCATGGTGTGTATGAAGGGGTGTCGCTGGCTCCGCAAAAGAGTGCGCGGCGCAACGTACTCCAAGCCGAGCTTCTGGCCGTGGTCGGCGAGAATCTGCGCGCACTGGCGCAAGCGGTCGGCGTGCTGGCGGAAGTTCTGAGGGTACGTGAGGTCATTACTGCAGGGGAGAACCCAGGTGCTGACGCGCCACACGCCTGCCCGCTGCAGGATTTCGGCCGTGGCCGGGAGGTTTTTCAGTCCTTCGTTAAATCTCGCCTCATCCTTGCGAAACTCCACGGGCAGACCCGCAGCGCCGAATCTGAGATTCTTCGCCCGCAAGTCGTCAAGGAGATGCTTGAGCGCATCGTCGCCCAGCGAAGCGAAGTAGTTCGGATCAGGATCCAGGCCTTCGAAACCGTGCTTGACGGTGAGTTCGAGCGACTCCGGAAAACTCGCTTGGAAACCAAGGCGTCCGAGGCTCAGAATCGCATAGAACTTACGCCGTGGCATCTCGGCGGGCGCGGCAGCGCCAGCGAGTATGCCTGGGGTTGGCAGAGCTGCGATGCTTGCCGCGGCTCCGGCGGAGAGGAGCTGGCGTCGAGTGAGCTCGTTGGTCATAGTCGGCTCCAGGTCGTGCAGTGTAGCACCTGTGGCGTCGGGTGGTCGTGGGGCGCTACGTCCGGCGCATGCCGTCGCTCCAAAGACTCTTTCACGGGCATTGAAGTCCTTGGCTTTGGTTTGCGCCATCAGTTCAGAACGCAGGAAGGGATCATATTCTTTAGAACACGCCTAAGTTGGTCGTGGACCTGATCTGGTTGCGACAAATGCGCTGTTGGAAGTTTACGACAACGTTCAAAGTAGGGCAGACAGAGGTCCGTGGATTACTTGGCGAACAAATTGAAGCTCGATCCCAATTTGCTCCGTGACCGATATGAGCGCGAACAGCGCCCCAATCTCTCGAACGAGCATCGCCACGATCTGACGTTGAAATTGTGGATGGATCTCTTTTCCCCGCAAGCGCCGTCTCCAAACGAGCATCAAAATTGAGTCCACCTGGCCTCAATCGGCCTAACACCGCGGTCAAGACCAGTCCCACGTGCTAAAGACCCAGTCAGATGGGCGTCGTCGCGGGATTTCACAAGTTGATATTCATTGAGTCTCGGCCCTTCGCTCTATCAGCTCGGTGGCGCTGCTGACGCCATGCGCGGGCGTGCTCGGAGAACGGATGGTGATACCCGGAAGCACAGCCGAAGGAAAGAAAGACGACTCAGAAATCGAAAACCAGCCCAACGGTGGGCGTCGCGGGAACGCCGTCGTAGGTGAAGAGCGCAAACTGCTTGGTCGTGGAATTAATGCCCAGACCCGCAAATCTACGGTTGTCGTGATTGGTGACATTCAACAACTCGCCGTAGAAGCTCAGTTTCCATTTTCGAAACAGCCAGGACTTGTCGGCGCGCAGATCGAGACGCTCGTAAGGTCCGATTCGTACGATTGGAGGCGGGAAAGTGTTGACCGGAAATCCGGAGCCAAAGAGGCCTTTCACGCTGAAACGAACAGTGGGTTTGAAGCGATAACTGGCAAAGAGATTGACGGTGTGCCGTTGGTCCGCGAGCGTTGCAGAATAGGGTGTGTCCTGGCCGAAAGAGCCGAGAGGCGGAGGCAACGGGATTTCGTACGTTCTGGATCGCGCCACGACCAGAGTGTAACCGAGCCATCCAGAAAGCCGATTCTCGCTACGGCGCTGCAGCATGAACTGCAAGCCGCGGGAGTAATCTCGGCCAAAGAGAGCCGATCGCTTGATCGGCGTAGGGGAAAGAAGAAAAATGTCTTCGCGCTGTTCATTCTGCCGGTCGAACGCCTCGGCGCGAAATCGCGAACGTTCTCCGAGTCTTTGCTCAACCGCTAGGACATATTGAGCAGACGTCGCAGGTAACTCGGAGATGACCCCGGAGGGAGGCAATTGAGCGTACCGCCCCCAAGCGGCTTCGAGCTGAGTCGCGCGCGCTGCCTGATAAGAGACGGATAATTGGCCGGTGACAGGTTGCGCGCGAAGGCTATCCAGCCTGGCCCAGCGCAGGCCACCTTCCAGTCGAAAGCGATTCTTCCAAAGGTGCGAGGAATGCTGGAGATAAGCATCCTGTCGAACATCCGACGAGTGAGACGAAAAGGACATCGGCGGCTGGCCGCTACTGGAAAAGAAGTTGTCCTCTGAATCCTGGGTGGGGCGGCGAAGAGAGTAGCCGGCTTGAAGAATCATTCCGCGCCGCCAGTTCCAGGAAACGTTTGTGCCGCTGGACCATTCGCGGTCGAGCGAACGATTAATCAGTTGTGCGGCTGCTTTGTCCTGTTCAAATGCGGTGCGCACGAAAGCGGCATGAGACTCAACCAGGATATTGGCGGTAGGAATCCAGCGCCAGCCCAGGCGCGCGATCGCCAGATCGTTCGAACCCGTTTTTAGAATGTTTGGGTTATCGATGGGGGGTGGGCTGGGATCGTTGATGCTGATTTGGCCGCCCGTTGCGAGCAGGCTAAGGGTTTGGGTTGGCGTAACGCTATAGGTGAGCTTGAGGCCGGCGTCATAGAAGCCGTCCTGTGAAAAGCGGGTCCCCGCGAGCAGACGCTCCAGATAGCCGAGATAGCTCTTGCGGGCATCGAGCAACCAGGTTCCTTTGTGAGCGTAGCCGAAACCGCCTTCGCCGAGGAACTCGCTGTCCGCTACTCCGAGGGATCCATGGAAGAGAGGATGGCAGTCGCTGCCAGTGCGCGTCCGTATGGCGAGCGCAGCGCCACTGCCGTCCGCGTAGCGGACAGGATACGCAACCGGCATGAGGCGAAGTTCTTCGACGTCATTGCCGGTAAGCAGACTGAGAGTGGGTGCATCGGAAACGTTCACGACCGAATGAAGGAGATTTGGAACCAGGACATCATCCACATAGACACCGGCTTGCTCGTAGGGCGCGCCCATTACAGAGAATTGCGCGAGGAAATCATTGTTGGCCGAAGCGGAGACACCCGGGAGGGCTTGCAGCGAACGGAAGGGGTCATTGGCCAGCACGGTTGAAGTTTGTTGCAACTCGCTGCTCGTTAACGTCAGATCCCCCACGGCCGGCCAATCCTTGGCCTCGAAAATGTCGCTTCGCACTTCGACCACATCAGTGCGGCGGAAGTTATCTGGGGCAAGGGTGAGCAGGAATTCCTTGCTCTCGTCTGCTGCCACGAGCTGAAAGGGGACAGAGAGAGTGCGGTATCCCACACCGCTGATCCGAAGTAGGTAGGTTCCCGGCGGCACCTGGGAAATATGAAACTTGCCATCCGCCCCTGTGGCAGCGATGAAGACGGTTCCGGCAATCGCTACCTGAATTTTGCCGAGCGCCTCGCCGCCTTGGGCATTAGTGACAGTTCCGTGAACGTCGGCTGCGACAGCGGCGCTGGTGGTAAAGACAACCAGTAGAGAGAGTAGTGCCAGGGTTCGCAAGCAATTCAAATTGCGAAAGGTCTGCATGTTCAAGGCGCGGCCGTTTGGGGAATCCAACGAATGGCAGACCACAGGACAGATTGTTGCCGGCAAAATTCGCGCAATCATAACCTTCTGTGCTAAAGGGTTGGTAATTTCCTTGGCGGAGCACCTTCAGTGCCCCGGCCTCAATCTCTACGAGGTCAGGCCCCACTGAAAGGTTGCGTGCCACACGGATGTCCACGGGGCGGCCTGGGATAGACTCTCCCTGCGGAACACCATGTTGCCTTATGCCGACGATGGATCGCGGAAAGGCACGGTGATGTCACAGCTATTGGTCGGATTTTCTGCAACGTGACTCGCGATTAGGCAAAGGCGCACCGAACGTTGGACCCCCTTCCGTACTTTTGTGACGGACGCTCGGCGACTCGTGAAGCTACGCGAATGAATCCAACTCTAGAGTGTGCGCAGGCCATTCATGGGCGAACAAACGGGACAGGGGACCGGCATCATCGATACAGTGCATTTGTTTGAAGTGGCGCGCGCTTCGGCAACGCTGGAGACTCGCAATCGCTTGTGAGCGCCGTGCGCAATGCGTGAAAGACCGGTTCGCTAGTTATTTACCTTGGATGACCACTTCCGCGAACGGCATCGAAGAGCGCGAAGCCAAAAACAACCATGGCACATGCTGGTTTGCTGCAGGTCGCGGAGTTCTCGCGGTGTGCCGGCAATAGCGAATTGCTCAGCATCTGTCGCGACCGGTTTACGTCTGTGCTAGTGCCCAACCAGATCGCCCCAAATGGCAACTTCCCCTTGGAGTTGGCCCGCACCAAGCCTTATGGTTATTGCCTGTTCAATCTGGACGCGATGGGTACGCTGTGCGCGATCCTTGCCTCTGTTTCGGATACCGTATGGATCTTTGAAACTCTCGATGGCCGCGGAATCCGAAAGGCCGTGGAATATATGTTTCCCTTCATCGCTGACAACAGGCGCTGGCTCCTGCCGGCCGTGGCTCCGGCGCAATCCCCAGCCAGTTACCGAAGAGATCATCCGAAATTTCCCCATCAGGCAGCCGTACTATGGGTGCAGAAGGGTGAAGCCGCGAGACAACGTCAGAGCTGAGGTGATTCCACGAGAAGAGCGCAAACCGCTTTCGAGCTGATCCGATGTCTTGGGTTTGGCTTGCTTCGGCATCGAACCACGCTCGCTTTCCTTGGAATTGTGGCGCTGAATTTTGTCCTGCCACAATCAGGCCGAAGCCGAAATCGCCTTCCCGTCCCGCAAGCGAACCCTAAAGGCGCGCAGATCTCGAGCGATTACATGGGATCGCGAACCTGTGCGAATTGTCACCGCCAAATCTATGAGACGTATTCGCAGACCGACATGGGGCGTTCCATGTCCGCACCGGATGCGACTTTTCTGGACAGGATTCGAACCTCCGCGTCCATTTTCGACCGTCATTTGAACCGGCACTTTGAGAGCTATGTAAGCAACGGCAGTCTCTACCAAAGCGAGTATGAAACCTCCGAGGACGGCACGGAGATTTTCCGCAATACCCAAAAAATCGACTGGATTATAGGCTCAGCCGCGAACGGCTTGGGGGCCATCACACGGCACGGGAACTACCTGTTCGAGGCGCCTCTTTCCTTCTATTCCAATACCAACAATTGGGCGCTGTCACCGGGCTACGAATTCGGTGACTATGGGTTCAGCCGTCCGATTCTTCCGGCTTGCGTGGTTTGTCACAGTGGCCGGCCACAGCCTGTTTTACAGGGAAACGGAAAATTTCAAGAGCCACCGTTCCTCGAATTGGCTGTTGGTTGCGAGAACTGTCACGGGCCTGGCGCGAGACACTTGGCGGCAATTCGGACAAACTTTTCTCCACAAAATGCCAGAAACTCGATTGTGAATCCCGCGAAACTCACGCCGTGGCTTGCCGACAACATCTGCATGCGCTGTCATCAGACCGGCCAGGCACGAGTCCTGCAACCCGGAAAGGATTATGGCGACTTTCGTCCCGGCACTCCTCTGGACGAGACTCTCGCCATTTTTTTGGTGCCTTTTGGCCGCGAATCTCCTCCGCAGGATGACTTGCTCCAACACTATCTATTCATGCGTTTGAGCAAGTGCTATCGCGGCAGCGGCGGACGGCTAGGTTGCCTGAGCTGTCATGATCCGCATGTGCAGCCGACTAGCGAGAAAGTGCCCGCCTACTTCCGCAAGAAATGCATGTCCTGCCATACCGAGAGCAGCTGTCTGGTTCCGCTGAGTGTGCGTCAGCGGAACACTCCTCCCGACAACTGTATCGGCTGCCACATGCCGAAACGAGATATTAAGGTGATCTCGCACTCGATTCTCACCAATCATCGCATTACGGTAGATCCCAAGGAGCCGTTTCCCGACGATGCTTTCCGTATGATTGCGCCCGAACTTCCGGACCTTGTGCATCTGAACGCGCCCCCCGGCAAACGGAGCCCTGGGGCGCCGCTCACCTTATTAGAGGCATATCGCCAAGTCATGACTGGTCATCCCGAGTATCGCGAGCGCTATTGGTCTCTCGCAAAGCAATTGGAAGCAAGCGAGCCTGAGAACATTTCCGTTTTGGAGGCTTTGGCTGACCTATCGCTCCAGAAGAAAAGTTGGGAGGGTGCGGCCGCCGCTCTCCGGTACCTTGAGCTCGCGCGTAGCCGCGGGAGCACCAATCCGAACGACTTCGAACTGCTGGGGCGTCTGCTCTCCGCAACCGGGGAGCCGGTAAAGGCCGTTGATGTTCTCCGGGAGGGTATAGGCTTGATTCCCTACGATGCGGAGCTCTATCGCTTGCTGGCGAAGACTTATCAATCGCAGAGCAAGACGCGCGAGGCATGCGAAGTCCTCGCCGATGCAAACCGGCTCTTCCCCCAAGATTCTGTCATTCGAGGCTCTGTGAAAGCCTGCGCTTCAATACCGTCGTCGAATTCACATCCGTGAAAACGCGGTTTCTAGAATGAGCATCCCTGTCGGACACTCTTGCTGGAGCTTCTCACCGTAGATCGTTCAGTATTTCAGTATTTGAAATTCACATTTTCAGTATTGAATGTTTGACTCGCTCCTGCTAAACAGGTTTCTTCCGAGGTGCGTGCCGTGAACCGTTCCGGGGTGTTTAAGGTCTTTCTCAACTCTCAGAGCGCCAATCTGCTCGAACTCGTACGCGCGTGGAGAAGCTGCCATGACTTGCCTACCCTCCCGAAAATCGTCCTCTCTACAAGCGGCCACTCTTCTATCTGTTGTGGGAATCATTTGTTTTTTGTTCTCGCCTAGACCGGCTCCGGCACAGGTCGCTACCGCGGCGCTAAACGGAACGGTTGCGGACGTATCCGGCGCCGCTGTGCCGGGGGCCAAGGTGAGCTTGACCAACATAGCTACCAATGTGACGCAGGCAACGACTACCGGCGAAACGGGTAACTACGTCTTGGTGAACATTATGCCGGGCAGGTACCAGCTTAGCGTCAGCAAAGAAGGATTCGCGACGGCGACGCAGGCGAGTTTTGACCTCGCGGTGAATCAGACCACTACGATTGACTTCATTTTACGAGTCGGTTCGGCAACGGAAACGGTGATGGTGGAAGCCCTCACAACCAGCATCCAGACCTCAAGTTCCGAGCTTGGAACGGTGATTAGCAGACGGTCGGTGGACAATCTGCCGCTGAATGGCCGCAACTTCACGCAATTGCTGGACCTAACCCCCGGCGTCAGCACCGTGAATACAACGCAAAACGGTAACAACCAGCAGTTCGCCGGCAACACTGTCGGGTCCTTTTCCTTCCCTTCTATCAACGGCCAGACAAATCGCAGCAATCTTTTCTTGCTAGACGGATTGAACGATCAGGAAAGCTTTAGTAGCACATACTCGGTTCCGCCCATCATCGATGATATCCAGGAATTCAAGGTCGACTCGCACAACGATCAGGCGCAGTTTGGAGGTGTTCTCGGCGGTGTGGTGAACGTTGTGACCAAGACGGGCACGAACGAATTTCACGGTGAGGGTTGGGAGTTTGTTCGCAATAGCGCGTTTGATGCCAGGAATCCTGTAACCGGCATCAACCAGCTGCACCAGAATCAGTTTGGGGCGAATATCGGCGGACCGGTGATCTTGCCTCACTATCACGGACGCAACCACACATTCTTTTTTGGAAGCTATGAGGGCGTGCGGCTCCACGTGGGCAATGCCAATCAGTCCTTGGTACCTACGCCGGCGCAGTTGAGTGGTGACTTCACGGGCGGCAACCAACTTTACAACCCGTACAGCACTACGTCGTCGGGCACGCGAACTCCTTTCCTATGTGTGGGCACGAGCAATATGCCCGCCCCATTGATGTCTGGCACAGAGCTCCAGGCGCCACTCGGCACGACCGCTCCTCCGGCGGGGCAATCCGCTTGCAATGTTCTACCGCCGGCGCTGATTGATCCCAATATGCAAGCTGTTGGCCAAATGCTTTATAGTCCGCTGACTCCTAACCTGACCGGCGTAAAAGGTAAGAATTTCCAAAAGACGCTCACGAATATACAAGATCCGGACAGCTACAACATTCGACTCGACGAGCAATTGGGTCTGAAGGACGCCTTTTGGGGTAGATTCAGTCACATCACTTCGCCGCGCGATGTGCCGGGAATTTTCGGGCAGACCAACTTAAATTCTTACCATGCCCATCAATACGCGATCACTTGGAACCACACCTTTGGTCCGACCTCCGTGCTGTCAGTGCAGTTCGGGCGCAACTATGGATTCTCTGCGAATCCTACGTTGCTGCCCGGCAGCGTTTCGCAAGGTCTGATCAAAGCGGGAGGCTACGCCAACAGTTTTGAATGTTCTTTCGTAAAGGGTCCGCGCAACTGCTATTTCAATGCAGTTAGTTTCCCGGATAGCGGTGATATTACCTCATTCCAGGAAGGCAGCAGCCCGGCGGTTGTGGCCGACATTTGGCAGTGGAAGGGCAATTTCACGAAGACCCACGGAAGGCACAGCTTCAGCATGGGAGCGGACTTCAACACCAACGGCTTCCGGCAAACCTTCAATAGCAACAGCTTGAGTTTTTCCCAGGCCCAGACGGCCAATTCCCCAGTGAAGGGGGTTGATGGCGCGGGTTTCGCGTCTTTCTTGCTCGGGATCCCCTCAGGCGATACCTATCGCAACGAGTTTGAGACTGAACACGGGGGCTGGGTTGATGGATTCTACTTTCAGGATCAATGGAAAATCACCGACAGGTTGACGATGAATCTGGGAGCGCGCTATGACATCACGTTCAATCCTCTTTACGGCAGCCCTGCGGATGGCAACGTACCCATTGGCAACTGGGATCTGAATACGGGCAACTACGTCCTCTCGGCCTCTGCGCCGTCTTGTGCGTCCGCTGGCAACATGCCGCCCTGCATTCCCACGCCCGATGGCTCACTCCCGGCGCATGTTGTCGTTGCGCCCGACCGCCGCTTCTGGCACAACTCCTACGACAATATCCAGCCACGTATGGGTATTGCATACCGATTGACGCAGCGAACCGTGCTGCGAGGCGCATACGGCAGGTTCTACGACAACTGGGCGGCGGTCATACAAATGGCGCAGAACCAGCAAGGCACTTGGCCCCGCGCTGACCAGTTCATCTTGTCGTTCAACAATACAAACAACCCGCCGAGCGTTTTTGCGGAAAATCCCTTGCAAGGTGCCAATGTCGTACCGAGTCTGACCGCCTTTGAGACCACCAACAACTGGTTTGTTGATCCCAATATCAAGAATCCCTACTCCGATCAATGGAATTTCGGCGTGCAGGAGGCCTTAAGCACGAACACCACGCTCACCGTGAACTACGTAGGCTCATCCGGTCATAGGCTCGATGTGGGAGTCACTGGCAACCAGGCGACGGTTCCCGATCCCACGGGCAAGCTCCTGGTGCCGTCTGTAAGTTGCTATACCACTACGTGCACGCCGGCGGCCGTCGCGGCTCAAGGTCGGTTCCGCTTCCCTTACCTGGTGCCCATCCACTATGACGAGAGCGTCGGCAAGTCCTGGTACAATGGCCTGCAAGTATCGCTAGACAAGAAGGCCTCTCGCGGGCTTTCCTACCTTCTTTCTTACACGTGGTCGAAGGCCATTGACATAGGCGCCGACGAGTGGTTCGGCACGGGAACTAATGGAACTTCCGTGCAAAATCCCTACAACCTGCAAAACGACAAAGGCCTGGCCGGGTTCGACCTGCCGCAGATCTTTACGGCCAATATCGTCTATGAACTTCCCTTTGGCAAAGGCAGGCAATTCGCAACGGGCGTGCGTACCATCGACATTGTCATTGGTGGCTGGCAGGTCAACGGGATTTCCAGCCTGATGTCCGGCACACTCTTCAACGTTACTGCCCCGAATTCTATTCCCAACGTGGGGTCTGGCAGCAGCGAACGGGCGAACATTGTCGGCGACCCCAACAAGGGCAGTTGCCCGAACGGAGCTCCCGTAGGAACGCTTACCTGCTGGTTCAATACATCCGCGTTCGCCTTTCCTGCGACCGGGACTTACGGCACCTTTGGGCGCAATGTGCTGCGAAGTGACGGGCGAGCGAACCTGGACCTCTCCGTTTTTCGCATTTTTGCGATGACCGAACGCAGGAGACTGGAATTTAGGACGGAGGCCTTTAACGTCACCAACTCACCGATTTGGGCTGCCCCGGGCGCTAGCATTAGCGTGCCGGCCTTGTTCGGAGTGGTCAATTCGACCGCCACCAGCGGTTATTCGCCACGGCAACTTCAGTTCGCGCTGAAGTTCTATTATTGACATCGCCCCGGCGACGACTGCATCGAGGAAATGCTCGCGGGGAAGCCGCCTCGCCCTCGATGCGCAGAGCACTCTGCGGGAGGTTCGTAAGCGATAAAGACGGAATATACTAAGTGGCGCTGACCAAGCGTTATGCTGCGCCGCGCGCTCGAAGCTATGTCGAAATCGGCAGTGACTCTCTTTGCAATCCTCTATTTTTTTAATCTGGCGCTTCCCTCCGCCCTATCAGCACAGGCCGCCGGGAACTCTTCGGGCGCACTCGTTATTACGCTGGCTGACATTCCTGAAGACTGCAAAACACGGGGAACATTTGAGCCGTTGGCCAGTCTGCTTCAGAGCACAGCGGCGTCGCCGAGCGCGGAAGCTTATGAATCCCTTGGCACGTTTTATGGGCGCGAGGGACGCTTCAGTTGTGCTGTCGCCGCCTTTCAGGCCGCGCTCGCTCGTACCCCCGAGGCGCGCCAGATTCGCTACGAACTTGCCCTTTCGCTCCTTGAAAATCACGCGCCCGATCGAGCGGCCGACGAACTGCGAGTCGTCCTGCGCGACGAGCCGAACTCATTTAAGGCTCACAATGCTTTCGGTCGTGCCATGCAGGATTTGGGACAGCTCGAGCGGGCCGCCGACGAATTCAAGACCGCGCTGGCCATCAATCCGCGTTTTGCCCTCGCATCCTATGACCTTGCCCGCTTGCTGAGTACGCAGAAGAAATACAAAGCGGCAATCTATTACCTAAAAGATGGCTTGAGCCATTCGCCTGCTCCGAATCTTGCCCTGGAAATGAAAATTGTCTTGGCTGACGCGTTTGCCGAAACGGGAGACTATGCTGACTCCATTCCTCTTTTTCGAGACGCGGTTGCCGCCCAGCCAAATTCCGCGGAATTGCACTTTAACCTCGCTACCGCTTACGCTCACAATCAGGACTATCCTCACGCCGCTGAAGAATACAAAGAAACTCTCCGGCTCGATCCGAACCACATTGAGGCGGAGCTGTCTCTCGCCAAAGCGCTGATGAATCTAAGCGCGGTGCCAGAGGCGCTTCACTATTTGGAAGACTACACACGCCGCAATCCAAACGACTGGGAAGGCCAGGAGATTTTCGGGGAAGCTTTGAAAGATTCGGCGCGATTTCCTGACGCGGTGCAGTCGCTCGAACGCGCCATCCAGTTAAACGCGGCGAGTTACGAAGCGCATTGCCATTTGGGCGCGGTTCTCGGCCGCCTGGGGCGAATAGATGACGCCGTACGCGAGCTGCGAACAGCCGTCGAGCTGAAGCCTGATGGTCCCGAGGCGCGATATCAACTCGGACTGATTCTCCACAACGAAAAGAACCAAGCTGCGGCCAAAGAGCAGTTCGAAATTTTCGAGCACCTGAAACAGCAAACCGAGCAAGAAACGCAGGCGGCCGCTTTGAATAGCCACGGCAATGAACTGCTCAAGCAAGGGCTCGCGCGCGAGGCCGTCGAAGCGTACCAGAAAGCCCTTCTTCTGAAGCCGAAGGATGCCAGACTGCATTACAACTTGGCATTCGCCCTTGCAAAACTGAGAGATTCTGGTCGTGAAGAGCATCAATTGCGCGAGGCCATCGAACTGGATCCCCATTTCGCGCAGGCTCACGATCAATTGGGTTCCTCGCTGATGCAGCGACAGCGATTCAAGGAAGCCGAGCGGGAGTTTCGGGCAGCCATTGCCAGCGACCCGCAATCTGCGGAAGCGCTCAATAATCTCGGCACGCTCCTTGGTCGCCAAGGAAAGAATGATGAGGCGGCGGCGCTCTTTCGCGAGGCCATTTCGGTCGATCCCCAATACACTCAGGCTGTCGTTAACTTAGGACTGACCCTAGCTGCCCAAGCGAACTATTTGGAGGCGGAAAGACAACTCCGAAGCGCGCTGGGATTGGAACCCAATAATGCGAATGCGTTGACGGCGCTAGGCATGCTTCAGGGAAAAACCGGCCGAGATGCAGATTCTGTTCAGACGTTTGGGAAGCTCGTCGGCCTCAACCCTGCATCCTCTGAGGCCCACCTGAATCTCGGCATTGCTTTGGGCGACGTCTACGATCTTCAGGGTGCGCTGGGGGAATTCTCAGAAGCCATACGGCTCGCCCCAGACTTTTCGCTTGCGCACTACAACAAGGGGCGGGTTCTGTATGCTCTAGGCCGCAAGGACGAGGCACGGAACGAGCTTGGCGAAGCCGTCCGTCTCTCCCCAAACTACGTGAGTGCTCTGTTCTTGCTCGGAGTCGTGGAGCATTCTTCGCCTTACGCCACCGAACTGTTTCAAAGGGTCGTGAATCTGCAGCCCGATAACGCTGAGGCGCGGCTTTATCTTGGCCGCAACCTTTTGCAGGTCGGCAAGAAGGAAGAAGCCGTCGAGCAGTGGAAAAAAGCCGTGGACGCAGATCCTGATAACCTCGCGGCCTACGCCAATCTTGTCCGGGTTCTGTCGCAAACGGGAAGCCCGGATGCCGCCGAATACATGGCCAAGCTGTCGACGCTGCAAGAGCGCCATCAGGCCACCGATCGCGTTCGACAATTGAACAATTTTGCGCTGCAGGCCGCCAAAGACGACAACTGGCCCCAAGCGCTCGAGCAACTTCAGGAAGCCATCGCGCTCTGTCAACAGTGTCCGCAACTTGCCGTACTCCGCAAGAACATCGGAATTATCTACGCCCGAAGCGGTGACGCGGAAAATGCCAGGCAGCAACTGGAATTGGCTTTGAAGCTTCTCCCAGAAGGTCCAGAAGCCCTTTCGGCCAGAGAAGCTTTGCGGCGGCTCGCGAACGCGGGGGTTCTGAGGCGGACCGAATAGGCCCGCCCGTCTATGTATTGGGTCGCTCAAAAGCAAAACCGCAAGAATCCTGGGTTTGGTGCCACTGTACCAAAACGTGATCGCGACTACGCCTTATTCAAGCGTA
>MNIJ01000023.1 GCA_001919715.1 Acidobacteria bacterium 13_1_20CM_58_21
TAGCGACTAGCGGGATTCTTCCTTAGGAAGCCCTGCAGCACACCTCCAGTTGGCTGCCCTGATTTCGTCGGCTTTGGCAGCATTTTGAATGAGTCGGAAGCCAGAAGCCCCATCTTTACTCGCTCTCGTGCGCCCAGCGCATTCATTGAATTCATTATCGAGTTCGTAAAACACGCGGAATGTCTCAAGCGCCCCGGGCAGCTGCCAGCGATTTTCCCATCCGTGCCCATCGCGGAGACGTTGGGCATCGTCCAAATCGATTGATACCCTTTGGTCCACATGAATTCCGCAGCGCCCTGATCCGCGTCGCGCATATTGTGAATCTCGGCTGCGTTTACAAGCGCTTCATCCGGCGCGCCAATCTCCTGCACGTACTCGTTCCAGACATCGGCAAAACCCGGCAGCGGAAGCTCACGGCTGGCCGAGCTGGGCCAAAATCGGATGCAGCACCCGCCGCAAGATGTTCGACTGGTGGAGCGGGCGACCGCCGCACGAACGAAATAGCAAACCGGACTTCCGCTCTCCAATGAACTCCCGCAGCGTCTTGGCCACCGAGGGATGCAGGTCGATCTCCCTCTCGCCGTTCCTGGTCTTGAGGAAGTCGTGCATCTGGCCCTGCCACGCCTTCTTGCAGATGTGGATCCGGGAGCCATTTGGGGAAACATTCGGGATCTCGATGCCGAGAGCATCCCCAAAGCGCAACCCAGACGCCGCGCAATTGGGTGTAATCTAGCCGCAAGACTTTCTAAACCTTAGGAGGCTTCGATGCTCCGCGAGCGTGCGCTGAAGGTTGTGTTGGTGCTACTAGGCTTGTTTTTCTGCGCGGGGATTTATCCTATAGCCGAGGCTCTATGGCATCCCGATGCCTCGGAAGATTATGGCGACTACATGATGCTGAGCCTTTACGTCACGCTCGGTGTTTTCCTGTTGATCGCCGCGCGTAACGCTTCCGCGCATAGAAGCCTCATCGCCTTCACCGCTTGGTCGAGTTTCGCGCACGCCCTCGTCATGGGCACGATGGCCTTCCAGTTTGCGAACCAGCGCGTGGGATTTTTGTGGGGTTCTGCCGTCCTCGTGGTCATCGGCGTAGCCCTTATCGTGCTCGCGCCCGCAAAGGCGTCCGCCGCTTTCGCCCCCGCCCCTGCGGACTAGTGCACGACAACGCCTCATCAGTTGAGAAATCGAGGACGCGCAGAAGGTAAAGATTCGTGAACCGCCGAACTCGCATCGCGTTCGCTCAAACGCTCTTTCTCGACAGGTTCCTTGAACGCGTAGCACTAACGTAGTATCAATTGCAGCGAAAGGCCGCGAAAAGCGAATAAAGAAAGAAATTTGAAGAGGAAAGTGGATCATCGGATTTTGCTCCAACTCGTCAGGCTCCTTCGGTTTAGCTTAGCTCCGGCAACTTCTGATGAAATCACTACGCCGGCTGTTAACCGAAGGGTCGCAAGCATCGGCGCAGGCTCTACGCGCCATTCCTGCCTTCGGTTGTGGGCTGCATCGCGGCCCATCGTTGGTCAGTCTGCGCGGACGACTTCCGTCCAATTCAAGTGGTGGCTGTAAGCGCTGGATTTTGAGTAAGCGAAACCAGATGCAGCACCTATTTGATTTTTGCTGCCTTCTTTGGAAGCACGCCTTCATCTCACCTAAGTCGTTTCATCGACCGTTTTCTCTCCTGGTCGCGCGCTCATCGACTCAAGGTCGAGAGTGACCGCCACGACGTCGAGTTTTATGTGGTTGCTGTCAGCGGCGTCCACCGTTAGCGCGGCGGGATTGATTTCAAGCAAGAAGGATTGCATATGGCGCCGCTGCAACTGTGGTTCTCCGGGGGGTGCAGCGTTGCCCGCCGTCTTGATTAGGGGTTCCTCACCGGAAGCTGTCCAACGAACGCTGATCGGCCGTCCGCGGTACTCGACTGGCGTAGCGAACGCCTGCGCAATATCCGACTGAACGAGTGCCGTTTGCGGTTGCTTGGTGGTTTGCTGCATCAACTGGATAAGCAAATGCTAGCAACTTCGCTGTGATCAAACCCGTGCTCGGCGCCGGCGAAAAACAGAATCGAGAGAGAAACGTCCGGAACCCTCTGCAGCCACATAGAGGAAAAAGAAGCAATAGAACACGGCCCACTCTCCACCGTTTTGGATGGGCCAGAATCCGATGGGGGCGTGAGCCCTGAGGTAGGCGACAGCCATCTCGCCACTGGCAACAAAGGCGGCTATGCTCGCAACCAGCCCCAGTGCCACCAATGAGCCTCCGAAAAACTCGATGATACCGGCGAGCAGGCCTTCGCCGCCCAGCTCCCGTATACCGCCGAGCACCCCAAAGAGCTTCTGGGCGCCATGACAGGCAAACAGGAGACCGACAACAACGCGCATCACCGCATAGGCGTGGTCTGAATACCTGCCGACGAACGTTGGCATACGCCCTCCTTAGCCTTTGTTGCACGCGCCGATTCTAGCGTGTTCCCGTGTCGGCCTGCAGCCAATTCGGTTCCTGGTACTGATTTGGCGATAGATAGCTCAATCTTCCGACGGTCTCACTTTGGAAATCAATTACATATTGAGTGTGTGCAGCAGGCAAATCGGCCAGCGGCTCAACTATATAAGGAAACTGTCTGTTCAGAGATTTTCTTCGCGAGAAGAGCGTCACACCGCTGTCGGGCCTGACCGCCAAGGCCCGATAGCCATCAAGTTTGATTTCTTCTGTGGCGTTCCGCGCTATGTGGCCCTGAGGATACGGGGCCAGCTAGGAAGACGCACAGAACCACGTCCGAGAAATCTAAGCCTTGTGGGTGCCGCACTTACAAACCGCGCCACACATAAAACCAGCCATAGTTGGTACACGTGGTACACAGCAACGAAAATGCGAAGGAATGGATTTCGGAACGGCGGTAAATGCTTTAGAATCAGAGTGACCTCTACTGTGGGCGTGTAGCTCAGCTGGGAGAGCACCTGTTTGCAAGTAAGCAGGCTAAATCACATAAGTGCCGCATCTGGTGTCGCTTACGCGGAACCACGCGGTGCAACCAACCCCTCGAATTGGACTGACGTTGGACTGAAACCTCTGGGGTGAACGTCTTTGGGAACAACGCCGTCGTGCTGCGCCATGTGGCTTCTCATCGTCGGAATGTCCAGGCAGCACTCGAACTTGAGCCCTTCGGTTAATTAACAAACCCTGCTCTTTAAAATTAGCTGCACCAATCTTGCACCCAAAATCTGGACAACGATTGCGAATTGCACACAACCTTGCTGAAGAGGACGGCAGAAGGGACCGAACAACATGGTAACAAGACTAAACTCTTTGGCTTGTGGAGACAGGCGGGCGAATCTCGATCTACCTGGGGATAGCGATGTCTCTCTTCACTTCTTTTTCTTCACCTTCCTAGCTGCGAATTCCAACGGGAGTTCATCACCCTCGACAGAAGGATTTCCCTTGCCCACGCGCGCTAGAATCCGGCTGACCCTAGCCGGATCGGCGCGTCGCGCGCGTTCCTCAAAGTACTCTTCCGTGCGCATAGCGGAAACCTTTTCTGCAAGTGCGAGGGTGATCAGCTGGTTGAGAGCTACTCCTTCCGATTCGGCGGCCTTGCGCGCTTCCGCCAATAGGGTAGGCGGCACCCGCAAAGCAAAATTGCTTCGTCTCATGAATTCACTCCTTCTCTTGCCATCACTCGGTTTCCTCTGCTAATCCCCGAATCACTTCCCCCGGCCGCACCACCGAACAGCGAAAACGTGCCGCCACAGGCCTAAAGTCCCGATCGTTGAAAGTCACGATCGCATTGGCGCGACCATTGATGGCTGTTTCCAACACCATCTCGTCATTCGGGTCTGGTAGCGTCGGCCGCGTGCGAATCATTAACTCGACTCTCTTCCCGACGGAAGCCAGTTCATCCAGCACTGCAGATACATCTTCTCTGCTCGCTCCGGATACCGCAAGATGTTCAGGACGGGTCAGAACTGATTCGTATTCCAGCATCAAGGGTACGGACAAGAGCAACTCGAACCGGCGAGCTCGCGTCGCCTCCAGCACCTGGCGAGATGCCCCAATGTTGCTACGGAAGGCCGCCACGAGTACATCCGTGTCCAAAACGTATGCCTTCATTTCACCACAGGATATTGCATGCGATATTGCGTGTCAAGTCCCGACCGTTGCAATCGGCCGGGATAGTCCGAACAATCGCGGTCAATCAAAGACCGTTTCTTTGGGGCTCGGTTACTGCAGCTTGGCGTACTCGGATTTGGCAGCGATGAGGATGGGAATGTCGGCGTCTTTCGAGAGTGTGAGGAAATCCTGATACGCCGTTTTGGCCTTGGTGGTGTCGCCTTGCACCACGTAGGCGCGGGCAAGGCCTAGCTGCGACATTTCCCACATTGTTGCCATCGGTGCGACGCCTCGATGATCCAACACTGCTCTGAATTCGGTCGCGGGCCTCTCCTGCTCTACGCAGTTGGAGATTCTACTGCGTTGAGGAGTGTGTCGGATGGATTCTCTCGCACGAGGCGCTCTATGATTTTCTATGCCTGCAGAACCTGGCCGTTAAGCGTCATCACGCGCGCGACATTCGATTTTATGGTCTTCGAATCTGTAAGCCTTGTTACGGCCGCGATCGTTTCGCGCGCTTGGGAGGATTCGCCGGACAGAGCTTCGGCAGTCGCTTCGGTTAACAACATGTTTGCCGCGGACTCTTTCAGGTTCGACTCAAGCACCGCGTTCCGCAACGTTTTTTAAACAACTTGCATTCAACTTGCATTCAACTTGCATTCAACTTGCTCAACTTGCATTCAGTGTTGACAACCAACACTTTTGGGAGTATAGCGACACAGGAACAGGAGGTCGCGCATCAGGTGGGACGGTGCTGCTGTGCAAAGTCAATTCAATTGCCTCGAATGTTCTCCTCTTGTCTGTCCTGAACTACAAGCCGGTTTGAGATGGCCACTAGCGGAATGCGCTGAATGTGCAGCGGCCCTTTGGCTAGCGGTGGCATGTTGTTGCGTCGGGTCAGGATCAATCCAATTGCTACAAATGAGGTCCCCATGAAAAAGCGAGTCTCTATGATACTCGTGCTCATTCTGTTCTCCGCTGCTGCAATCCTCGCCCAAAGCTACCGGGGCCGCATTCAGGGTCAGGTCACGGACCAAAGCAGCGCTGTTGTCGTCGGTGCCAGCGTCACGCTGCTCAACGTCAACACCGGTTTACAGGCGACTCGCCAGACGAGCGGCACTGGTGTGTATCTCTTCGAACTGCTCGATCCCGGCACTTACAAAATCACTGTCGAGGCAGCGGGATTCAACACGTTCATTCAGGAAAACATTATTCTTCAAGCGAGCAACGACATCACCGTGAATGCCGTGCTCCGGCCTGGTGCTGTTCAGCAAAGCGTTACGGTAACGGAAACTCCCACAACCGTCCAATTCACTAGCAGCAACCAAAACATTACTCTCAATGCGACCCTCGCGACGGAAACACCCCGTTACGACCGCAACCCGTTCAAGCTGACCCTGCTCGCTCCCGAGGCAATCAACACCCGAGGTGAAATGCTGCCCTTCCTCTCTTGGTCTGCCAACAGCGTGGATCTGGGGGGAGGAACCAACCTAAAGAACGATATTGAAGTTGACGGCAGCCCCGTGGGCCTTGGCCACAAGTACAGCTATCCCCCCAACATGGATGCTGTGGAGTCCGTTAGCGTCTCCCAGAACAGTACGGACGCTGAATTCGGCCATAGCGCTGGTGGTCTGATCACTGCTACCACCAAGTCCGGCACTAACCAATGGCATGGCTCGGCATATTACTTGGGACGGTATCCGTGGCTGAACGCAATTGCCGACAGGACCACCATGGGCACGAATTCGACGCGCCAAAATATGATTGGAGGAACATTCGGTAACCCCATTATCAAGAATAAGTTATTCAACTTTGTGTCAATAGAATATTGGAAGGTGGGAGCGCCCGGGAGCTTTGTGACGACCGTGCCGACGGCTGCGGAACGAGGCGGCGACTTTTCCCACTCCTACAACGTTGATGGAAGCCTTCGGACGATCTACGATCCTTGGTCCACCGTCGTGGACCCGAACACGGGGGCCGTCACGCGCCAACCCTTCCCCGGCAACATTATTCCTCCGAACCGCCTCGACCCCCTTGCCGTTCAGCTTATGAACGCAATGTGGGCCCCGAACAATCCGGGCGACAATATCACCGGCGTGAACAACTTTAAGAAGAGCTATACCGATGCGTGGAACTACTGGAACTGGTCCGACCGCATCGACTACAACATTAACGATAAATGGAAGGTGTGGGGCCGGGCCAGCGGTTACCACACAACTGATATCTACTCCAACCCCACCCCCAATAACTCTGAGCTGTACGTACCCACCGGCACTTATCGGACGGCGCAACAATATGCGGCGGACTTGGTATGGATTGTGAACGAAAAAACTATCGTAGACTTTCACGGCAGTTACCATAATGTCGTAGACGCCTACGTTTCGACCCCCCTGCCATCACCCGGCTGGGCCTCGCTCTGGCCCAACAATCCTTGGTACGTACCGTATCAACAGGCTTCGACGTTTGTGCCCGTCTACTTTCCAGATTTCAATATCGGCGGCAACACTTTCGGAGGGCGCGGCTTCTACTGGAACCAGAGGCCCGAGGGCGAGGACTTTAGCGCCAAGTATTCGCATCAGTGGGGTTCGAGTATCCTGAAGGCTGGTTTTCAGCTGCACCATGCCTATGGCCCCGTCTACGTATCGAACACTTCCGTTTTCAATTTCCCCTCGAACACCACTGCTAATTCGTTCATAAGTCCAGATACCCTACGTACCGGGGACCAGTTTGCCACCTTCCTGCTTGGCGCGCTCGATGGCTCGTCCGAAATGATCGGGGGCCCGGCTCCGGATCCCCACACGACAACTTACGGCTTCTGGGTCCAGTACGACTGGAAAGTGAACAAAAGGCTTACTCTGAACCTTGGATTACGGGACGAATACGAAAAGGCTTGGTCCGATCCGGACCACCAGCTTTCCCGTGGCCTGGACTTATCTCAACCCACTCCCCAAATGCAGGCGAACCCGCCCCAGATGCCGGCCCAGGCTCTTCAACTGGTGGGCAATAACTTTTATCGCTGGTACGGGATGTGGCAGTGGACCGATAACAATCATCCAGGCATGTGGAATCCGCCCGCCCTGGCGCTCGCGCCGCGCGCTGGCTTGGCCTTGCGCGTCAATGACAAAACGGCTCTGCGCCTCGGGTACGCCCGTTTTCCCATTCCGACGGAGTTTAATTTTTCGTCGGGTCCGATCCCCGGCTTCGAGGCTATCAACTTCCTCGAACCGCCTTTTTTCGGTATGACGGGTTACCAGTTTACTGCTCCTCTGCTTCAAGGTGTACCTCAACAGACAGTTTCGAATCCATATCCGGCTAGCAACCCCCTCGTGCCGATCATAGGTAGGGCCGCCGGACCGGACGTCGGGCGAGGCGGTGTCAATCTCCTGTGGTATCCGCAGAACTTTCAGAAGGCCTGGAATGACCGGTTCAACATCAATCTCCAGCGCCAGTTACTAGGGCAGACCGTCGTTTCGGCCACTTGGTTCATGAACTTTGGGCATCAGCATTATACGCAGGAATTGAATGCCATTGACCCGCGCTTGGAAGAGCAGTATCAAACTGCGCTGGCTGCGAACGTTCCCAATCCCTTTTACCAGTATCTCAACCCCGTCGTGTTCCCAGGCCCGTTACGGAACCAGCCCACGGTGTCTTTGGGGTCACTGCTGGTACCCTATCCGCAGTACGGCCCGCTGTTCGAGATAGGCGCTTGCTGCACTTTGGAGCATTACAACCAAATCCAGCTCCAGGTGCAGAAACCTTTCAGCCGCGGACTCAATTTCCTTTTTGGTTACGTATATACGCGGGACCGTCTGCAGATCAATAACTTCAATGATTCGACTTACTATCTCAACCAATTCCAATGGCAGGACAGCGACCAGCCTCACCACCGCCTCAACGTCGCGGGCACTTACGAACTTCCTTTTGGGCGAGGGCGCCACTTTATGAGTTCTTCCAAGGCCGATGGCATCCTGGGCGGCTGGAGGGTAACTCCCGTGCTGCAATACATCTCGGGCGACTTCCCCCGATTTGGGAATATGATCGTCACCGGAAACCCTTGCATTTCAAATCCCACTCCCCAGCGCTGGTTCAACACAGCCGCCTTCCAACCGATACCTTCGAATACCTACGTGCTGCGCCAGAATCCTCTGCAATTCTCGTGCTTGACCGGTCCCAGCTTCTGGAATTTGGATGCCAGCGTAGCAAAGGAGTTCCACATCTTGGAGGGATTTACTGGCCAGCTCAAAGTGACGGCTTACAATGCGCTCAACAATCTCAATCGCAGGGACCCCGACACGAACATTTACTCTTCCACGTTCGGACAAGCCCGCTACCAGGGTTCCCCTGGCGGGACTTTTGGTGCTCAGGGCGCCTACGAATATGTGAGTGGCCGTCAGGTCGAACTCGGTTTCAAGATCTTTTGGTAACTTGGCAACGGGTTCCTTCGTTTCAACCAAGGGAGTTTGCCTTGTCTTGACCACGATCCGACCTGGAGGCTCCAGACGGTTCGTCAATAAGGGGGTCGCTCGTTTGGACCGGCGCCGCTTTTTGAGCCTGCTGGCATGGCCTGTGGCCAACGCGTACGGGCAGGAGAGGGCCACCAGCGGCCAAGGAATGGCCTCCCGCGGTGTCCCACCCAGCCCGCGCAGGAAACCGGGGGGACTTCCTTTCCAAGCCCGCTTTACAGATGTGGCCGACCGTGCCGGATTGAAAGAAC
>MNIJ01000109.1 GCA_001919715.1 Acidobacteria bacterium 13_1_20CM_58_21
CGGCATAGAATCCGAGCTTGCGGAAACCAACGGCCCAGGCCATGCCACGGAAATGGCCTTGCGCGCCGCCTCCGAAGGACGCGGCCTGGTGATCGCCTGCGGCGGTGATGGCACGCTCAATGAAGTCATCAACGGCTTGGCAGCCCATCAGAACGGCCACCGTGTGCCTCTCGCACTTCTTCCCGGCGGAACCGCGAACATCCTCGCCAAGGAACTGGACTTGCCCTGGGATATCCCCAGCGCCGCCGAGAAGCTCGTTCGCGGCATGGTGAAGGAAGTCGCACTCGGTTTGGCCACTCCACTCGAACAGCCCGAAAAGAAAAAATACTTCCTCAGCGTCGGCGGCGCCGGTCCAGACGGCATGATCGTCTATTCCCTCGACCTCGATCTGAAAGCGCGCCTCGGCATGCTGGCCTACTGGTGGCAGGGCGCTCGCGAGGTCTTTCGTTACCGTTTCCCGCATTTCCGCATCGTCGTCGGTGATAAAGAACTCCGCGCTTCCCTGGCCATTGTCGGTCGCACCAAGAACTACGGTGGCCCCTTCAAAATAACCACCGGCGCGGATCTCTTCAAAGACCAGTTCGAAATCATGGCCCTCACCACGCAAAGCGGCCTGCGCTATTTGAGCTACTTGCCCACGCTTTGGATGGGCAACCTCCGAGGCACCGCTGGCGTGCATTTCCACAAGTCCGACACCGTCATCTGCGAACCGCTTGACAAAAGCCCCTTGTATGCCCAAGTCGACGGCGAACCGCTGGCCCGCCTCCCCGTCGAATTCAAGATCGTCCCGCGCGCTTTGAAACTCCTCGTCCCCGGCAATCCAGCGTAACCGCCGGGTTTGTAGGGGCGCGCTTCTGTTCGCCCTGCGATTGTCCGCCTCGAAGTGCAGCACGCGTCCCCATCTGTCGGGATGCTGGGCCCCGGCTCGGAAACCACCGCGAAATTGGAGAGTATTTTCTCCAATTCTTGGCATGACACTGGCTGTCCGAGAAGATCTGGACTGACAACTAATCACTAACAACTGCTTTCATGAGATAACCTACCCATGGATCCGTTCACCCACGCCTTGGCCTCCTACACCCTGAAGCGTGCCGCTTTCCCGCGTGTCCCTCGCTTCACAACAACTGCCATGCTGGTCGCCGGGACTATCCCCGACCTCGATTTGTTGAGCGCATATTTCGGCCCTTCCGCCTTCCTCACCTTTTATCGCACTTACTGTCATTCCTTGCTTGCCGCTCTATTGTTCAGCCTGCTCGTCACTCTCCCGTTTCTCCTGCGCCGACGCGGACCAACCGAGATACCAACCTCGTCGCTTCCCGTCTTCCTCGCTGTTCCCGCCGCCGCCGTTCTCCATTTGCTCATGGATGTTTGTCAAAGCGCTGGAGTTGAACTCCTTTGGCCCATTTCTGCCCGCCGCTTCGCCCTGGACTGGGTTGCCCATCTCGATCTCTGGATCTTGGGAATTCTTCTAGCCGGAATTCTTCTCCCCACGCTCAGCGGGCTGGTCAGCGAGGAAATCGGAGCCAAATCAAAAGGCCCACGAGGCAAAGTGGGCGCGTCCATCGCGCTCGCCACGATGATCCTTTATATCGTCTTGCGCTTCGTTCTTCACGGCAACGCTTTGGCCGCCATGGAATCGCGCACCTACCGGGGCGAGTCGCCTCGCAAGGTTGCGGCGTTTGCCGATTCTGGTTCGCCCTTCCGCTGGCACGGCATTGTAGAAACCGAAAGTGCCCTCCATGACGCGGAAATCGAAGTCGGCCCCGCCGCTGCATCCTTCGACCCCGACACCGCCGTCACATCCTATAAACCCGAACCGTCGCCCGCCCTCGACGCAGTCCGCGACACCGCCGTTGCGCGGCGCTTCTTCCAGGTCGCGCGCTTCCCCAAAGCAACCGTCGAAAAGACTCGCGAGGGTTTCCAAGTCACCGTGCGCGCCTTCCCGTATACTCGGGATGCGAGTTCTGGCTGGCGCGTTGAAGCCCTCATTGGCACTGACCCATCCGGCAAAATGCGCTCCCAAGAACTCGCCTGGGATCACGGTTCTCCACAGCCCCGGTAGCAATAGCGTTCCACCGAAAACGTTTCGTCGACCTAGTGGCGTTCGCGCGCATCCCTCAAGGCTACCCCTATGCATTGTCATCGTACGCGAAGGATCTCCGCTAATAGGAACTCCGCTGTCAACATTCGGCTCCGCTCCCGCAAAAGGCCCCAATTTGCATTTCGGCGCATCGCCAGCTCTCCAGAATCAACACTTATAGAAATGTCATTCTAAAAGAACTCCTTAGAATAACGACCTACAAGAAGCAGTGGGTGCGGGTGTACCTTGCTTTCTAACTCACATCTCCCGACGGGGCCCGATGCCTAAGTAGCAGACGAGAAAAAATATAGCTGATGGCTACAACGGCGATCACCACTGCCGTCACTTGCAGCTTGTGATGCACCAGATACGGTATCGCGTCCACGCCATACCGGATCGCTAGGTACCCGACTCCGAAATACCGAAACAACCGCGCAACCGTGATGGCCGACGTGTAACTAAACAACGGCATTTCAAACACCCCGGCCGCAAACACGAAGAATTTGAACGGCGTTGGCGGCGGCAGAAGCGCGGCAATCAACATTCCCACGAAACCATTGCGTTCCACCCAATGCCGGATGGTGTGTGCATGCTGACCGGTCTTTCGGTGAAAAAAAGCTTCCCCGCCCTTTCGTGCGATGAAATACAGCACTACACAGCCCATCACCGATCCCAGCGCGGCCATGAACGCATACAGCGGCATCCGCGCCGGATGCTCCATCGACAGCTCGATCAGCAACAGATCGTTGATGACCGGAAAGGTCAGCACCGAAGAATCCAGGAAGGAAATGAGAAAAAGCCCCGGCGCGCCAAGCGCGCTCGCGAAGGCCACGACTTTCTGCTTCCATCCACTAAGGCTCGCCGGCACTCGCCACTCCTCTCACCAATTCATGTTCCGCCAGCATCGCGTGGCGCTTTTCTGGTCCTCCCCGAACCCACTCTTTGGAACGAAGTCAGCAGCTGCTCAAACTCGCGGAAGGGTAGAATCGAACCGAGCAGCAACTATTGTGCGAAGGCGGCGCGATCGAAATGATTCATGAAAACCTGCATGAGTGCGGTGCGGTGCAGATTCGGAAGCTTGGGAATCTCGCCGATCACTCGGACGTGTCCGAACCTCTCGATGGTCTCGCGATTCTCGCGGTTCTGATCGCCGATTAGCACCACCCCATGCACGGGCAATTCCGCGGCGTGAAGCGCAGCAAGTGTCAAAAGCGTGTGATTGACCGTGCCCAGCGAACTGCGCGCCGCCACAACCACCGGCAATTTGAATTTCACTACCAGGTCGAGCATGAACTGTTTCTGGTTGACGGGCACCAGCACGCCGCCTGCGCCTTCGACAATCAACCAGTCGTTGATCAAGCTGCCGGGCATGTTGATCCGCCCGAGGTCGATTTCCACTCCAGCCCAGCGGGCCGCGAGGTCCGGAGAGACTGGCGGCACGAATTTGTACACCTCGTCGAGCGTTCGATCGGTGCCAATCCCGGCAAGCCTCATGACGGTCACGCGGTCCGAGCCCTCGAGCGTGCCTGTCTGGATGGGTTTCCAGTAAACCGCATCGAGTGCCGCGCAGAGTAGCGCCGAGAGTACGGTTTTGCCCACTCCGCTGTCAGTGCCCGTGATGAAGAAATGATGTCTCATACGCGGCTCACCGTCGCTGACACAGCCGCGCGGTCAGAAGCCTCAACTTTGGTTTGGTTCCCCTCGTGGAGCAGGTCGCTCCCTGCAGCGACACTTAGCGCTACTTCAAACACTGGCGTCGTACCCATGGACCCCCATCAGGATGTGGCTAATCATGCTCCGATGAATCTGGCATGTTACCATCGGTTGGCTAAAACGTGTCGCGGCGATATTCGAAGCGATACGGGGTTGCGCCTCCCTTTCTGATAGGGTGCGGTTTGACCGGCCATTGGTAAAATGTTATAAGTCTGCGTTTTGTGTGCAGCTGTGCGCCCCATCTTCAGGGTGCTTCGCCGATGATATTTGGGGTAGTGTCGGACCGGCGCGCGGCGACGTCTTGCCGGTGGAATGAGAACAAATCGCTCTGCGGTCGCGCCAAACAGCGCTCCGTCGAAAAGTGCACCCGAATCGGCTGTCCCGGGAAGCCATTGCCCTGTGAACAAGTGATCTACGGAGGATTGTGAATGCTTACCTGGCTGGCAAATGTCTGGTCTCTAGGCTGCAAATTCATTAAGTTTGGAGCGCCTGCTGTCCTGCTCGCCTTTTTTGCGGCGGCGTCGGCTCTCGCTGAGGAAGCAGGCGGCGAAGCTAATTTGAAGCTTCCCGACCTATCCCAGGTTACTTTTCTCGGCATCGACGGCCACAAGCTTCTGCTCTTCGGCATTGTCATCTGCATTTTTGGCCTAGGCTTCGGATTGGCTATCTACTCGCGGCTGAAAAACCTTCCCGTTCACAAATCGATGCGCGAAATCTCCGAGCTCATCTACGAGACCTGCAAGACCTACCTATTTACGCAGGGAAAGTTCCTGTTGATCTTGTGGGTGTTTATCGCCGTGGTGATCGTCATGTACTTCGGCTGGCTCGCTCCGGTGCGTCCCACTGCGGTCACTCTCCCGATCATTCTGATTTTCAGTCTCGTAGGAATTGCCGGTAGTTACGGCGTCGCGTGGTTTGGCATCCGCGTAAATACGTTTGCCAATTCGCGCACGGCGTTCGCTTCCCTGCGCGGCAAGCCCTATCCGATTTACAGCACGCCACTGCAGGCCGGCATGAGCATCGGCATGATGCTCATCAGCGTCGAACTGCTGATGATGCTTTTCATCTTGCTGTTCGTCTCGGGTGACTACGCTGGCCCGTGCTTCATCGGTTTCGCCATCGGCGAATCGCTCGGCGCGGCTGCGTTGCGTATCGCCGGCGGCATCTTTACGAAAATTGCCGACATCGGCTCCGACCTCATGAAGATCGTCTTCAAAATCAAAGAAGACGACGCTCGTAACCCCGGCGTGATTGCTGACTGCACGGGTGATAACGCCGGCGACTCGGTGGGCCCCAGCGCCGATGGTTTTGAAACATACGGCGTAACCGGCGTCGCATTGATCACCTTTATTCTGCTGGCGGTGAAAAGTCCCACCGTGCAAGTTCAGCTGCTGGTGTGGATCTTCGTGATGCGCATCGTGATGCTCATCGCCAGCGCCGCCGCCTATTTCATAAACAGCTTCATCGCCAGGGCCAAGTACGGCAACGCCGACCTGATGAACTACGAGGCGCCTCTCACTTCGCTGGTATGGATCACCTCAATCGTTTCGATCGGCCTGACCTACGTCGTCTCATCGCTGATCATCCCGAGCCTCGGCGGCGATATATCACAGTGGTGGAAGCTAGCCACGATCATCTCCTGCGGAACGCTTGCCGGCGCCATAATCCCTGAATTGGTGAAAGTTTTCACGTCCACCGAGTCGCGCCATGTAAAAGAAGTCGTGACTTCGGCGGAAGAAGGCGGTGCATCGCTCGGCATTCTTTCCGGCTTCGTGGCCGGCAATTTTTCGGCCTATTATATCGGTCTGGCGATGGTGCTGCTCATGTCCCTTGGGTATCTGATCAGCAACCTCGGCCTTGGCGACCTGATGATTGCGGCGCCAGTCTTTGCCTTCGGCCTGGTGGCCTTCGGCTTCCTCGGCATGGGCCCAGTGACCATCGCCGTCGACTCCTACGGTCCCGTCACGGACAACGCGCAATCCGTATATGAGCTTTCGCTCATCGAGCAGATCCCCAACATCAAGCAGGAACTCAGGAAGGACTACAACATCGACGTCAATTTCGAGCGCGCCAAGGAAATGCTGGAAGCCAACGACGGTGCGGGCAACACCTTCAAGGCCACTGCAAAGCCAGTGCTCATCGGTACGGCCGTGGTCGGCGCAACCACGATGATCTTCTCGATCATCATGGCGCTCACCAAAGGCTTAACCGAGAACGTCAATAATCTTTCGCTCCTCCACGCGCCTTTTGTTCTGGGGCTGGTCACCGGTGGTGCCATGATTTACTGGTTCACCGGCGCTTCCACGCAAGCCGTGACCACCGGTGCTTACCGCGCGGTCGAATTTATCAAGGCCAACATCAAGCTCGAAGGAGCTGCTTCCGCCAGCATTGCCGACAGCAAAAAGGTCGTCGAGATTTGCACCAAATACGCGCAGAAAGGCATGCTGAACATCTTCATCGCGGTGTTCTTCGCCACTTTGGCCTTTGCCTTTGTCGAACCGTTCTTTTTTATCGGCTACCTTTTTTCCATCGCCATCTTCGGTTTGTACCAGGCCATTTTCATGGCCAATGCCGGCGGCGCCTGGGACAACGCCAAGAAGATTGTTGAAGTCGAACTCAAGCAGAAAGGCACGCCGCTCCACGACGCCACGGTCATTGGCGATACGGTGGGCGATCCGTTTAAAGATACATCTTCGGTCGCACTCAACCCGGTCATCAAGTTCACGACGCTCTTCGGCCTGCTGGCCGTCGAACTCGCTGTGCAGCTCACCGCCGAGCAGCACAGCACAACTTTGACGCACAGTCTTGCAGCGGCATTCTTCGTCGTCTCCTTCCTCTTCGTCTACCGTTCCTTCTACGGCATGCGCATCCGGGAAGACGCCGCCCACTGACGCATGAGTTGACAGATCAACTCACCGCCCCGTTGTTCTTCAACTTGACACCTGGGATACAAAGGTTTCAAGTGGTGTTACCGGACTCCGCGAGCGAACGCTCATGGAATTGAAAATCAATAAAGTTTTGTATGAAGTTACCGACGCGGGCGAACTTAAGGTGCGCCTCGCGCAGATCGGTCGCACCCAATTTTCGGAAGTTTGGATGCAGCACGAGGCGGGCTGGCCGGCCATGGGCGCGCTGATCAATGGCGAGGCTGCGTGGCTGATGCACGTGCGCTATGAAGGCGACGCGGGGTTCTCTACTCGCAATCCACTGTATGCCGGGCCGGAAAAAGCGGTCATTGAATATTACCTGTCCAACGGCCAGCGCGATGAGTACCCGGCCTCTTGGAACATCACCACCGCCGAAGCAATTCGCGGCCTTCAGTATTTCCTTGAAGAAGAGGCCATGGCGCCGTGGCTGCACTGGCACGAAGAGCGTCCGTAGATCGGTTGGCAGGCTTCCAGCTTGGCCTTCCGCGAGCGGGCGTGGAGATCATCGGCAAACATCTTGAATCCCATCGTACACTTGCGAACAGTTAGGAAGTAGAATTCACTCACTGTTACATTGAGGTGTCGCTCATGAAGAAATGCCTGTTGATGACGCGGACTGTTTTGCTCCTCGCCACTACTGCCCATGTTTGCTGTGCGCAAATCCAGACGACCTGGAAGATTCACGATCCCCATCGGCCGGCACCGCCCGTAATCGATCCCGGAACGCCGGGAACGCAGGATTCGCCCGGTCGTCCGCCGTCTGATGCCGTTGTGCTTTTTGATGGCAAGGATCTCTCCAAATGGGCGCACCAGGACGGTAGTCCAGCGAAGTGGAAGGTCGAGAATGGTTATGTCGAAGTCGCCGCAAAGACTGGCTACATCCACACGCGGGATGCCTTTGGTGACTCCCAATTGCACATCGAATTCGCTGAGCCGGTTACGCCCAAAGGGGAAAGCCAGGAGCGTGGCAACAGTGGCGTCTTTCTGATGGGCCTCTATGAGATTCAGGTGCTAGATTCGTACGAAAACAAAACCTATGCAGATGGCCAAGCGGCCGCGGTTTATGGCCAATATCCGCCGCTCGTTAACGCCTCACGCCCGCCGGGCCAATGGCAGGCCTACGACATTGTTTTCCACGGGCCGCGCTTCGATAAGGATGGAAAGTTGCTGCGCCCGGCTAGCGTCACAGTGTTTCATAACGGCGTTCTAGCGCAGGACCATGTCGAACCCACGGGCCCGACTGCGAATGGAGCGCGCCCGCCGTATCGGCCGCATGAGGAGAAGCTGCCGCTAGCCTTGCAGGATCATGGCAACCCCGTGCGGTTTCGGAATATTTGGATTCGCGAACTGAAAACACCGGACTGAACAGAGAGTCAGCTGCGTAGAAGTGTCCGGCCTTAAATACTTACTCTCTTGTTGCAAACCGCTCGAGTACGCAGCGCTCCTAATGCCGGCGCGTTTCTAGCGCAGATAATCGGCGACCACGCGGGCATAGTCCGCAATGGCAATCTCGGGATCTTCCAGATCGGGATGCCACACTTTTTCCCACTCGAAACAGTAAAAGCCCTGGTAATCAATGGAGCGCAAAGCCTCGATCTGCTCCTTGATGGGAACGTTTCCACGGCCGGTCAACACATACTTGCGATCACCACCTTGGCCGACAGAATCCTTCAGGTGCGTGTGCCGGATCCACGGCCCCAGCTGCCGCACGGTGAACTTCGGGTCCTCGCCCGACTCTGCGAACGTGTGGTGAGCGTCCCACAAGAGTCCGACTGACTTGGAATCGGCACGATGCAGGACGTCAGTGAGCGTGGCCGAAGCGGTAAAATCGTCATGCGACTCGATGATCACGGTAACTTTGCGCGGGCCCGCATAATCGCCCAATGCGTGCAACCCGGCGGCAACACGCATCTTCAGATCATCACTTGGAGAGACAGGATGCCCGGAGTCAGGGCTAGACCCGAACACGCGCACGTAGGGCGCATCGAGCGAAGAAGCCAAGTCGATGAATCGCTGGGCGTCAGCCAAGGTTCTCGAACGCTTCTCAGCATCGGACTCGTGCAGGCTGGCGGAGCTGCTGACGCAGGCGACACCAAGGCCGCGAGAGAGAAGTTCGCGCTTGGTCCGAGCAATGCGTTCCGCCGCAAATGCCGGGTGAGAAGGTAAGTCAAGGCTGCCTTCGAGTCCGCGGAATTCGATTGCAGCGAATCCGTGTTGCTCCGCGAAGTTCAGGATTTTCTGCATATCCCAGCCAGGGCAGCCCAGAGTTGAAAATGCAATCGGCAGACGCGCCGGTTCCTTGGCGTGCCGAAAGGCAGCGGCTAGCGCTGCGCCAGACAGCCCCTTTGCGAAATCTCGTCGCGTCGTTCTCATGGAACCGCCAACCGGCTGGCCGCAAGACTACTCGTGCAGCGGAAAAGTGTCAAAGACACAGGCAGGGATGGCGAGAGAGAAAAGAACTCTTCAGGAGTCTATCCCGCGCTCGAGAACTTTCGTCTCTGCTCTAAGTTCTCAACAGTCCCAGGAATTTGCGCGGGTTGTTGTCGAATCCAGGGAAGACGGTGTCGAGCCCTTTCACGCCGATGTGCTTGGTGAGAATCTCGCCGACTACAGAGCGGAAGTCCGTGGTGAGCGCGAGGTCCCGGCCGTCGTTGAGCTGATGGTCGTTCAGCCCGGGCCATTTGCCGTAGATCTGCCCGCCCTGCACGTCGCCGCCCATGAGCAACATGCAATTCGCGTGGCCATGATCGGTGCCGCGATTGCCGTTTTCCTTGGCGGTGCGGCCGAATTCGCTCATAGTCACGAAGACGATATTCTCCATGCGGTCGCCCATATCTCGATGAAACGCAGCCAGGCCCTGGCCCAGGTCTTTCAACAAATTCGACAGCTGCCCCTGCACGCCCCCTTCGTTGACGTGGTTGTCCCAGCCGCCGCAATCGACGAAAAGAACTTCCACGCCGATGTCGGCTTTAAGCAGTTGCCCGATCTGCTGCAGGCTTTGCCCGAGCCGGTTGGTGGGATACTGCGCGCCGTTTTCCGGCTGATATTTGGCCGGGTCGGCCTTGCGCAGTAGATCGATGGCTTCAAACGTTTCGGTACCCGTGCCGTGCAGCGCGTGATCCACAGTTTGCGAGTACATGGCTTCAAAGCCGCCTTCGACCATCTGGCCCGTGCCCGGCGCCTGCGCCATCACTTTGAACTGCTTGAGGTCCGGCAGCGCAATGGCCGGCGCGCCCCCGTGCAACATGCGCGGAAGATTCGGGCCCATCGCCACGGCGCGGAACGGCGAGGCGTTCTCCTCCGGAACGGCTTCCAAGGCACGGTTCAGCCAGCCGTCCTCGGTCGATCTCAAGCCCGGCGTGCCGGATTCCATGAAGTCTTGCGCGTCGAAGTGCGAACGCGTTGGATCAGGCGAGCCGGCGGCGTGCACGATGGCAAGTTGGTTCTTGCGGAAGAGCGGCTCGAGTGGCGCGAGGCTTGGATGCAAACCGAAAAATCCGTCAAGGTCGATCGCGGCATCCATGCCACCACGCTTGGGCTGTGGAATCGCAATGGTAGGACGCATACGATAATAATTCGACTCGCCAAAAGGCACGACGATATTCAAGCCGTCGGCCGCGCCGCGCTGAAACAACACCACGAGCTGCTTCTTCGTCGGCATCGGAGTGGCAGCCACGGCGCGCTGCAAAAACGCTGGCATGGCGCTCAAACCTACCATCGCCACACCGCTCTGCTTCAAGAAATATCGCCGCGAAAATCTCAGGTCCCTGACGCCTTCACAACACTTGTACTTCATGGTGCCCTCTCCTGCCCTAGCGTCTTTGAAATTCCGGGGCGCCCAGCACCAACCCGGCGACGACGCCCAGATCCACCTGCTTGCGCGGATCATCAAGCTTGGCCTGCAAGACTTGCGGGTTATCGAGTTGCTTTTCGAGCGTTTCAACGGTAGTCGGGCCGGCCTGCCCGCCGAGGAATACTCGCACCGCGCGGTCGAGCGCCGTCTTGGGGTCATCTGAGGAATCCACGCCCAGCAGCGAAGTCACATCGGTACGCGCCCCGCGCATCTTGTTTCCCGCGAGAGCCAGGGAATAGTTCAGCCGGTTTAACAGCGCGCCGGTGTTCACCCACGCTTCGGCCTTGTCCGCATACCCGGTTGCATGGGCGTGGCCACATCCGTGCCCAGGGCGCGCACTGAGGAAACCACGAGTTCAAAGGGAGTCTTGATCTTTGCGCGGTAGGATTCCCGCGACCAGAATTCCGGCGACCAGATCATGGTCTTCAGCACGGCGTGAATGTCGCCGTCACTCGATTGAAACGTCTCGGCCAAGCGGCTGACCAACGCCGGCGGCGGATTGTCCGAAACAAAGCGGCGTACCAATTTCGTGGAAATAAACTTGGCCGTACTCGGGTGATGCGCCAGCATGTCGATCACCTGCTCGCCATCCTTCATGCCCCCTGCGTGAATCTTCTTGCCCAGCACGATTTTCGTGTCGGGGTCGTGCAGCCGGTCGTCGAATTTGAAGTCCGCATACTGCCTGGGCTTGTCAATCGTCCAACCCGTAAAGCAACGCGCCACTTCCGTGACGTCTTTCTGCGTATAACCGCCGTCGACGCCGAGCGTGTGTAGCTCCATGAGTTCTCGACCGTAATTTTCATTGAGCCCTCGGTCGTTTTTCTTGGCCGGTTGCTGTGGATTTGCTCTCGGTCGCGGGGGCCAGCCAAATTCGCCGCGACGCCTCTGTTGGCGCATGGCGCGCTCGGCCACCTGCCGCTGCGCAGCCCGGGCATCCACGCTCAGAAAATTATCCAGGTAGAAAAGCATGGCCGGGCTTTTCGCTGTCGCGGTCACCAAATCCTTGAACTTTCCGAAGGCATGCGGCTGAATCACGTCACGCTCATACGAAGTGAGGTAGTAGCGATCTTCTCCTTTGCCTGCGAAAACGTTGAAGTGATTGAACCAGAAATCGTTCATCACCTGCTGGAGTTGCCGCTCGCTGTAAATCGCGCGCGTCACCTTGGCCATGCCCAGCTCGGCCACCACGCGCTGCGGCCTCTTGCTGTCGTCGGCAATGGCACGCGGGACGTTGTTGGGGTCACCGCCACCCAGAACGTCGCGCCTTCCCGTGCCATTCGTCGCTGCCTTTCCCTGCGCTGGCTGTTTCATCGGCGCGGCGGCGCTGGGATTGTCAGGCCAGGGTTGCGGCGCGGAAACTGACGTCATCGCCGGAGCTTCTGAATTGGCTGGCTGCTCTGGCGCATTCTGCGTGTCTTTTTCAACCACTGTGGCGGCCGCATCGGAGCGGCGCCGTTCCTGCCGCGGCTGCGCCTGAACTTGCTGGGCCTGCTTCTCCGCTTGTTTGGGTTGCGGATATTCATCGATCAATTTCGCAGTGGACATCCGAAGCGTCGGGTAGTCCTGGAGTCGCGCTTCCATCGCCTTGTCATCGATGGAATTGGGATTGAGTTGCTGCTCGATCCACTTGGCCAGGCCCATCTGCCGTAGGCGCTCAACGTCGCCCGGACGCGGGCCGTAGGCGAGACGGTTCAGCGCATGGAGGATAGCTTCGTCGGGACTGAGTTCGGTAATCGGCAACCCTTTGAGCGCGGGATCGGCCTTGGGTTTCTTTTCTTTCGCCGCTGCAGGAATCCCGGCGCTGGCCGGCAACTCGACAGTGAGCGACAAAACGCATGTGACCGAGAGGATGGCGGCGAGGAATGACCTCGGCGTCGCGGAAATAGCTGGGATGCGTTGAAAAAACGAGGAGGCGGGGCGCTCTTCGAGCCTCATAGCATTCTCCTGCGGGCTGGCAGATTGGGCAAATTACTGGGCACGCATAGAATAACCCTTGCCCGGCGAAGAAGTTGCAGAAGTCCACAGACCGTGTCGAATCCTTACCATGGTCGGAAGTAAAGACAGGATAAGGACTTAGAGGGGAGGCCGTAGAGCGCGCCGGCTTCCCGAGGCACGACCACTCGCCCCACTCTCCAAGACCGGAGCCGCCGCAAAAACGGCAGCAAGATTCGCGCGCTCCAAAATGCGCGCGGTCATTTTCCAGGGCCACGGGAGTTTCATCACTCCGTTACGTCGAAGTCCACCGTCCGGTCCGGCGCATGATTTTTCGCGCTGTCGATGGCCTGCATCACCAAACGGTAGGAACCCGGTTTCAGGTCGTCTATTTTCACCTTCAGACCGACAGGAATCACCGAATTGCCCTTTTGGATGTAATCATCGGCGCGCATCACCTCAGTGAAAAATACTTGCTTGTTGGTCGATTGCTCAAATATGCGGTAGGCCATGCCCACAACCGGCGGGGTCGCCGACGTCAGCAGGGGCTCATAAATCTCCGTGTACAGAACTACGTTGTCCGTATGTTTGAACCGATTGCTGCCGGAAGGAATGATTTGCGTGCCCTTGACCACCAGCGGGGTGCGGTCTTCGAGCAGAACGGCATCCAGGCCGGTCGGAATATTGTCCAGCCTTTGCGCGGAATTCGTCAGCGCCACGCCGCTGAGGCTGAAGTGTTTTCCGTCATAGGGATCGATGGCCAGCGGGGACTCAAATTTCCCAAACGCATCGCCGCCAGCGCTAAGGACAACGGCTAGCTTGTAAGTGCCTGGCGTGGCGTCGAATTGATTTTCATAGTGATACGGCAACTTGGTGAACTCTTTCCATTCATCTTTCTCCAAGTCCAGGTTAACGGTATCGCTGAATCGCGCCCCTACCGTCCCGTCCGTTCGGTAGGCAATACCTAGCACGTTCAAGTTGGCGTGATACTTTCCCTTGTCCTTATTGAATTGAAATGTATCCGAAGGAATTTCCATCGCCAGGTTGACCCGCGCTGTGTCCGGCGCAGTGTAGAAATAAGGCGTCTGCAGCACGCCATGAATCGAACCGGGCTGCGAGCCGACGGCATGCGATTCGAGCTGCTTTTCCAGGGGCTTGCCTTCGAGCACATTTGCGGACCGCGTGTTGCAGTACCCGCTGCGCGCACGCACGTTCAGTCCGCCACGATTCAGCTTCACTTTCAGCGTGTGGCAGCTCCCTTCCGGCGTGTCGCCGGGCACGTACCCCAGAATGTAGAACTCGTTTTGCTCGCGCCCGATGCGCTCGAGTCCACCCAGTAGGTCGTTGGTATTGAAGATTGTGAAACCGCCCGTTCCTTCCGCCAGCGCGGCCAGGATCTGCTGGTTGGTCGAGGCCGAAGGTAGGAATGGCGGCACGATCGTCCGTGGCTGGCTGTAGGGCGAACTGTTGTAGTTAGAGACAGGATTGGAACCGCCACCCCGGGTGCCGCCCCCCGTGCTGCCGCCACCGCGGGTGCCGCCGCCAGAGCCACCCTTTCCTCCACCGCCGGTGCCCCCTTTACCGCCGCCTCCTGTGCCACCACCTCCACCGGAACCACCCTTACCACCGCCGCCCGTGCCTCCACCCCCCGTACCACCGCTTCCACCACGGCCTCCGCCACCGCCACCGGCTCCACCGCCGCCACCCCCTGGTCGCTGCGGATCAGGCGCGGCCATCGCCGGATAGGCCGCGAGCAGAATGCGTGGGTGCGGCGAAGTCCTCCGCGCCGGGAGGTGGCTTCTAGCGGCCTGGGTCTTTCCAGCCATTGTCCTCCTGCTGGCGCTCCCGCCTGGAGCTGTCGCCACCAGACCGCGCGCGTCCAGCGCATAGACCGCCACATTCGACTTGTTGCAAGCATCAATGGTTGCCGTTAGCTCCGATTGGTTTTCCTGCGTGAGCGGGAACCCTCCCGAAAACAGCACCACCATTTTTCGGCCCGGGACCGCGCGGAGATTTTTCGCCAGGCTGCGCACCGCGAGCAGCATGCTGCGCGCCCCAAAATCCGCCTCGGCATTACCCAGAGACGAAAGACCGGTCGACGCTACCGTGACGGGCACGTCCGGCGCTGGTGCGTTCGGATCCACCGACGAACTCTTCACTCCCGAGACCGCCGCGCGGAGCACGTCCGCGTTTGCTGTGAAATTCTGCACGATGCGGAGTGAGCCCCCGAAATCCACGACGGCCATCAATCGATCAGGTCCGGCATTAGCAGCAATGAATTTAGTCGCGGCGCTCCGCGCCTGGATCTGGTCCGGCGCGGCCATGGTGGAATTGTCGAAAAACAAAATCAGATAGCGGCGTTGGCCGTTGGCTTGGGTAGCCGCATCGGCACCGGTAGAAAAAGTGGAAACCGGCTGCTCCTTGTTATCTTCGAAGACTTTGAAATCATTCTGTGCGAGGTCGCGGACGTAGTTACCCTTCTTGTCCGTCACCACCGAATCGACGAGCACCAGCTTTGATTCTTTCTTGATCACGACGACCGGCTGTTGCTCCGCCGGTGAGGCCGCTTGCGGCGTTGCCGGAACGGGTTGCCCTTGCCCCTGGGAAGGAGCAGGAGCCAAGCACATCACCCCAGCAGCCAGCCACGCCGCCGATCGAAATGTTGGTCTGAAGTTTGTCAGCGATTTCATACACCCCCCCCCACACACACAATTTCTTAACTTCAATACGGGATGACTACTGCCCCGTTGCGTGCTGCCATCTGCGCACCGACGGCGTCTCGCACGACCAGGCGTACGAGGTAGGTGCCCGGTTTCAAATCAAAACTGGTTTTCACCGTGAACCCTGAGCGGCTCAATCGGGTATAGGTCGTGTCCAGCAAATTCATCTCCACGACCTTAGAAAGGCCAGTGACAAAATTTCCGTTCTCGTCGAAAATTCCGGTGACGATCGTCAATTGATCGTTGTTGCGTCCCTGCACTCTCTGGAAATGGATTCCCTTCACGTCAAGGCGCGTCAAGACCGCGAGGCGTGCCTGGACCTCGTCTTTCTTGAAAAACTGCGTTTGCAGCTCCACCGGCAGGTCGCGGATCTCTTCTTGCGAAAACAAAGCTTCCTGCATCTCCAGCTTTGTCGCTTCGGCGGGATCGGTGAGCGTCTTCGGAGCGAAGTAACCGTGCCGTGCTTGAATTTCGAATTTTTGCTTGTTCGTGAGCGCGACCTTCAGCAAGTGAAACCGTCCGTCGATTTTCAGGTTCTGCGGCGCAAATCCCAGCAAATAGGAAAGCGCCGGGGCGGCGCTCGCCTCTCGCATAGCTTCATCCACGTCGTTGCGGTTGTGGAAGAACTTGCCGCCCGTCCCATCGGCCAACTGCGCCAGAACGTCCTCTTGCGCGACTTGCGTTGCCACGCGATAGGAGGTTTTGAAACCGGCGGTACGGATGGTGTCCTTCGGTGGATCGGCGATGTCCCCCATATCCGGAGTGTAGAGGCCGCGCGCATCAATTGTGTTGATCACGATGTTGGCGCGAGTCGCGCGGTCGACCATTTCGGAAGCCTCCGACTGAAGGGTTGAGGCTATAAAGCCAGGTGAGACCAACACAAGTACGCGTTGACCGGGCATGCTCGCCAGGCGTCTGACCACGTCTTCGAGATGCCTGTAGGCATACTCCGTCTCGTCGTCTCCTTGCGCCACCGCGCGATCCGCCGCGACTTGCGCCAGGTTCTGTGCTGCCGCCCTCATCCTGGGGTCCGCGTTGAAAGCGCACTGCAGCGCCTCTTCGGTCGCAACGTCGAGGGCCTGCTGGTCAGACTTGTTCACAATCAGGTCCGCCTGGTAATAACCCACGTCAGGGCATTCATGAGAATTGTGGCTCGTCAGAGAACGCGGTAAGATTCCGAACAACGCTTCCGCGAGTTTGTTGTGATCATCGGTGAACTCCTGCGTCA
>MNIJ01000161.1 GCA_001919715.1 Acidobacteria bacterium 13_1_20CM_58_21
TAGGGATTTCCGGCGAAATCGCTCACTTTGCCGCCGGCTTCTTCGACCAGCAGGACGCCCGCGGCGGTGTCCCACTTCTGAAGGCCGAATTCCCAGAAGCCATCGAAACGGCTCGCTGCAACAGACGCGAGATCGAGCGCGGCGGAACCATCGCGGCGAACGCCGTGAGAGTGCTGGGTGAAGTCGCCGTAGTATTGAAGATTCGGGCTGGCTTTGCGATTCCGCACAGGAAAACCGGTGCAGAGTAAGCTGGTGGAAAGTGTAGTGACTTTGGACACGCGGATTTTTTTGCCGTTGAACGTTGCGCCTTCGCCGCGCGCGGCGGTGAAGAGTTCATTGTGAAGGGGATTGAAAACCGCCGCGGCGAGAAGCGTATCCCGCCGGGCGAGAGCGATCGAAACGCAAAAGCAGGGATACCCGTGGGCAAAATTCGTGGTGCCGTCGAGCGGATCAACGTGCCAGCGAAAGTCCGAATCCGAAGCGCTCTCATGCCCGGTTCCCTCTTCGGCAGCAATGGCGTGGTCGGGAAAGTACTTGGTCAGCCTTTCGACGATGAACCGTTCCGAGCGCTTGTCCGCCTGGGTAACGAGATCGACTTCATTGCCTTTGTAAACAATGTTCAATGGACGTGACAATTCCTCCACCAGGATTTTCCCAGCTTCCTGGGCGATTTCGATGGCGACGTCGAGATAGTTCTTGGTCATGGGGAGGATGGTGGCTCTCCGAAGTCTCGGCCGGCGCGACGCGCAACGGCTTCCTCACTTTACCATCCATGGGAGAAAACGTTGGAGGCCAGACCGCCTCTTGCAGCTGCAAAGCGAAAGCAGGTCCCTTTTGCAACGATGCTGCTTTCGGACATGCTCGGGGCAGACGGCATAGAAATCTTCTTTTGGGATTTCTCCCGGACTACACCATCAAGGCATGGGATAGCCCAATCTGAGGCACTCGTTAGCTGAGTCTCTGCTATCGATTCGGTTGCAGCATCTCGAAGTTTGTACAGCCGAGTATCGTCGGCACCGATATCGAGGTTTTGCAATAAATCAGCCATAGTCATCCTCCGGTTCGTTCGCAGAATCTCATGTTGCGGTGACGGGTGCCGCTTGAGATTTGCCTCTAGAAAAACGCAGAGCACCGCCAAGACTGGCCGTGCCACGAAGAGCTACTGGGGGCCGGTGAGGTAGGACTTGCGGTGGCGGACGTGATAATCGGCGGGGGTGACGGTGACTTGGATGGAGCGGAAACTGTTGGCGGGGCCGCGTGGAGTCGGATAGTAGGCCAGGAGATACTGGGTACGGAGCTCGCGGTCGATGCGGTCAAAGATGGCGCCCAGCTCTTGGGGCGTGTCGGGATAGAACATGGCGCCGCCAGTAGTGTCGGTCATGGTTTCCAGCGCGTGTTCGCCGGCGGTGTTGCGCCCACTCTCATTTTTCACCGGGCGGATGACGATGGTGTAAAGGAGCGCATTAGCGCGCACGGCTTCCTTGCGAGCAACGTCGAAGTCGGAGCTGCTGGTGGTTTCGCCGGCGTCGGTGACAAGGATGATGACGCGGCGGCGGTCGTCCCCACGGCTTTCGAGGGAGCGCGAACCGAGAAGCACGGCGTCGTAAATCGAAGTACCGGCGCCGGCGGGAATCCTGCGAACCGCTGCTTGCAGATCGGCGACGATGTCCGAAAACGCTGCGACCTGCGTCACGTTTTCATCGAACGCGAAAACGGCCAGGCGGTCGCCCGGCCGCAACACCTGGCGGATAAAGTGGGCGGCGGCTTCCTGCTCGAAGCTGATCTCCTTGTGGGCGCTCAGGCTCGCGTCGATCATGATCGCCAGGTCCAGCGGCTGAGAAGTCTCGGACTCGAACTTGTCGATTTTCTGCTCAACGCCTTCCTCAAATAGTTGGAAGGCCTCCCGGGAAAGGTCGGGAGCGGGCCGATTCTTTTCGTCGAGGACGCTGACCAGGACATTGACGAGATTGACGTTGACCCGAATGCGTCCGCGCTGCGCAGCGGACTCCTGTGAATTCTCCGTTGGGGCCGGCGGCGTAGGCTGGACGATTTTTCCGGGATCGCCGGTGGGAGACGAACTGGAAGCCGAGCCGGCGCTGGCGCTGGATTTCGGCTTCTGCGCCCAGGGAGGACGGTCGGGCTTGTCCTGGGTAAACGCGATTCCGGCGAAAAACAGCGCCAGGGCGGCCAGCAGGAGGGGGGGGTGGGGGCGTAAGTGGGTTATCGACATTTGGAGTTAAGATGCAGGTTTCGCGCGAGGAGTCGCCGCAGGTGCCGGAGGGAGTTCACCGTCAGCCCACACCGCGCCGTCTTCGAAGTACTCCTTCTTCCAAATGGGCACGGTACGCTTGAGGGTGTCTATGGCGAAGCGGCAGGCGTCAAAGGCGGCAGCGCGGTGGGGCGCGCTGACGGCAATAAAGACACTGGTTTCACCGACCTCCAGGCGCCCGAGTCGGTGGACCACGGAGACGCGATGGATGCGGTATTTTTCGTGGAGTTGGGCGCCGATTTCGCGCATCTTGGCGAGGGCCATGGATTCGTAAGCTTCGTAGTCCAGGTAGAGAGTCGGACGATTGTGAGACTGATTGCGGACAAAACCGTCGAAGATGACCATGGCGCCGTCTTCGGGAGCGCGGACGTGGCGGGCCAGCGCGGCCATGTCGATGGGCTCACGCACCAATTGATAGATGTCATCGTGAGGGAGTTTCGCCATATTGATGCCTCAGCCGCCGCTCACGGGAGGGAGAAAGGCGACTTCGTCACCGGAGCGGAGAGGCGTATCCCAGGCGGTAAATTCCTGGTTGCGCGAAGCGACAACCGAGGAGCGGTATTTTGCGAGCTCGGGATGGCGGGCGGCATAGAGAGCGAAAAGGTGCTCGATGGTCGGGGCGTCTGTGAACTCGATGGAATGCTCGGGATGGCCAGTGAGCTCCTTGAGGCGGCCGAAAAAGAGGACCGTGACGCGAATCGTTTGTGAGACAGGTGGCACAGGGGAATTGTAACCCGCGCTGCTTGAGGGGGCCAGTGGCACGGGTTTGAGCATGTGCAATCCCGAACCTTGCAGCGCTCGATCTGTTTAGGACGACGGAGAATTCAACAACTTCATCATCGAGCTAAGATTTGAAGATTTCGATTGCTTGACCGTTGAGAGCGGGTTGCGTAGCGTACAGGAAGATTTTCTTTTGTCCGCTCCAGACAAAGACCGAAGAGGAAAAAGATGAAGATTCTGGTAACGGGCTCGTCGGGGCTGGTGGGGACCGCGCTGGTGAGCGCGCTGGCGCGGGGTGGGCATACCTTGTGCCGGTTGGTTCGACCGCAGAGTGCTGGCGGCGAGGCGGCGAAAGAAGGGTTTGTTGTGTCGTGGAATCCGGCGACGGGAGAATTGGGCGGCGCGGGCGTGGGCGCCGATGCGGTTGTAAACCTGGCAGGTGCATCGATTGCGGACGGGCGATGGACAGCGCAAAGGAAAGCGCTGCTGCGCTCAAGTCGGATTGATACAACGCGCGCGTTGGTTGGAGCGCTAACTAAGATGAATGCGCGCCCGAGCGTCCTGGTGTCCGCATCCGCGATTGGATATTACGGCGATCGCGGCGACGAAACGCTGACGGAGGACAGCAAGCCGGGTGGGGGTTTTCTTGCGGGCCTAGCGCAGGAGTGGGAAGCGGAAGCGCTGAAGGCCGAGACCCTGGGGATTCGCGTGGTACTAACGCGGTTCGGGATTATTTTGGCGCGCGAGGGCGGTGCGCTGCCGAAGATGATGCTGCCATTCAAGATTGGCGTGGGGGGGAAGCTGGGTTCCGGGCGGCAGTGGATGTCGTGGGTGACGCTTGAAGACGTCGTCGGGATTGTGCGATTCGCGATCGAGAACCCCCCGGTAAGGGGCGCCATTACTATTGTGTCGCCGCAACCGCAGCAAAATGTGGAATTCACAAAGATGCTTGCGGAAGCGATGCGTCGGCCAGCGCTCTTTCCTGCTCCCACTTTTGCGCTGCGGCTGGCGCTGGGTGAAATGGCCGACGCGCTACTGTTATCCAGCCAGCGCGTCTTGCCTCGAGCCATTGAAAAACTTGGCTACCGGTTTTTGCACGCCGATTTGCCCACCGCACTGAAGAGTCTGGTAAAGACAAACTAACGCCCAAGGAGAATCACTTCACAATCGTGAAACTGACATCAATCTTGAGCACCTTTCCGCTAAGGGGATCTGTGGCCAGAGTACTCTCGACGGATTGGCCCTCGCGCAACTTCAGATCGAGCTCTGATACAAACTGGCCGATAATGGGCTCCTGAAAGTGACCGCTGGAAGTTTCAGAAACGGAACCATCTGACTTCGCCACCGGGACGGAAGCGCGGCCCTCCACCCACGACCGCTCAATCTTCATTTGTAGCAACAAGCGGCCATCACTAAAGTAGGCGGACCGAGCATCGATGTTGGTGCCCACATCCAGGTAGGTCATGCTTCCCGTATTTCCTCCGGTATAGATGGGAACGCGACTTCCGACCCGTAGCTTGACCCAACCAGGTTTCGACTCGGGCACATCGGGAGCGTTAACATAGAGAATGTACGGAAGACTTTTGACCTTTTTGTCCCCTTCGAATTCGGTGAAGACGACCTGCACCTTGACGGGAGTCGTCCGTAGCTCTGCCTTCTGACTATCTTCGGCCTTCGGCTTGTCCTGGGCCGAGCAGAATGGCGATAGAGCTCCGAACAGCAACACTGCCAACGAAACCACCGTTTTATTCATTTTTCCTCCATGCTCACGCGAAATTGATTCGACCATCCGCTACTGTTCTTGCTCCGCCCCGTCGGATTGCTCTGATTCCGTTCCGGCGAGCGGTTTGATCTCGAGCCCATTGATCTGGAGCGGCTCCAGGCTGGGCGACTCGTCTTTCGTCAGCGGGGCCGGCGTCACGAGAGCAAGAGCCACTTCCCTGCGCTCATCCAAAACGGCAACGAAGCGGGAAAACGCCTCGCGCTCGTCCGGGGGAACGAGGACTTCTGGTTGGCTAGACGCCACCGAGCGCAATAAAGTTGAGTGAACCCGCGTTTGGGAATTGTTCCTGCTGAACGAAACGATCTGCGAGCCTGAGCCAGAATTTGGATGGCGATCGTCTGTCACTGGCGTCTCGCTAACCGGCAACTGGGGAGTCTGTTTGGCTTGGCTATCTGGGCTTGCGTGATGGGGCCGTGCAAACAGAAAGATTACAAATGCGAGAGCGACGCTGGCCGTGGCAAAGATCATGGGTTGAATCCAGCGACGTTGTGGTGCGATCTCTTCATCGAGGCGCGCGCGGACGCGCGGCAAGAGAGAAGCAGGTACCTCGGCGTTGGCGGTCACGTGAAGGCCGGTGTTGATGGAGGCGAACAGGGATTGCTCCCGCGCGAATGCGGCGCGGCAATCGAGGCAGACGTTCAGATGAGCGCGCAGTTCGCCTTGTGGATGGGAGCCGCTGGCTGCAGCTTCGATTAACGCGTTCTTATAGTGTTGGCATGGCATTGCAACTTCTCCGCTAACTGTCTTCGCGCATAGAAAATTCTGGACTTCACCGTGCCAGTGGAAATGCCCAGCATGGACGCAATTTCATCGATGGTGTGGCCTTCCATGGCCGCAAGCAAAAGGACCAGGCGCAATTTTTCCGGCAATTCCGCGAGGGCGTTCTCGAGGTGCGCTTGGAACTCGTTCGAAACAGCGAGGTCTTCGGCGGTCGCGCCAAGCGGCTGGCGCACCGGTTGCGACCAAAGTGTGTCGCGGAGTTCGCGGCGTTTCCCGGAGCGCAAACGGTCGAGCGCGAGACGAAACGCGATTCGAACGAGCCAGGCCCGGAAGCGGTTGCGGTCGCGCAGTCGATCGAACTTGCTATAGGCGCGCAGCAGGGCTTCCTGGGCAACGTCTTCGGCGTCAGCCGTATTGCGCAAGACGCCGCGAGCCACGCGATAGGCGAGCGGGCCACACTCGGCGAGGCGCTCCTCGAACTCGCGCTTGGTATCAGCCTGGGCTGCTTCGCGCGCCAGCTCATCCTCCTCGTCTTGCGCGACCGCAAAGCGGTCGACCGTGCGACCTGGTTGGACCAGAACCAGCTCCTGCATTTGTTATCGTGCGCAGCCTCGAATGCACGCCCTCCCGTACACCTAACCAGACGCCGCCACCTCCAGATTGGTTCAGTGTTAGATAGGCGCCCCCGATGATGGGGTTTAGATGCCCAATTGCCCGAGCAGCTCTTCAAGGTTGGACTCGTCGACGAGCACTTCCCGGGGCTGCTTGCCTTCGGGTGGGGCCTGTACGGACCCTTCATCAAAAGCACGAAAAAGACGCATCTTGGCGACGGCATATTCCTCGCTGCTCGTGAGCTGGCGGCCGTTCTGCTTTGCCCAGGCGTCCAACACCGATTGCATGACGAAGATCTTGAAGGGGAAAGCGGTGCGGCGGTTGGCGGAAACCACGTACGTAAACTCGCCACCGGGACGGCCGTGACGTTGCGCACGATTTCCTTCGAAGAAGTAGTACTGGTAGACGTAGCCGTCGGCCGCAGAGTAGCTCTTGATGCGGCGTACGGCATCGGGGCGAGGCATGGGCGGATTATTGGAGGCCCGACCGGAGATGTCAACGCAGGAATTTGCGCCGAGGGGTGTGGCAATGCGGAAGCGCCGAAATGGCGCGGCTGATCCTTCGCAGTTCAGATAATGCGATGGTCTCACTCTGCCGGAATAAAATTAGCGATCCGGGCTGGCTAGCAAACTCCCGGGATGCGCGGTGCCCGCGGTGGACTCGAGTTACCGTTTGGACATGGCCCAGACCTTGAAGAGAGGTTCTTGAAGTATTCAGTTCTTGTTTGGGAGCTTTGGCTCACAGTATCGAGCCGCTGGGTGCCCCAAAGGGTTTGGTTTCGACCGCGACGATGCTGCAGGACGGACAGCTCCATCGTGGGGAATCAGCCAGCTGCCGCCGAAGAGCAGGCCAGGACCGAGCGAGGCAAGGAAGATTGGTCGACGAGCGCCGCGAGGTTGCCTCGAAGCACTACGCAAAGCTTCGTGCAATGCCCCGCCGCACGTGGATGAACCGAGATTCCCGGAAACTCGCGCGATGGGCGGAAAGGTGCTGAGGGAAACGCCGCACTGCTTCGCGAGAAGAGCAACTAGACGCGGATTCGGCTGGTGCGTTGCAAACCCGCCGACGGAGCCGCGCGCGATCCCGCTGCGCAACTCCACCGATGTAATCACTTTTTCCATACGCGTGATCGCCGCCCGAGAAAGGGCTTCACCGTCGAACTTCACGCCCAGGCGGCCATCCTTCGACTCGCTGACCTGGATGGCGGCGGCGTACTGGCCCGCACAGCCGAAGAGAAATTCACCAAGGCCATAATCTTTGCCGGAATAGTTATTAGCGGTGCTTCGCAGGATAAAAGCACTGGCCCCGTCGCCAAACAAGCCACCAAACTCGCCGGCGACTCGGCTGGGAGTGAGCGCTCGACTGTGGACGTCGGCGGTGACAACCGCTACGGTCTGCGCCTGCCCCGAACCGATCAGCGATTGCGTGACGGCCAGGGCATTGAGCAAACCGAGGCAGGCGCCGCCAACATCCAGCGCACCACAATTCTCGCGCACGAGCAATCGGGAATGAAGTTGGGCTGAGAGCGAGGGATAATCGTGATGCGTTTCGCTGGTGGCGACGATCCAATCCAGCGCTTGCGTTTCGCAGGAGGCAGCGCGCAAGGCTTCCTGCGCGGCGGTCGCGGCAAGCGTCAACTCGTTCTCGCCTTCGGCAACGTAGGCCAGCGATTCGATGCCTGCGCGGCTACGCAATTTGCCCACTGGCATTCCAAAAGCACGATCGACTTCCCCGGAAAGAATGATGCGAGATCCCGTAACAGCCGCTGAGGAAATGATCGAGACATTGGCGGTGTTCGTCGGTTGATGCTCTCGGTCTCCAGCAGGCCGTTGGGTCATCCCAGCTTCTCGTTTTCCTCGAGGCCGCTCGATTGCTCAGTACCCGTTCCCTATCTTCGCACCAGACTCTGACGAGTTTCTCGTGAAACAAATCGGTTTGAAACCAGATGGGGAAGCAGTCGGAATGCGCAAAGATTCCACAGACGTCTTGGACCGGTGTTGTTATATTGCCCCCGAATGGCGGAGGAGAGGCGCCGAGTACGATGGAGTTCATGCTAACGTAAAAAGACAATTTCTAAAGTGCATCAATGCGCGCTGGCTCGTGGCAAATGCAGAGCGCCAAGGTTTGTAGCTATCGACCGAATCGATCAACAGAAATGCTCGCGAGAAAAGCTATACGGACTATGGGAACCGTTGTGCTGCTGTTCTTGAGCGCGGTGGGCACGAGGGCACAGCGCGTGCGCGGCGAACTACGGCTTGAGGTGCATGACCCGCATGGGACTGCGGTGTCGCCAGCGGGCGAGCTCGTCAGCGAAACCAATGGGTTTCGGAGGACATTTGTGGCGGGGCCTGAGGGGCGCTACATTGCGCAAGATCTTCCGTTTGGAGTTTACCGGCTGAGTTTGCAGGCGGAAGGATTCGCGCCGTGGAGCGATTTGGTCGAAATACGCTCCGAGGTGCCGATGCGTTTGGCCGTGACGCTGGGCGTTGCGCCGGTGACAACACAAGTGCAAGTGAACGATTCGGCGACCCTGGTGGACCCCTATTCGACGGGATCGCTGTACTCCATCGGCCGGCAGGCGATCGAGGAACATGACGCGGCGCAACCGGGGCGCGAACTGTTGGACCTGGTATCCGAACAGCCGGGTTGGTTGTATGAAGCCAATGGCGTGCTTCACCCGCGCGGTTCGGAATACGACGTGCAATTCGTGGTGGACGGACTGCCACTGACGCAGAATCGCTCGCCGGCGTTTGCGCCCTCCTTGGATGCGGGCGATGTTGAGTCCTTGCGCGTGTTGACGGCAAGTTTTCCAGCGGAATATGGGCGGAAACTGGGAGGCATCGTCGAAGTCACTACCAAGAAAGATGTCCCTGCGGGATGGCACGGGTGGCTCGACGCGGGCGGCAGAAGTTTCTCAACTCTGAACGGCGCCGCGGGAATTTTCTATGCAAGCGGAGCACAGCGGTTTTCGGCGGGTGGCGAGGGATTTCACACTGACCGCTATCTCGATCCTCCGGTGCTGGGGAATTTCACGAACCGAGGCAATGCCGCCGGCTTCTCGGCTTCCTACGAAAGGGATTTTTCGACCAGCGACCGGCTGCGCGTGAGCCTGATGCGCAATGTCGTCCGCTTCCTCGTGCCAAACGAGCTGGTGCAGCAGCAAGCCGGCCAGCGGCAGGATATCCAGGACATCGAGACGAACGGACAGATCTACTTCCAGCACACAATTTCGTCTGATTTGTTTCTGAGTTTTTCGGGAAGCGCGCGGGATTCGAACGCGACAATGGCGTCAAACGCGCCCTCCACTCCCGTTTTCGTTTCGCAGGACCGCGGCTACCGCGAAGGGTACGCGCGAGCCGACCTCGCAGGGCACCGCGGACATCACGATTGGAAGACGGGTGTGGACGTCATTTTCGGTCCGGTGCACGAGGCCCTGCAATACACGATAACCGATCCGACTCAATTCGATCCCGGGACGCAGCTGACCTTTCGTTTTCCTTATCAACGGAAATGGGACGTCGAGCCTTCGATTTATGCGCAGGACCAGCTGAGCCTGGGGCGCTGGAACGTCAGTGCGGGGCTGAGGTTCGATGATTACGGATTTGTGGTGCATGAGTCGGCGTGGAGTCCGAGAATCGCTGTATCGAGATTCGTGCCGGCATTCAACCTGTTGCTTCATACTTCCTATGATCGCGTTTTTCAAACGCCAGCTGTCGAGAATCTGCTTCTCGCGAGCTCGCCGCTACTGGATGCCATCGGCCCATCGGTGTTGCGGTTGCCAGTGAGGCCGGGTCACGGGAATTTTTACGAAGGCGGTGTGACCAAGGCATTCTTTGGCAAGCTGCGGCTGGATGCCAATATTTTCCGCCGGGATTTTCGCCAATATTCCGATGATGACGTCCTGCTGGATACGGGCGTGAGCTTTCCGATTGCCTTCAGGAAGGCCCAGATCTTTGGAGAGGAAATCCGCGTGGAAATCCCGCATTGGGGACGCTTCTCAGGCTACTTGAGCTATGCGAACCAGTCTGGCTACGGGCACGGACCGATCACCGGCGGCTTGTTCCTGGGAAGCGATGCGGCCAATGCTCTGACCGATACGAGCAGGTTTGCCGTGACGCAGGATCAACGGAATTCGCTACGCGCCCGTGTGCGTTTTCAGGCGCCCCGGCGCATCTGGCTGGCGATGGGCGCACAGTATGGCAGCGGGTTGCCAGCCGATATTGGCAACGCCAATGTCAGTAACCTGCTGGCGGCCTTCGGACAACAGATTCTGGATCGCGTGGATCTGGGTCGCAGGCGGGTGCGGCCGAATCTTGCCCAGGACGTGGCGGCGGGCGCAGAGATCTATCACAAAGAATCGAGGAGCGCGGCCCTGCAGATTCAGGTGGCGAACCTGGCAAACCGGCTCAACGTGATTAATTTTGCGAGTTTGTTTTCCGGGACCGCACTGGGAGAACCACGGAGCGTTTCGGCAAGCTTGCGGCTTACGTTTTAAATCGCGGTAGCGCTGTGTTTCAAACCTCAGGGTCAACGGTGCGACGCGCCTACTTGGCAAGGTGTTCGAGTTCGGTCACGATGCGGTCGAGCTCGTCGATGAGGGGACCCGAACCTGCCTTGTGGAATACGTTGACCATCTCACGGTAGTACCAGAGCGTGCCGCCCTTGCGGCCCGTAAAGCGGTCGAAGACGGCATCGCCTTCCACGTGATAATCAGAGAGAATTTCGCGAGCGTTGGCCAGCTTGTCCGCGGCGGAGACGAGCCGGACATCATCGGGCTCATGCGCAACCTTCTCGATGTAGGCGCGTTTTCTTTCGCCCCAGTCCCGTTTTTCGCCGGAGACTTCATAAGAATCGGTGCAGCCATCGACGATGCGCGCGACGCGGACGCCGAATTTCTCGCGGATTTCGTCCAGGCGCGGGAGGCCGCCCTGATCCTCGACGGCATCATGCAGCAGCGCGGCGATGACTTCGTCTTCACCGCCGCCATGCTGAATGACGATGGCCGCAACGCCCAGCAAGTGGCCGACGTAGGGCTGGCCTTTGCCCTTGCGGCGCTGGTGCAGGTGCAGCTCCGCCGCGTAACCAAGCGCTTCGACAAAACGGTTTGTGAGCACCGGCTTTCCGATGATGGATTGCCCGCAGTCAATTGTTTCGCTTATCTGCGGCGCGCCTTGCCGAGCAAGCGGATGATTTCCAGATAGAGCCAGATGAGCGTGACCATTAGGCCGAACGCGCCGTACCACTCCATGTACTTCGGTGCCCCACCCTGGACGCCACTCTCGATCATGTCGAAATCGAGAACCAGATTTAGCGCCGCAACGATGACCACAAAGAGACTGAAACCGATTCCCACGGCCCCACTGCCGTTGATTGCCGGGACCTGAATGTGGAAGAAACCGCCAAGAACCATCTCCACGATATAGAGAAGCGCAACCCCGCCGGTGGCGGCGATCACGCCGAGCTTGAATCCTTGCGTGGCACGAATCATGCCGGTCTTGTAGGCGAGCAACATCACGAAAAGCGTGCCGAATGTGAGCCCGACGGCTTGCATCGCGACGCCCGGGTACGTGCGCTCAAACATGGCGGAGATGCCCCCCAGCGCTAGGCCTTCAAGGAGCGCGTAGATCGAGGCTGTGAGCGGAGCCCAATTTTGTCTAAAGATCGTAACCAGGGCGACGATGAAGCCGCCGAAAATGCCTCCAATCATCCACGGAACAGCCGCTTCCGGCGCCGGCGAGTGTGACAGGCCCCAGGTCCACGCCGCCGCGGTCGCGACACAGAGCAGGAGAAAGCCCGTCTTGTTGACAGTGCCTTGCAGCGTCATCGCTTCGCCGAAGGTGACTTGGCCTTTGAAGGCCTTTTCATTGAGCGCTGGGTTGGAACTGCGCATTAGGGTGGCCATGGCTGACGCTCTCCTATCGAGGAGTTTCCGATCTGGCGACATTCTTTACATCTAAATTCTACTCCCCGGTTTCGGTTATTTCCATCACGCTGCGCAAGACAACAATCGCTCAGGAGCGTTTAGGTTCTCCGGCGATCTGGCGCTGGACTTGCTCTCTGAATTCCAAGGGCCTGGCAATCTGCGAAAAAACCTCGGGCGTCCCGCCAGTGCCTCGCACGATGACCGTTCCGTAGCCCAGGAGCCTTCCCAGCGCAGGCTCCTCGACGGCGATACTTTCGATTCTTGGCAAGAGAAGTTCGATGGTCCGGCGATTTGCGAGCCCCGACTTTACGATGACTCTCTTATTGGTGACGGCCATCTCCGTGGCATTGCGCTTGAGAAGTCCAATGCAAAAAAATATCGCTCCCAGCATCAAGCATGTGAGAGCAGCCCAATACATGACGCCGCGCGGGGTTGCAACTTTGGCTCCTTGCCAACTTGAGGGCGAAGTAACCAAAAATGCTATTGCAATGAACGCGAGGACTGCGGCGATCAGAGCGTGGCCCAACATCACTATCCAGTGCAGCCGGGTCTCGTACTGGACGGTTTCGCCCGCGATAAGATGCTTTTCCGCGTAGCTCAAAAAAGCCCCTTGAAAAAAGCGTCTAGAAAATTTGCCGCTGGGGAACCTGCGACGGATGATCGCCGAGGTGGTGGCTGGCCAACTGTCATCCGGCGCCAAGCAGAAAAATCGGAATCAAGTTGGTAGCGCCAACGCAATCGAACCCGTACTTGAGCCTTAAGAGGGTCACGGCAAATTCGAAAATGTTGGATGTATTGGCCTTTTTGCGAATTCCGAAACCGCGCGCCTGCAATCAGTTGTCACCTGGGGCCTCACGGCCCGCGAAACTTGATGAAAGCCGTCAGCACAAAAAATGCCCCTTCGCAGCACTAAGCCCTTTGTTTTCAAGTCATCCGTAATCACAACCTCTGATTGTCACTTCGATATGGGGATTCGGTTTTCTCACTTCCGCGACGAGAAGAGAGATTTTGCGAATCTTCTGCTTCGCAACCTCCGCGCCCATCTCAGGGCGAAGGCAAGGGTGTTCAGATTCCCAAACGTTCACTTGTTGGCCGCCCTCGATTGGTAGCCCGGACGGGAATCGAACCCGTAATCTTCACCTTGAAAGGGTGACGAGTTAACCAGTTACTCTACCGGGCCACGAGTCCAGTGTAGCAAATAAGAAAATCCCCGACCACTCAGCGGCGGTCGGGGCAATGGATCGCTTAGGTGTTTACTCCTCCCTTCGGTTGGCAGACGAGCCGTTGGCGCCCACCGATGAAGAAAAGCAGGTCGAGTGTGTCACTTCACGGGAGCCGCTTCGGTCAGCCAACCCCGCGCAAGCGTAGTTCTCAAGAGAGAAACGACACCCACCAATGACCGGATGCTTGGTGTGCTATCTGCGATGCCTTCTTTCAACAGGAAGGCGAATGGCGAAACTCAAGATAAAGTTAATTTGTCATGAGTAGGCCTCTCGTCCTGAGACCCACACGTAGGAATCAATTTCGTAGACGAAGAACGGGAACCGATGCACTCCGGTTGACTTCTCAACCAGCGGCGGCTTCCGCGGATGTCTCTGCCTCCGCCGACGTTGTCGTACCGACAGACTTGGCGGTAATATCCAGCCCATTCTTGTTCATGTCGAATCTTTGTTTCCTGTCTAAGCCTTTGACAAATTCACGTGCCGCCTTACCGACAGCTCCAGGAAGACTCGACGCCTCCACTTTGACCGTCGATTCCACCGTTTCTTCATTTCGGTCGCGATAGCGAAATTGCACCTCAAACGTTTTCATGCTTGTGACCTCCCTTTCCTGACGATGAAAACAGAAACCAGTTCGCTCACTCCAAACCACGTGCGGGCCCTAAAATTGCCGTGATCTTTAGCTCCGACGACGCTTTCGACCCGCAGTTTTCTTTCCGGAGCTCTTCGCCTTCGAGGCCTTAATCTCTGCTTTAAGCCTTTCGTTCTCCTTTGCCAACGTATCGCGGGCGGCTGTCACTGTTTCGAGATCGTTTCCCAATTGGCCGTTCTCTTTCTGAAGTCCCGCGACCTGGGTCTTCAATTGCTCGTTCTCCTCCAGAGTCTTGGTGTCCTTGCAGGCAGTCAAGGGCAAACTCAGCACTACTGCCACAGCAAGTTTCGCCCAAGAGTATTTACGCGTCATACGTCATCCTTCGTAGACAAGAATCTGAATTGCAATTTGAACAACCGATAGCGGGTGAGGAGGGAAGCCACCGCTGGCAACTGGGCCAGGGTAATGGAGTTTCTTAGATCGCGCAAGTCTGATATGCGGTTATGTCCGATATGCGGTATCGGACATC
>MNIJ01000035.1:0-14794 GCA_001919715.1 Acidobacteria bacterium 13_1_20CM_58_21
CTCCTGCAATCAGCGCCTGTACCAGTTTCGGCGAAGTCCCAAACGTCGGCGGACATTCCGCTGCATCCAGTACTCCCATCCGCCCGCTTGATCCCGCCCCCACATAAATCAGCCGACCGCCCTTGCGAATCCCGCTGACAATCGCATCCACGGCGCGCGCAATTGCCGGAATCTCCCGCCCCACGCCGACCGCCACCTTGCGGTCCTCGCGATTCATCAGCCGCACAATCTCCATCGCCGTCATGCCGTCCAGATTCCTTGACGCGGCATTCCTCTGTTCTGTGAGTCGCTGTTCGATGAGCCGATGATGTATGAGGGGGCGCTCCGTGCGTCTCTGCTTTTTTGGCCTGGTAGTCATCCCCGGATTATACAGGCCACGCAAAATGTCCTGTGGCACCGCCAGTCCTGGCCGTGTGCCTCAGATAGGCGCAACGCATTGAACAACTCCACGATGAATCGTCACACGTCATGCGCACCTCAAAGGATAGCAACTCTCCGTCAACCAAATCACATTCCGGGGAATCAGCTATGTTAAAAAGGAGATAGTTTCGCCGATTCGCCAAAACAGAATGGCTCGCATTCATGGACGTTCTCAAAAAGCTTTTTGAAGAACATTTCCACGCATCGCCAGAGCGCATCCAGCCGCTGCAGGGTGAGCTTGGCGGTTCCGGTCGCAAGATCATCCGGCTGGCCCGGGAAAAACTCAGTGCCATTGGCATTCTCTACGGTGTTCGCGAAGAAAACGTCGCCTTTCTCGAGTTTTCCAAACATTTTCGCCGCCACGGCCTTCCCGTTCCGGAAATTTACGCCGAAGACCTCAGCCAGGGCGCCTATCTCGAAGAAGACCTTGGCGACACCACTCTTTTCGAATTCCTTTCTAAAAACCGCACCGGCGAAAGCATTGCTGCCCAGGCCGTCGAAGCCTATCGCACGGTTGTCGCCGTGCTCCCGCGCTTTCAAGTCGAAGCCGGCCGCGATCTGAATTATAAGGTCTGCTATCCCATCTCCAGCTTCGATCGCCAATCCATCACCTGGGATCTGAACTATTTCAAATACTATTTCCTTCGCCTTGCCAGTATCCCCTTCAATGAGCAAGCCCTGGAAGACGATTTCGGCCGCCTGACCGAATTCCTCCTGAGCGCTCCGCGTGACTACTTTCTCTACCGCGACTTCCAATCTCGCAACATCCTGTTGCGCGACGGCCAGCCCTTTTTCGTGGACTATCAAGGCGGCCGCAAGGGCGCTCTGCAATACGACATCGCTTCACTGTTGTACGATGCCAAGGCCGATCTCCCGCCCGACCTCCGTCAGCAGCTTCTCGATCACTATCTCGACAGTCTCGCACGTTTTATCAAGCTCGATCGCGAAGCATTCCTGCGTCACTATTACGCCTACGTTTACATTCGCATCTTGCAAGCCCTGGGCGCTTATGGCTTTCGCGGCTTTTACGAACGCAAAGCTCATTTTCTCCAGAGCGTTCCCTACGCCCTGAAGAATCTCCGCTGGCTGCTCCACCACGTCAGGCTCCCCGTCCCTCTCGCGGCGTTGATGGGCGCATTCAAAGGCATGTTGGCCTCGGAGAAATTGCAGGGCCTCGCTTCCGAAGCCGAAAACCTGATTGTGCGGATCTTCAGTTTTTCTTTTCACCACGGCTTGCCCAAAGACCAAACCGGCAATGGCGGCGGCTTCGTTTTCGACGGCCGCAGCCTCCCGAATCCGGGACGCGAAGAGCGCTTCAAGACTCTAACCGGTAAAGACGCCCCGGTGATCGATTACCTCAATCAGCAGGAAAGCGTGCATCAGTTTCTTGCCAGCGTCCTGTCGCTGGTGGACTCGAGCATCAGCAACTATCAGCAGCGTGGCTTCAAGAATCTGATGATTTCCTTCGGTTGCACCGGCGGCCAGCATCGCTCGGTTTTCCTGGCCGAGCAATTGGCCAAGCGCTTGCGCAACAGGAACGGTCTGGAAGTCGCCGTCCACCATCTCGAACTGGAGAAACTGGGCAAGCGGAGAGCCCTCCAGTGAAGGCTTCCAACATCTCTTCTATGGTGCGCTTTGCAGTTGGAGGGTCCGCCTTCCGAGGCAGACCGCTCTTCTTGATCCGCCTACCCCCCACGGTCATTCTGAACCGAGCAGGCCGATTTTTTCTTTCCCTTTTGCCCCTGCGATCGAATATTTCGACACTGCCCCAAAGGGGTCGGCCCGCCCGGTGTGAGGACCGCTTCCTCTTCGCGCGTTTTCTACGCGAAGGCTCTCTCTTTGGCTTCAAGGTCTTCGACGAAGGCTGCCCCATGAAAGCACTCGCATGAAAGCCATGGTCCTCGCCGCCGGCCTCGGCACGCGGCTTCGCCCGCTCACCGACAATCGCCCCAAGGCTCTGGTCGAAGTCGGTGGGCGCGCGCTCCTCGAAATCACCCTCTCCCGCCTGCGTACCTTGGGCATCAGCGAAGTGATCGTCAACGTCCATCACTTCGCCGACATGGTCATCGACTATCTGAAGTCCAAAAGAAATTTAGGCATGCGCATCGAGGTCTCCCGCGAAGACGTGTTGCTGGACACCGGCGGCGGCCTGAAAAAAGCCGCCTGGTTTTTCCTCGAAGATCCCAGCCGTCTCGACGAGCCCTTCCTTCTCCACAACGTCGACGTCATCAGCACGATCGATTTCCACCGCATGCTGCAATTCCATACCGAAAGTCACGCCCTTGCCACGCTGGCCGTGCAATCCCGCCAATCATCCCGCCTCCTCCTATTCAACAACCAACTCCAACTCCGCGGCCGCCGCGCCGTTGGCACGGCCAATCCCGGCTGTGCCACCCCAATTACGGCAACGCAGAAGCAGTTCGTTAGCAAGCATGAAAACCCTCAAATCGCGCCCGATTCCGCTTCTTCCCGAGCTGGCCTGCCGGTAACGGAAAACGTCCAGAGTTCCACAGGATCACTCCCTGAGGTCTCACAGGATTCTTCACGGTCGCTCAACGCCCTGGCCTTCTGCGGCATTCACATCATTTCTCCTCGCCTCTTGCCCATGATTTCCGAACAAGGCACCTTCTCGATCATCCCCACCTATGTTCGCCTCTCTGCCCAGGGGCGAAACATCCTCGCCTTCCGTGCCGACGACTACTATTGGCGTGACCTCGGCCGCCCCGCCGACCTCGCCGAAGCTGCCCACGATTTGAAGCAAAGAGCTCTCTGGCAATAAATGGCACCATGTCCAAGGTTCGTACAATCACATCTCTCACTTCCGCCGCAGTGCGCAAAATCACATCGGGCCGAAACTCGAATTCCCCCCATCCCGTCCTCGATTCGCTTGGTGAGTCGTAGTGATATCCTGAGAATTAAGTTGTCACTCTGCACCTTGGTCTGCGCGTCCTGCAGCTTCTGCGATTTCTTGCAGCGCCCGCAGCGTATCCACCTTGATCTTGTGGTGGCCTCCAACACCAGCATGGAAATAATCACGGCCGTGTCGTGCCCCTGTGTATCCTGCCGCCTATAAACCATTGCGCATGCGCTTCTGAACCCCTAGCATATACACGCACGGGGAGTTCCCAAGATGAAAAGACTTAAGTCCGTTTTCATGACTGCAGCGCTGGTCGCGACGCTGTTCTGCGCAAATGCCGCAGGTGAACAAACAGCGCGCTGGCCCGAGCAAAAGGCTAACGTCTGGTACGCACAACAGCCGTGGTTGGTCGGAAGCAATTACGTTCCCGAGTCTGCCATCAACCAGCTAGAGATGTGGCAGGAGGCCACGTTCAATCCCCAGGAGATCGAAAGGGAATTGACCTGGGCCGAAGCCATCGGGATGAACACCATGCGCGTCTTTCTCCACGACCTGCTCTGGCAACAGGATGCTGCTGGTTTTCAGCAGCGCATCGATCGGTTCTTGACGATCGCCTCGCGGCATCACATCCGTCCGATGTTTGTGCTCTTCGACTCCTGCTGGGACCCGTCGCCTCACCTGGGCCCGCAGCATCCGCCCATCCCCGGCGTTCATAACTCCGGCTGGGTGCAGAGTCCGGGCGCGGCTGCTCTGGCCGACGCCAATCAATATCCGCGGCTGAAGGAATACGTCCAGGGCGTGTTAGGAGCCTTCGGAAAGGACGATCGCATCCTTGCCTGGGACGTGTGGAACGAGCCCGGTGCCGACAACCTTGGAAGCTATCCAAAAGTAGAGCTGAAAGACAAGACCGCTCGCGTGATCGCCCTTTTGCCCCAGGCGTTCGCGTGGGCGCGAGAAGCGAATCCCATTCAGCCCCTCACCAGCGGGGTGTGGGCCGTGGACACCTCGCCGGACGGAGCAAACCTAGGTGAACTCCAGCAGATTCAACTCCGAGAGTCGGATGTCATCACCTTTCATAACTACAGTTGGCCCGAGCACTTCAAGCGCCAGGTGACGTGGCTGAAGAAATACAACCGGCCGGTAATCTGCACGGAATACATGGCGCGGCCGGCGGGCAGCACGTTTGACACGGTTTTGCCTATTGCGAAGCAGGAGCGAGTCGGGGTCATCAACTGGGGATTCGTCGCTGGCAAGACGCAGACGTATTTGCCGTGGGAGTCCTGGGAGCATCCCTACATTCTCAGCCAGCCGCCTGTCTGGTTTCACGAGGTGCTGCATCCCGATGGAACACCCTACCGCCAGGCGGAGGTGGATCTAATCCGCAGGCTCACCGGCAAACAGTAAGAATTGCGATGCGCTTTGGCCGGCGGGGGACAGGGCATCGATTCCAGACCACTTGACTGGATCCTTGCCGGAGCACGGCGAGAAGGGTGCGTCTGCAACAGCGAGGTGATAATAGATAGCTGCGAAGGGTTTTTCTTCACGCCAGAAGCTGAAAATTGAGCGGTTTCAAAACGGGGGCAAAGCCCGAGCAAACGCTCGGAAAGTCGAGCGCGCTTTAGCATGGCTGGACAACTTCGGGCATCTGGTGGTTCGCTATGACCGCTCGCTCATGATTTGCTGCGGCATTTTTTCATATCGGCCTGCTTCATGATCGTCTTACTTTTGAATAGCTTCTTCTTAGAACCTCTTTATTTCGCCGACGCCACTGTCGCCAATCCCAGCGCCTGGATCACCGCATCGTGCAGCGCCGGCCGCGCCTTTTGAATCTTGGTATTCTCCCGCGTCGGGTGCACGCGATTCGTCAGCAGCACCACGAAAAGCTGCCGGTCGGGATCGATCCAAATCGAAGTACCGGTAAATCCGGTATGCCCAAAGCTGTGCGCCGAGAAATAATGCCCGCTCGATCCGCCTTCGGTCGGCACCGCCCATCCCAGTGTCCGCGTTCCGCCAGAAAGCTGCTGAGGCGTCGTGAATTGCGCAATCGTCGCGCGTCGCAAAATTCTTTGGTGTGCGTAAACGCCGCCGTTCAGCAGCATCTGGCAAAACGCCGCCAAATCCGGCGCAGTGCTGAAAAGTCCCGCGTGCCCTGAAACGCCGCCAATCGCAAACGCGTTCTCGTCGTGAACTTCGCCCTGCACCAGCCGGTGCCGCAAATTGTTGTCAATTTCGGTCGGCGCAATTTGCGGCCACAATTTCTTCGGCGGACGATACATCGTGTTCTGCATCCCCAGCGGCGAAAAAATATAATTTCTCGCCAAATCGTCCAGCTTTCTTCCCGTCAAGCGCTCTGTAATTTCGGCCATCAGAATAATTCCCAGGTCAGAATAAACTTCCTTTGTCCCCGGCTCGTAGTCCAGCGGTTCGGCAAATATCTTCGTCAGCGTGTCCTGCTTATTCTTCGAGGTCCTCCAATATTCCTTAAACGGCGGCAACCCCGAAGTGTGCGTCAGCAAATGCCGTAACGTAACTCGATGGCGCCACTCCGCGTTCGGCCCGCTCGGCCATTCCGGCAAATACCGCTCGATCTTCGCGTCCAGGTCCAGCGGAACAGCGAAGTCCCCTTCCGCCAGCTTCGCGACCAGGGTTGTAGTCGCTACCACCTTTGTCAGCGAGGCAATGTCGTACATTGTTGTCGGCGCTGTCGCCGCCGCCTTTGCGTCATAACTCAATTTCCCAAACGAACGCACCGCCAATTTTCCGCGATAACCAACAGCCAGCGTCGCGCCAGGAAACCCCTTGTCCGCAATCGCTTTCTCGATCACATCGTAGGCTGGTTGCAGCTGTGCTTCGCCCTGCGTCTCCATCGATTGCACGGTCATTGGGTTTGCGGGCAGCTCGATTCCAAATCCCGCCCTCATGTTCACACCAGGCACGGTCACCGGCAGATGCCCGCGCACTGGAATTTGCCCAAACAGCGCACGCGCCGCCGAAATCTGTGCGACGTCGCTAATCCCAAAGGCCGCCAGCCACGTCTCAGCTTGCGGAAATCGCTCGATCAAGTATGGACTTCCGAATCCCACGGTGATCACCGGCTTGTCCGTTTTGTAAATCTGCTCCGCCAGCGCCGCCTGCTCCGCGGGCACATCCACATTTCCCTTGCGGTCGCTCACGCGCACAAACAGCGCCAAGATTACGATGTCGTAACTTTCCGGCGGCGGCAATTTCAGAATGCCGGCATTCGCAAATCTGGTGTCCGCGCGCAGGGTCGTCACCGAGTCGAATCGCGACCGCAATTCCCGTTCCAGGTCTTCTCCCGGATACGGCTCCGGATCCGCATAAAAAGCCAACAGCAGCGCGCGCGAGGGCTTCGTTCCATCGAGCGGCAAGCGATGTGGTGTGTCGCGCAACAAGGTCACGCCACGGTCTGAAATGTCCTGCGCCTCTTTTTGCCAAGCAACGCTAGCGAATTTCTGATTGATGGCATTCACATCCACGAGCCGGTTTTGGTTCAGCCCTAAGCGTGCTTTGGCTTGGAGGATCCGCCGCACCGAGGCATCCAATCGTTCCTTGGATATGCGCCCGGACTTCACCGCCTCCTGTAAAGCTTCGAAGGCGGCGTCCGGCACCGGGGTCATCAGCAGCGCGTCCACTCCCGCCGCGACTGCGCGCACCGCTGCCTCTCCTGGTGCGTAACGCACCGTGATTCCGCCCATGTCCATAGCATCAGTAACGATGAGGCCCTGATAGCCGAGCTGATTGCGCAGTAGATTGGTGAGTATATTGTGGGAAAGTGTCGCTGGCGTGTTTGGATCGGGCTCGAGAGCGGGAACATTCAGATGCCCCGTCATGATGCTGTCGACCTGCACGGAGATGGCAGCGCGGAAGGGCACAAGTTCAAGTTGATCGAGTCGAGCGCGGTCAGCGCGAATCACGGGTATGTCAATATGCGAATCGGCAGCCGTATCGCCATGGCCCGGGAAATGTTTGGCCGTTGCCGCACCGCCATTTTCCTGCACGCCGCGAACGAACTCGGTCACAAATTGCGCGACGCGCTCCGGATCTTCGCCGAACGATCGCGTGTTGATAATCGGATTTCCAGGATTATTGTTCACATCCGCGTCCGGCGCATAGATCCAGTGAATTCCGACGGCGTTCGCCTCTAGCGCGGTGATCTTGCCCATCGCGTACGCGTCTTTTGGATTGCCGGCGGCGGCGACTGCCATTGCCGTCGGAAAAGACGTGCCCTCATCCAGCCGCATTGCCGTGCCGCGCTCGAAATCCGCGCCGACCAGCAGCGGCAGCTTCGACTTTGCCTGCAGTTGGTTGTTCAGCACCGCCGTGGGATAAGCCTGACTCTTCACGATTCCCAGCGGCGATCCTTGTGTGATGTTGATGAACCCGCCGACGTGGAGATCGGTCACGTCGTGCAGGATCTGCCGGTAGGCCGCCATGTCCGTGGCCGTAAAACTTCCGTGATAAGTGGTGAAAAGAAGTTGCCCGATCTTTTCCTCGACGCTCATCTTGCGGAGTGTGGTTTCCACCCAGGCGTACGCGGTGGGCGACAATTTTTTCACCGCGCCCTTTGCGGGAGCTGCGCCCTCCTTCACGACGGTTCTTTTTGCCGAACTGCTGTGCTTCTCGCTGCGTGCGTTATAGGCCATAAGGAGAACGATTGAGACGGGCATCAGAAGCAAAAAACGGACTCGGCGTCCTTTCATCGGTTAGAATCCCCCAGCGGGCGCCGGCAGTCTGTATTTATACATAGCACACGCACATTGTGCTCTCAACGCAGCTGCGGCCAGCGCGTTCCAGAATATCATTGTATGGTGGCGATAGCGGGGGACCCTTTGACCAGACTCAGGCGCCGGCACTCCACGTTCATTCATTTCACGTTCTTGGTGGCACTATTCTCAGTGGGCCACGTGCGTGCGGGCGCTGCATCGAAACAGTCAGGTCGCGCAGCACGAGTGCAAACCGGCCTGGACGTTCTCGAATCACAGAAGTTCGCGCCACTTCGCGGCAAGCACGTTGGTCTGATCACCAATCATACCGGGCTAGATTCGCAAGGGCGCAGTACCGTAGACATTTTATCCCATGCCCCGGGCGTTCAACTGATCGCTCTATTCAGTCCGGAACATGGTCTCGCTGGCCGCAGCGATGAAAAGATCTCCTCTGCCAAAGATCCCGCTACTGGTCTTCCCGTCCATAGTCTCTACGGCGAAACGCTTCGCCCCACCGATGAAATGCTCAAAGGCATTGACGCGCTGGTCTTCGACGTTCAGGACGCCGGCGTCCGGTTCTACACCTACACGACGACAATGGCTTATTGCATAGAGGAAGCCGCCAAACGCAACATCGCGTTCTTCGTCCTCGATCGCCCCAATCCGCTCGGCGGTGAAATCGTAGAGGGCCCGATGCTAGACATGGACAAAACGAATTTCGTCGCCTATTTCCCTCTGCCCGTGCGTTACGGCTTAACCATCGGCGAACTCGCCCAACTCTTCAACGCCGAAAACCACATTGATGCCGACCTGCATGTCATCGCCATGAAAAACTGGCATCGCAATTATTTCTTTGAAAGCACCGGCACCAAGTGGATTCCACCCTCGCCAAATCTCCGCACTACGAAGGGTTCCGTTCTCTACCCCGGAATTGAAATCCTGCAAAACGCTGGTGTCTCTGTCGGCCGCGGCACGGAGACTCCGTTTGAAGAATTTGGCGCTCCCTGGCTCAACGGCGATGATGTCGCCGCCGCACTGAACGAACGTCATCTCGCCGGCCTGCATTTTGCGGCCAAACCCTTCATCCCCATCGTCGGTCTCTACAGCGGCCAGCGTTGCGGTGGCGTCGCCGTGCGCATCACGGATCGCTACCGGGTGCGCTCCATGAGCATGGGCATGGAGGCGGCCATGATTTTGCATAGACTCTATCCGCAACAGTTCGATCCCGAAAAACTCCTCTTGCTGATCGGAAATTCCGACACCATCCAGCAATTACAGTCCGGGACGCCTGCCGAGAAGATCGTCGCCAGCTGGTCCGCCGCTCTAACTGCCTTTGACCAAATCCGCCGCAAATATTTCCTCTACAAATAACCTTCACCAGAATTGTGTTAAAGTGCGTCCGTCATGCGAATCGTCTCGCTGCTCCCTTCGGCTACTGAGATTCTCTTTGCACTCGGCCTGGATCGGGAAATTGTGGGCGTAAGCCACGAGTGCGATTTCCCGTCGCGCGCCCGTTCGAAGCCTGTGGTCATTCATTCGCGCTTGCCGCACGATGCTTCGCCGGTGGAAATTGACCGGCTCGTGGGCGAGTATGTGCACCGCGGCGAAAGCTTGTATGCCGTGGATGCCGAGGTCCTGGAGGCTTTGGCACCGGATCTGATCGTGACCCAGAACTTGTGCCATGTTTGCGCCGCGTCTCCCGACGATCTTGCCACGGCGCTGGCGCGATTCGAACGGCGCCCCGATGTTCTTTGCCTCAACCCTCAGGATTTGGGCGACGTCTGGCGCGACATTCTTTGGGTGGGAGAAGAATCCTGCCGTGGTCCCCAGGCGGAAGCGCTGCTGAAACAAATCGGTGTGCGTCTCGGCGCGTTGGAGCAAAAGTTGCCGCTTTCGGCGGATCGCTCCCGCGTGGCCTTCCTCGAATGGCTGCAACCGTTCTATGTCGGCGGCCACTGGGTTCCGGAGATGATCCACCGCGCCGGGGGCCAAGACGTTTTTGGACGATCCGGCACGCCTTCTTTCCGCGTCACCATGGAGGATGTGATCGATGCTGCGCCGGAAATTCTACTGATCGCTCCGTGCGGCTACGGCGCCGGGCAAGCTCGCGACGAGTACAAGTCCATGTCGTTCCCTGAACCGTGGCACGCCATTCCGGCCGTTCGAAACGGCCGCGTGTATGCGCTTGAGGCCAATGGCTACTTTTCGCGCCCTGGCCCGCGCCTGGCCACCGGCATCGAAGCACTCGCCAAAATCTTCCATCCCGCCTTTGAAGTTTCCCGCGAGGCCGGAACCGCCATCTTGCCAATCACCGCCGGCGCAAGCACGGCCCGCGCCGCCTCCGTTTAGTCCCACTGCACCTTCGACGTTGCCCTTTGGACATCTGTCCTTACGGCCGGTTGACAATGTCCGTCTGATATATAAGAATATTACATGTAAGGGAGCAATCTATGATTGGAGCAGGAATCAAGCGCGGCACCGCGGAACTGGCCGTTCTGAGTATTCTCGAAGACGGTCCACTCCACGGGTATGAAATGGCGCGGCGCATCGAGGAACAAACCAAGGGGGCTCTGCGCTTCACCCTTGCCGCGCTTTACCCCATGCTCTACCGCATGGAGCAGCGCCGCTGGATTCGCGGCAGTTGGGAAACCAGTGATAACGGCCGCCGGCGCCGGTGCTATCGCCTCACTCCCGCCGGAAAGAAAAAACTCTCGCCGCTCCGCCAGGAATGGTCGGAACTCTTCCAAGCCTTGCGGCGGCTCAAGAAGGTGGCCAATGCCTGATTGGCAAGCGCTGGTCCGCAGCCAGCTCGACGGACTCGCTCTCAAGCCGCACGAGCGGGCAGAAGTCATCGAAGAACTCGCCGCGCATCTGGACGAAGTTTTCGAAGGGGCGCGCCGGCAAGGATTTGCAGAGCAAGACGCCGCTCAGCGCTGTCTGAGCGAGGTCAAGGATTGGCGGGATCTACGCCGCAGGATTCAAACCGCCAGAACGATGGAGAACATCATGACGAATCGTGTGAAGCAATTTTGGTTGCCCAGCCTGTTGACCCTTTTGCTGTCGATGGGTCTTCTCGCGCTGATCCAGATTTTTGGTCCCAATCCCTGGATGGTCGCCCGACACAGCGGCTGGTCTCTCGTTGCTCCCGTCGCAGTGGTTTACATTCCCTGGCTGCTGTCACTGCCATTGATCGGCGCAATGGGAGCTTATCTATCAAATCGGGCAGGCGGCTCACAACGCGCAGTATTTTCTTGCATCGTTTTTTCCGTGCTGCCCTATTTGGTCTTTTTTCTGGTTGCGCTTCCTGTGATTGCCATCCTCGATGACCGCGTCGCCCACAACATCATGTTCGCTCCCTTGTTCATTGGTCTATTCGCGTGGGTGTTGGCCCCCGGAGCGGCTCTTCTGGCCGGTGGCTTCCTCATTCAGTTCTTTTATGCCCGACGGCTAACTGGACGCCGCCTTGTTGGCAACTGAACTCACCCGTTTCCACCGCTGATAAAATGGTAGCCCCACGAGGATCAGAAGCAACCCGATCGAGGAGCGGCCGGGGCGCTCAAGCCAGATATTTACGGTCAGGGCCAGCGCGCCCGCAACGAATAAACCGGGGACCCAGGGGTAGCCCCAGCAGCGATAGGGGCGGGGCAGATGGGGTTCGGTCTTGCGCATTCGAAACAAGGACACGACTGCGGCGCCGTAAAATATCCAGGCGGCAAAAATGAAAAGATTGGTCAGTTCTTCGAATGTTCCCGTGAGCGCCATCAAACTTGCCAGCACGCCCTGGAAAATCAGCGAGCGGCCGGGCGTGCGGAATTTTGGGTGGATGCCTTCGACGATCTTGAAGAAGATTCCGTCGCGCGCCATGGCGTAGCCCACGCGCGCTCCGCTCAGCACTGAGGAATTCATCGAGCCCAGGGCGGAGATGACCATGGCCAGGGTGATCCAACTAGCGGCGGTGGCTCCCTTGATATGCTCCACGACATCGGAAGCAATGTGCCGCGATGCCGCCACGGTTTCGAAGGGCAGGACTTTCAAGCAAGCCGCGCTAAACAATAGGTAAATCGCCGCGACAAATCCGACTCCGCCGACCAGCGCGCGCGGAAAATTTTTCTGCGGGTTTTCCACTTCGGAGCCGACCAGGTTCAGATCTTCCCATCCGTCGTAGGCCCACAGCGCCGCAGCAAGTGTGGCAAGAAATGCACTGAAAATCGCGCCAGCACCCATTCCCGCCGCTGGCCAGAAGGGTTGCGCGCCGCTCGTCTGGGTGCTCGCGGGCGCAAAAAACGCCACGCCAATCACAATCGCCACAGACGTGATCTTGATGGTCGTCAAAAAAACCTGGACCGCACCACCCAGCCGCACGCCCAGATAGTTCACGCCGGTCATGATCAGGAGCCACAGAACTGCGAGCGGTTGGGCCCAGGTAAACACAAAATCATAAGGTTTGATCCAGCCGGTGAGACCTGGGACGGCGATTTGAACGGTGAAGAGCGGCGCGGCGATGACGGGGAGCAGAAAACTCAAGAAGCGCATCATGCCGGCGGAGATGGAAGCGAGCGAGCTGGGGCGGCCGACGATGGAATGCATCCAGCCAAAGACGAAACCGTAAACAGGGCCGAAGCCGCGGCGGAGATAGGCGTATTCGCCGCCGGCTTCCGGGATCATGGAGCCCAATTCCGCGAAGGAAAACGCGCCGAAGATGGAAAGAATCGCGCCGATGATCCACGCGGCGAAAACGACGGAGACGCTACGGCCTTCGTGTGCCATTTCAGCAGGCTTGAGGAAAATTCCCGTGCCAATCATGGTTCCGACAACGATGGCCGCGGACGCCCACGCGCCCAGGCCGCGCACCAGCTCCAACCGTTTTTCGGTCATTTCACCTCGCTGAAAGTTCTTCCAAGTTGCGCAGGTCTTGCAAGTAGGGGCACGACTGCTCCGCTCTAGGATCAGGCCACGTTCGCCGGGTGATGCGAGGCCAGCCGGCTGGCAACGGTCCCAACCGCGAACGTCACGGTCGATCCGATCAAGAAGTACCACGTATATGCCACGCTGGTAAATTGGAATAGGCATAAGATCGCGGCGAGCCCCACAATCATTCCGGCCAGGGCGCCGCGCGCGTTCGCGCCGCGGTCGAACGTGCCGAGAAGAAAGAGGCCGAGCAGGCTGCCGAAAGGCAACGACGCCACGGTCAACCCGGTTTCGAGCAGCGGGCCCCACTTCACCAGACCGAAACCCATCAGCACCAGCCCCCAGGCGAGGGTCATGCCGCGGGAGAGGCGCAGGACGCGGGCGGGGTCGCCGCTTGGCCCGCGCAGTTTTGCAAAATCGAGCACGCTCGAAGCGGCGAGGGAATTCAATGAGCCGCTGGCGTTGGACATGGCCACGGCCATGATGGAAGCCAGCAGCAGGCCGGCCAGTCCCACGGGCATCTCGCGCACCAGAAAGAGCGGCAGGATGCGGTCGGTGCGTTCGCCGGGTGCCAAGAGCGGAGAATGCTGCGCGAACACATAAAGGAGCACGCCAATCAGCAGAAACACAGTGAATTGGACAAGCACGATGGCGCCGCTGGCGAGCAGGGCACGGGCGCTGTCCCGCTCGGTCTTCGCCGCGAGGAGCCGCTGCACGATGATCTGGTCCGTGCCGTGCGTGGCCATGGTGAGAAACGCGCCGCCGATGAGCCCGGACCAGAAGGTATATTTCGTGGCAAGATTCCAGGAGAAGTCGAGAAGTTGCAATTTGTGTCCGGCCGCTGCAGCCACATGTGTTACTTCTTGCCACCCGCCCGGAATGCGGCGCAGCGCAACGAAGAACGTCACCGCACTTCCGGTCAGATAGATCAGCAACTGCACAACGTCGGTCCAAATCACCGCTTTCATGCCGCCTTCAAAGGTGTACAAGACCGTTAGGGCGATAACGATGACGACGGCGAGCTTTTCCGAGGTCCCCAGAACGACGCTTACCACCAGGGCGATGGCAGAAACGCGGACGCCTTCGGCAATGGCGCGCGTGATCAGGAATGTGCTGGCCGCGACCGCGCGCATCTTGTGGCCAAATCGCTTTTCGATCAAGGCGTAAGCGGTGAAAAACTCGCCGCGAAAATAGCCGGGGAGCAATAAGAATACAATGAGCACGCGGCCGATCAGGTAGCCGAAGACCAGTTGAAGAAAGGTGAGGTTTCCGCCGTAGGAAATGGCCGGCGCGCCGATGATCGTCAGCGTGGAGGTTTCGGTGGCCACGATCGAAAAGGCCAGCGCCCACCATGGCGCCGTGCGGCCGCCCAGAAAGTAGTCGGTTACACTTTGCTGGCCACGGCGGAAACGCATCCCCAGCGCCGTAACGCCAAGCAAGTACGCAATGACAATCGCAAGATCTAGCGGATGGATGCGCATCAAGTGCCTTTTCCACAGGCTCTTCAGGTGCTGCGGAAAAGTGCGTCGAGGATAGTGGCCTCCCGTCACCTCGTCAAGAAGTCGTTGTACAGAAGTCGTTGCACCTTGCGTCAATACTCTTCTCAACCTCCTCGCGGGCGAGTCAATTCGAGTCTAGCGTTTTTCACGTATGCTCTTTCCATGGATTACGTCCTGGGCTTGGATGGCGGCGGCACAAAGACGGAATGTGTCTTGATGGACCCGGCCGGAAAGATTCTTGCCCGCAGCTTTTCCGGGCCGTCGAACCCTTGGCGCGTTGGTGTGGAATCGGCCACACGTGAAATCGAGAAAGCGGCGGATCTTTCCTTCGAAGAAGCCCGGGTTGCACGAAACGTGATCGTTGCGCTAGGCGCGGGATTGGCGGG
>MNIJ01000035.1:14824-26255 GCA_001919715.1 Acidobacteria bacterium 13_1_20CM_58_21
GGTCAGCATTTTCACGGATTTGGAAATAGCGCTAGCGGCTGCCGGGGAAGGCCCGGTGATCGTCCTTGTCGCCGGAACCGGATCTGCTGCAATTGGCCGCAACGCGCAGGGACAAATCTGGCGCACCGGGGGACAAGGCCCGCGGTTCGGTGACGACGGCAGCGCATTTGACATCGGCAGCCGGGCGGTTGCGAGGGCCATGAAAGAGCGAGACCAGCACGGAAAGGACTCGATTCTGGGAATGAAGATTCTAGAGCAGCTCGATTATGCTTCCTGGCCGGAACTGCAAGAGCGCGCCGCTCTGCAGCCAGACAGCGTTTTTCCGTCAGTATTTCCCATCGTGGCTGCCGCGGCCGATGCCGGAGACACTGCGGCGCGCGAGATTTTGGCTCAAGCAGCAGGCGAATTATCCTCTTTGGTGAATGCCGTGGCCGAACATTCGGGCCAGGGCCGCGAGAATATAATGATTGTGAAAACGGGAGGAACCGTAGGCCGGTGTGCGTTCTTCGATGTGCAACTTGACGCGGCATTGAAGCGCGTTTTGCCGCAAGCACAAATCGGCGGGCTTCGAATGTCGCCTGCGGAGGCAGCGGCACGCGCCGCGCGATATTGAAATGTCGGAAGAAGGATCAGCCCGCGAACGCGCGCTTGCTGCCACCGGCGATGAACTCGCCGTTCTTTTGCACCATGCTTCGGTGGATGTGCTTCTCGCGCTTCTCGACAATCCGGCGATGGAAGAAACACAACTCCGTCTGCTGTTGGAAAGAAAGAACCTCCCGTCAGAAATTCTCGAGGAGGTGGCGCGGCGCAAGCCTTTGCTCAAGAGCTACCGAGTGAAGCGTGCCCTGGCTTTTCATCCGCGCACGCCGTGCCAGATCAGCCTGCGCCTTCTCCGCGACCTCTATTTGATGGACCTCGTGCAGGTTGCGATTGTGCCCGGTGTTTCCGCGGAGCTGAAGCGCAACGCCGAAGATCAATTGCTCGCACGCCTGCCGCAACTCCCTCTCGGCCAGAAAATCACATTAGCGCGGCGTGGCCCGGCGCGCGTGGCCGGCGCGCTGCTCGCCGAAGGCCACGAGCAAGTCGTCTCGATCGTTCTCGACAACCCGCACATGACGGAAGCACAAATTCTGAGAGCCCTTTCTCGCGAAAAGCCAGCCACTTCCATGATTCCGGCCATCGTTCACCACCACAAGTGGTCCATCACCTACAACGTGCGCCTAGCGCTTGTCCGCCATCCTTCTGCGCCCCTGGCCACGATTCTTTCCTACCTTCCCGAGCTCACTGTTTCCGACCTGCGCGAATTGGCGGCCCCGGGCATGGTGCCGGAGAGCCTTCGCAAGTATCTGCAGGCTGAAGTGCAGCGCCGCATGCGCGCCGGCCAAAAAGCAGCAAGTGAGAATGCTCCGGCCAAAGAACCACCCGCATCCAATCGAGAGTAAGCATCGGCTTTTCCAGTCGTAAAATTTCGCACATCACCAGCATGACTTCCTGGGCATCGAAAATCACATTGCTGGGAACAAAACATTCCTTTCCGGCGTCGTATATCTTGTGGTGGAAGAAGGCGTATGCTTCCAGAGAAGAGAAGCGGCGATTTCGCCCGAGCGCCGTGGTACGTAATCCCTGGCAGGGGGTTGCCGCAGTTCAATGGGCAGTGGGAATCATCCAGCCCAGCGACTCGAGCGCCGCTGGGCGCCGCGCTACTCGTTCCGCGCAGACCTCGAAATCGAATGGGGTTCCGCGGTGCTGCGTGCAAGCACGCGCGACATCAGCACCAGCGGAATGTTTATCGAAGCGGTCGATCCGCTCTGGGTGGGTGCGTCCTTCACCGCGCGACTGACTCTAGATCGCCCCGTAAGACTCGAGTGTCTTGTAAAGCGCGTGGAGTCTGGACATGGCATGGGCGTGTCCGTGGTTGTTTCCGAATCCGAGAGCCAGAAGCTTTACGAGGGCCTGCTTTCTTTACTCTCCAACACCGGCTCTTGATCCCGTTTTATACTAAGTACGATGACACGCTGCCTTGATTGCGGTTCTGAGCGGACAGCGGATCAGTGTCCCTCCTGCGGACTGACTTCCGCGGCCGCCGAAGTCATGTTCCGCCGGCGTCTACTCAAGCGCACCGCGGTATTTCTCGCCGGGTCGCTGGCGTTTCCCTACGTCAGTCAGATTTATCCGCCCCTCGATCTGGACCTCATACTCGTGTTCTTTGGCGTGCTTTTCTTTGTCGCACTGGCCATCGCCGTGGTCCTCGACCGCCGCTTGCGAAAGCGCCGGGAACTCGAAGTACTCAAGCGCATCTACTCGGGATTCATTCCTCTGCCGTGGATTCTAGCCGCTACACTTCTTGTGAACGGAAAGTTGGACTCCCAAAAAAACGTGGCTTACTACCCCACTGCCGTGGATAGCCGCTACAACATGCCGGGAATCGTCCGGGCGCGCCGGTTGTTTGTTCGTTCCTGGCGTGCAGGGCAGAAAATCGAGCGATTAGCTGTAGATTTTGACGATTACGATCGCTTTCGCGCGGGCGATGCGGTGGTTGTGGGCGTCGAGCCCGGCGCGCTTGGCATTCCGTGGTATTACGGCGTGTATCGCCGCTAAAAAAGGTTCAGTTATTAGTTTTCGCTCCATAAGCAGAGACCACGGTGCGTTGACGGGCAGGCCATGGACCTGCACGCACTGGAGGGCCCTGGATCTCCTCGTTTATCGCTTAACAAAGCGATGAAAGCTTTTCGCCATCCCAAGCCTAAAAATAAACAACCTAAAACTGAAAACTGCTCTTCAGTACGCCGGTTTGCCGTTGATCAGCAGGGGGACTTGGAGCTCCAGGACGTGGCCATCCTTGCCGAGACGAAATCTAACCAGTTGCATGCTGCCAATGCCGCGCGTTTTCCACTCGGTAGTCTCTAGCGGCTGATCGCCCTTGTCGGCGGGTGACCATTCCACATCTTCGCCGCGCGGCTTCACGGTTTGCGGATCGATCTCGTAGGCCTCTTGTTCCTTGGTATCAACCAGCAGATACCGCTTCCACAGCTGTACCAGCAGCAATCCTTTTTTCTCCGTGTGGTAGATGTTCCAGGACTTCGGCGCTTGGTCATTGAACTTCACGATCGCGAAAGTGACCGACCGCCAAACAAGTTTCTTTTCGCCTGACGATGGGCTTGTTTGAAGAGGGCAAGCACAGATTGCCGAAGAAAAAATGGCCAGCAAAAGCGACAAACTCCTGATTCTCAATCCCCAACCTCGCTGAACGACTTGTCCAGGAGTTTGATGGCCTCGTCGACGTCGGGCTTGGTGGTATTCAGCATGGGGGCGAGTCGGAGGGTGTTGCCATAGAGGCCGCCTTTGCCGATGAGCAAGCCGTTCTGGCGGGCGCGTTCCATCACCTGGGTGGCCGCTTCGGGCGCGGGCTCTTTCGACTTGCGGTCTTTCACCAATTCGAGCGCTTGCATCAGTCCCATGCCGCGCACGTCGCCGATGAGCGAATACTTCGACTGTAACTCTTCCAACTTGCCGCGGAAATATGTGCCAACCACGTCCGCGTTCTCGAGCAAATGCTCTTCTTCGATCAGCTCGATGGTGGCCCTAGCCGCCACGCTGGTCACCGGATTGCCGCCGAAAGTGGCGATGTTCGCACCCTGGAATCCGCCGGCAATCTCCGGCGTGGTCACCGTCAAGCCAACGGGCACGCCGTTGGCCATACCTTTCGCTCCGGTGATCATGTCCGGAACCACTTCCCATTGCTCGATACCGAACCATCGCTTACCAGTGCGTCCCCAGCCGGTTTGCACTTCGTCGGCGATAAACAGCGCGCCATACTTTTTCACGATCTTGAAGACAATCTTGAAGTATTCTTTGGGCGGAGTGATGAAACCACCGACGCCTTGAATCGGTTCGGCGATAAAGGCAGCGATATTTCCGCTGGTCCCGGTCTGAATGAGATTCTCCACGTCATCCGCGCAGGCCACTTCGCAATCGGGATACTTCAAGTGCAGCGGACAGCGATAGCAATAGGGATTCACAGCATGCGAAATGCCGACACTGATAACGCCACCCTTGCGATAGGGTGCGTGCGCGGTGATGGCTTTGGCGAGCGACGAGCCGCCGGAATAGGCGTGGCGCAGTGCCACCACGTCATAGCTACCGGTGGACATCCTCGCGAGCAGAATAGCAGCTTCGTTGGCTTCGGTACCGGAGTTGGTGAAAAAGCTCTGTTGTAGGTTGCCGGGTGTGATTTCGGCGATCTTCTCCGCCAGCGCCACGATGTGTTCGTTGGGATAAAGCGTCGAAGTGTGCTGCAGCCGGTTGACCTGCGCGTTTACTTTGCTGGAGATCTTCGGATTGCAGTGCCCCACGGAGACGGTCAGGATGCCGCCGAAGAAATCAAGATACTTGTTACCTTCCAGATCCCAAAGGTGCTGCATCTCGCCGCGGTCGACAACCAGGGGCTGCCGAAAGTAGTTGATCACCGAAGGCCATAGATATTTCTTATGCTTGGCGACAACTTCTTCGCTGCGGGCGCTACGTGCGAATTGGGATGCAGGTACGAACTGTGCAGGAGTGGTCACGGATGAGTCCTCGAGTGATCCATAGGAGATTCCGAGTGTACGACGTGGTGTTACAGCCGGCAAGGGAGGACCCGGCAATGGCATCGAAGCTCTACCAATCCCAATCTTAACACCGCGGTGGCACGGAGGCTGATGGACTCCTCCGCATCTTTCTCCGTGAAACGATTAAGGAGTCTTTAACACTACTGTCAAGATCGCTTGCTTATGATGAATTGGCCGATGGGCCCTCGAGACCATGTTTCCCGTAAAGCCCCCCTCGCGACCAGTCGCTGCGCCATCCAGGAGATTGACGTCCCGTGTCCCGGCACACGGAGATGTGTGGGTGTACTGGCAGTGTCGCGAACAAGAGGATGTCTCGCGTGTCAGGGATATGAGCATGGGAGGCTTGTTCATCGAGACACCCCAGCCAAGGACCGAAGGCATCCAGACCAGGTTGCATTTCCTTGTGCAAGAAGGACAGATCAGGGCCGACGCGGTGGTGCGGCATGCCAGCTCCGGAGTTGGGTTAGGATTGAAATTTACGGCATTGGGCGAGCAAGACCGGCCAAAGCTGGCTGCTTTGCTGACCAGGCTTCGCGGGACGCATCATTCGCACGGGAAATCGTAATTCAGAGTTCGGAAGTGATGATCTCCGCCGCTTCTTTTGAACCGCGCACCGGGACAAATTCAAAGTCGACGAGATCCCGCCAGTGGTCTGCCCACTGTTCCAGCAAGTGCACATCGCCGCAATCCATCAACTGGAAGCAGCGATCGAAGTTTGTCTCCACCCAGCTCTGCACATAAGCGAGCCCGTCCGGAGCCAGGCGACCCTTCTCGCGGAAGCGGCGATAAACTGCTTTCGCGTCCCGATTCTTGAATCGCTCGATGACCATGTAGAGCATTTGAGATCACCTGCCTCCACAGTGGATGGCGCTTTCTCTAAGACGTTCAACATACCAGCCCATGATGCTGGACAATTTGAATTCTGTCGCGCTCGTCGAGCACTCGGCGATAGAATCCATTCCGGCCCTCGCGCCACGATGCCAGCAAACATTCGCCTTCGTCTCGCTGTTCCTGAAGATATTCCCGTTCTGCGCGAACTGGTCATGGCGTCCGTGCGCGGCTTGCAGGCGCAGGACTACACGCCAGCGCAGATCGAAGGCGCGCTCGAGACTGTTTTTGGCGTCGATAGCCAGCTCATCGCCGACGGAACGTATATGGTCGCCGAAGCCGAGCCTGGCGCTGTCGAGCCCACTAGAGCAAAGAACGCACCATCCGGATTGATGATTGTCGGATGCGGCGGCTGGAGCAAGCGCAAAACGCTTTACGGGAGCGACCATTGGACGGCACGCCAGGATGCGCTGCTGGACCCTCCTCACGATGCGGCGAAGATTCGCGCTTTCTTCATCCATCCGGATTGGGCACGCCGCGGAGTCGGCAGCTTGATCCTGCAGGCTTGCGAAGATGCGGCGAGGTCCGCCGGTTTTACTCGCTACGAAATGGGAGCAACGCTTACCGGTGCAAAACTCTTCGGCGCTAAGGGCTATGTGGCCGTAAAACCCATCTCGATTCCATTGGTGAACGGCGAGTCTCTCCCGGTGATCCACATGGAAAAACAGGCCTGAACCGAACGCCAGCTACCGAGCGCGGCACCAGAACTCGCAGCAAGACAATAGACCTTAATCAAGCCCTTCGCCGCTGCGCGGGTGCAGGATTGTGCTGGACTCTGACGTTACGTCATCGCTAACGACCTTGGTTACCAAAGGGCGTTCCTCGTGAAGGACTTGTATCACGTGCAGGAATTTGCGGAGCTTGCCGGGTGACGGTTCGCGCGCTGCACCACTACGACCGCTTGGGGCCCTATGGAAGCCCAGACGCACGCAGGCTGGCAATTGCTTGTACAGTCTTCGCGACTTCGAACGGCTGGAGCAGATCGTGGCTCTCAAGTTCCTGGGAATCCCTTTGCAGCAGATCAGAACGCTCTTCAACCGAGAAGCCACGGCGCTGCTCGAGGCGCTGCGCCTGCAGCGCCGGGTGCTCCAGGAAAAGCAGCGGCTGCTGGACAGCGGTATCAATGCTATCCACGAAGCCGAACAGGCGACGCGGGCCGGCGAACGGCCTGACGCTGTGGTTCTGAAGAGAATCATCGAGGTGATCGAAATGCAAGACAACATGGACTGGTCAAAAAAATATTACAGTCATGAGGCGCAAGCGAAGATCGAAGAGCGCAAACAGCTGTGGTCGCCGGAGAATCAGGAACGCTGGTCCCGGGAATGGTCGGACCTCTTCGGTGACGTGGAAGCCGCACTCGGGGAAGATCCCGCCGGCGAGATAGCCCAGGGTCTGGCGACACGCTGGCAAAAACTCCTGGGAGCCTTTACCGGACGCGACCCGCAAATCACGGCCGGCCTAAGCAAGATGCATCAGGACCGTCCCAACTGGCCGGCCAGCATGCGGCAGCGCATGCAGCCGTTCAGCAACAAGAAGGTGTGGGAATTCATCCAGAAAGCCTCGGCTGCCGGGAAGGCGTGAAGCCCTTGCAGCTCTTCGCGGGGAATCAATGCCAGGGAATGGGCGCGTCCAGCTCCCATTCCCGGCCCATATTGTTGTCGGTGACGAGGCGCTCGCGCCCATACTTTTTGCGCAGCGAGTCAGAACCCTCGAGGCCCACCTGCGCCGCTGGCAGGTTGATGCTGTTCGCAAAGCGCATGTATTCGACAAGGGTTTGCTGCGCCACGGCGTCGGCAGGATCGAAAAGGCTGCGATTGTCGATCCTGTATCGACGAAGAGTGTCGACCCAACGGAGCGTGTCGACCAGGATGGGCGAATCACTGACCGCCAGAAAATTGATGATGCGCAACCCATAGGGGAAGGCATGCAGGGCCGTGGCGATCGCTTCCGCGGACTCGGTGGTGTTGAAATAATAGATCCCGCCGGCGTTCAAGTGCCTGTGGGCCAATTCGAAGAACTCTACTGAAATCAGGCCCGAACTATGGTCTCGCCAGAAATAGGTGTTGTTGCAAATGATGGCGTCATAGCGGGCATCGGGATGGGCGATGAGCCAGCGGCGGCCATCGTCGATGTAGATATGAACCTTGGGATTCTGAAGGAGCGAGCGCACCACGGGATACTGCGGAATCAGCTGAAGATAACCCGGGTTGATCTCGACGACGTCGAGCGATTCGACTTGCGGATGATTGGCCACGACTTGTCCCCAGGAGCCGGAGGACAAGCCGATCATGAGGATGCGCTTGGGAGCGACATGGATGGCGCTCAGAACCAGAGCGCGGATGATGAGATTCGAATCATGACTAGGATCGATCCGGAAATAGCCGTCGTACACGCCACCGCCAAACACTGCCGCCTCCTGGGTCACCGAAATTACGCCATTCCGATTTTCGACCACGCGGGCAAACGTGGTGCGGGTCTCCGGGCGGTTTCCGAAAGTTAGTTTTTCGTAGAGCGAGTCAAAGCGTGGTGACGCGAGCGGCACCGCTACAAGCGCGGCAACGAAGAGCAGAGTCGCCCAGACCGGCGGAAACCCGGATTCCTGCCGGGCAATAATGAGAACCATTCCCCCCGTCAGGACCGTCGCAATTCCTAGCTGCAAAGAGATCTGGCGAAGCCCGAAATGTTGCAGCAGAACGAAACCAATTCCCAGACTCCCCAGAACCGAGCCAATGATGTTCGAGACGTAGACGAGGCTTACCCCGCTCCCTGCTTTCTCACCCGCCAAGACCGAAATCTGACATAAAAGCGGGAGGACAGAGCCGAACATTGCCGCGGTGAGGAAAAATGCGGGTGCGGGAGCCAGAAAAGACCAGCCGTGAACTCTTGCGGCGCCGACCAGTGCCGGCAGGTACGCCGAGATGCCGCCGGCGAGGAGCAGCAGCATACCGATGACTTGCGCCACGGTATTCGGGCTGGCTCTCTCCGTCAATTTTTCCGATAGATAAGAGCCCGCGGCAATCCCCGCTAGAAATATCGAGAGCAAGAGAGCAAAGGCGGGAGCGCGATCCGCCGCAGCCACGGAAAAAACGCGAAACCAGGCGATCTCAAATCCCAGCGCAAGGAGGCCCGAGAGCCCGGCAAGGAACATGGCCATCGGAAGCCTGATCGGAGAGTCGCCACGGGCTGTCGCCGGTTGGGCGGCGGGTGCAGGGCCGGATGTAGTTGCCCCGCGCCGTCCGTACAGATAGGCCGTGCCGCCGATAACCGTGTTGAGACAAGCCGCGACGGCAACCGAGCCAGCCTGGCCAAACTCACGAAGCAAGAACGTCGCGCAAAAATAGCAAGCCATGGCCGAGCCCAAAGTATTGACGAAATAGAGCCGGGAAACGGATGCGCCGACACGCCCCGAGCGTCGCACCAGGTGCTCGACGAGGATAGGAAGAGTGGCTCCCATGAGTATGGTCGGAATGAGGATTAGTGCGAGGCTGAAGACGACGACCGAGGGCAGTTTGGCGCCGGCGGTGTAGGCTGCGGCCCATCGGAAAATGTGTAGCGAAGCTAGCCCGAAGAGTGCAATCCCCAGCTCGGCAAGTCCAAAAAACAAGATGCCCTGGCGTGGGAACCGAGCCGAAGCCCAGCCGCCCGCAAGACTCCCGAGACCCAGACCCAGCATGAAAGCACTGACGACGATGGCCACGGACTCGGCGTTTACTCCATAGATCGAAAACAGCGCGCGCTGCCAAACGACTTGATAGATCAACGCGGGCATTCCGGAAAACAGAAAGAGCGTACTGAGCAGAAGGTTCTCCCATTTTTGCTCGCTCCTGTCAAAATAGAAAGCAGCCCCGAGAAAAAGGAGCAAGTCAAAGACCAGAAGCAGCAAGACGGGACCTGTGGCCATGTTTCTCCTGAGCGGGTAAGCGGCAGACGGCTCATAAAGATTACTGCCTTATCCGCGAGGCGAGAACGGTCTTCTGCATGAGAATTGTCCAATGATTGATTGCTTTCACCAGGACGGAGAACGAGTGGCACGGGCTCCCGGATTCCCGACAAAGTTTCTCGAGCATCCCAGTGCGCATCGGCAACTTCAGCGCGAGGTGCTCAGGCAGGTATAATGCCCGGCTATGATTTCATCCCCGGAACTCCTTCGATGGGTCTACCGGATGCTTGCGCGTGTATTTCCACGTTGCGGAGTGATTTCGCAGGCGATCGCTTTCAATCTTTTTCTGGCGTTTTTCCCAACCCTGCTGATTGCCGTGGCGCTGGCGACGAGCCGGATTGGCGGCAGGACGAGCCTGTTCGACCTGATCGCGGATCTCACGCAGTTTTTGCCCCCCGGGAGTCAGGCGATCGTTTCGGAGTTTTTGGTGAAGCGCGGACCGCAAGCGTGGAAAATCGCGGCGCTGGGATGGACAGGAACGTTGCTCGCAGGATCACAGGTGATGAAGCTGGTGATGCAGGGAATTCAGACCATCTATGGGGACACGGAAAAACTCGGGTTTCTGCACCGCCAAGTTCGCGGCTTGATGTTGCTGCTGGCGACGATTGCTCCGTTGCTGGGGGCGGCCATCCTTGGTGTTTTGGGCAAGCCGCTGCGACGATGGATTGCCCATGAAATCGGCAAGCACACCGTTTTACAAGGATGGTGGAATGTCTTTTTCCCGGTCGCCGCGATGGTGCTGGCCATGATGGCACTGACGGTGATTTATCGCGTGGCGCGGCCCTCAGAGGTCAGCATGCGCAACGTCCTGCCCGGAGCGATGGTCGCGACGCTGCTGTGGTGGCTGGTAGACGTGCTGTTTGGAGTTTACGTGCGCCGCGTTCCGTACAGCGTCGTGTATGGCGGGCTCGCAGCCGTGATCGGTTTGATCATCTGGATGCAGCTTTCCGCAGTAATTATTTTCCTGGGCGCCGCCTGGAACGCGGAGCTGGCGGAGAGCCGCCGAGGTGCGCGGGCCCGTGCGTAAGCAAGTGATTCGCGTGGAGTGCCATTCCGGGGATCAGGCGGACGAGTTTCCCTTGAGGCTGAATCTGATCGACGGAGTCAGGGAGATTGTGACCATTGAAGATCGCTGGTATTCACCAGGCGCGACCTACTTTCGCGTGCTCGTGGACGACGGCGACCGTTACGTTCTTCGCCGTGAAGAAGCGCAGGACATCTGGAGCCTAACTGGATATCGAGCAGTATCGTGATTGACACAAAAATTGTGCCGGGCGTATAGTCAAATCACCAGTCAGCAGTAGGGCATCCCTGGTTTCCTCCCTCGCGGACGCCTTAGGATGCGGCTTTGTGAAGGGCAGGGATGTTTCATTCACTGCTATTCCACGGGTTCCGCCGCATCATTCTGCTAGTTTTTGCTTGCTGCCTATCAGTTTCCGGCAGCCGGCTCTCCGCTCCAACCCCCGCACCCCCCCAGGATGCACCCTTAAAGACAGATTCGACGGCGAAGCCCCCGTCGGCGCCGGCAGCGGGCCAGAATGAGGAAGTCTCCAGTCGCGATACGCCGACCACCTTCAAGGTGCGCGTAAACCTGGTGCTGGTCCGCGTGGTGGTCCGCGACTCGCATGGCAAGATCGTATCCAATCTCAAGAAGGAGGATTTTCAACTCTTCGACAACCGCAAACTACAAACAATTTCTTCTTTCAGTGTGGAGACGCCCGAGACACGCACGGCCTCGGCAGTAGCCTCCACGGACGCCGAGGGTTCTTCGTCGAGCGCGGATGCAGCGGGTGGCAAAGCCGTCGTTCTGCCGCAGCGATTTGTCTCCATGGTGTTCGACGACGTGCACCTATCGATGACCGACGCGGCGTTCGTCCGTGATTCGGCAACACGCTTTTTCGAAGCTTTGGCGGCGAGTGATCGCGTCTCGCTGAACACGACCTCCGGGCAGTTGACGCAGGAGTTCACCGATGATCACAACAAACTCGCGGAAGCG
>MNIJ01000203.1 GCA_001919715.1 Acidobacteria bacterium 13_1_20CM_58_21
TTTACCGGGTCGGCCAGTGGGTGGCGGCAAATGGTATTGAGGCTGCCGGAAGATATCGTGCGGGGCGAGACTTGCTGCTGCGGAAGCGGCCGCGCCTGGCGAGAGGCGAAACGCTGGAGCCGCTGGCCGGCGAGGACCCCAAGAGCACAGCTTGCCGGATCGTATCGGCGCTTGAAGACTCTGTGTTTGCGATACAGGGGCCGCCGGGCGCGGGAAAGACGTTCACAGGCGCGCGAATGATCTGTGAGTTGGTGAAGGAGGGGAAAAAGATTGGCATTACCGCCTTGAGCCACAAAGTGATTCGGAAGCTGCTCGAAGAAGTGGTGGGTGCGGCGAAGGAAGGAAACCAGGAAGGTGTGCGGTGCATCCAGCGGTCGGACGTGGAAGAACCTACCGAAGCGATTGCCGTCGCCAGGAAGAACGAGGAGGGGTGGGCGGCGCTAGAATCCGGCCGAGCAAAGGTGTTGGGCGGGACGTCGTGGCTGTGGTCGCCGGAAGCAGCTTTCGAAGCAGTGGACGTGCTGTTCATCGATGAGGCGGGACAGATGGGCCTGGCGGATGTGCTCGCGGTGTCGCAGGCTGCGAAGAGTCTTGTGCTCATCGGCGATCCGCAGCAATTGGAGCGGCCACTGAAAGGGAGCCATCCGGATGGGGCGGAAAAATCGGCGCTAGAGCACCTGCTCGGTGACCACAAGACGATTTCGGCGGACACGGGATTCTTGTTGCCAAGAACGTGGAGGCTACATCCGACAATCTGCGAGTTCACCGCGGAACTTTTTTACGAAGAACGATTGCAGTCCGAAGTATTGACGCACAGTCGTGTGCTGGAAGGACACCCGTGTCTGAACGGGGCCGGATTGCGGTTTGTTCCGGTGGAGCACGAGGGCAATCGGAACTCGTGCGCAAAGGAAGTGGAAATAGTGGCGCGGATTGTGGAGGGATTGCTAAAGCCGGAAGTGCGATGGTTCCGAGGCGCGGGCCATAGCCGGCGGCTAAAGGAAGCCGATATTTTGATTGTGGCACCGTATAACGCGCAGGTAGCGGATTTATCGGCCCGGCTGCAGAAAATGCGGATCGGCACGGTGGACAAATTTCAGGGACAGGAGGCACCCGTGGTGATTTATTCGCTGACGACGTCGTCGCCGGAAGAAGCGCCGCGGGGAATGGAATTTCTTTTCAGTTTGAATCGACTGAATGTTGCAACTTCGAGGGGAATGTCGGCGGTTATTGTGGTGGGGAGCCCGCGTCTATTCGAGCCCGAATGCCGCACCCCTCGTCAGATGCAACTGGCAAACGCGCTGTGTCGCTATCGAGAACTCGCGACCATCGTTGATGAAGCAGATTTGTGAGCGATTCAGAAAGGCTGAAGTCCCGCAGGTTTCATGATTCGCTGGTGGCGGGAAAGAGCCGTCACTCGTAACGCAAGGCCACCATGGGATCGACGCGGGTGGCGCGGCGCGCGGGCAGATAGCTGGCCATCAACGCGACAACCAGCAAGATCACAGATACGGCAGTAAAGGTGATTGTGTCGGTGGGGCGCACACGGTACAGCAAAGAGGAGAGCAGGCGCGTGGCCGCCAACGCGCCGACGAGGCCTAGAACCAGTCCGATGCTGGCAAGGCGCATTCCGAAGCCCAGCACATCCCAAGCAATCTGCGCTTGCGATGCACCAAGCGCCATGCGAATCCCGATGTCGCGCGTGCGCTGAGTTACAATGTTGGAAAGGACTCCGTAAATTCCGACTGACGAAAGTAGTAGAGCAGTGGTGGCAAAAATGGCCAGCAGGAACGTATCGAAGTGCGACCGCTCGAGCGTGCTGGAAATTTTCTGCTGCATGGTGGAGAGCCGATAAATCGGCACAGCGGGCGCGACGGAGGCCACTACACTTTGCAACTCGTGGACTGGCACCACGCCCCCGCCAGTCCGCACCACTAGGTCCATGGTGCGTCCAATCCAATCCCACGCACTGGGCGGCATTTGCGCAATCGGGATGTAAAACTCCGGCTGGACCTGGTGGTCGAGACCCCATGCGCGCACATCCGCCACCACTCCGACGACCTCGTGCCACACCGGGTCCATACGGCCTTTCGGTCCGGCCTCACAGCAAGCGAATCGCTTGCCGATAGGGTTTTCGCCGGGCCATATGGTGCGAGCAAGAGTTTCGTTGACGATGGCGACCAGAGTGCGGTCGCGCCGGTCTTGTGGAGTGAAGTCGCGGCCGGCTTTCAATGGCACGCGGGCGGTGGAGAGGTAGCTGGGCGAGATGATTTGCAATTGCGAATTCACCAGATTCGAAAGGTCAAGTCCTTGGTCTTCGGCAAGCAGGCCATTGCTGCTTCCGCCGCCAGCAAGTGGAGCACGTGAAACGACCGCCGCGGACTCCACGCCAGGCAAGGCCGCGGCGACCGTGATCATCCGTTCAAACGTTTGCCGCGCAACGGCGGGATCGTGATAGCCAGGATCGGGGAGACCGACGCGTCCGACAACGACGTTGGAAGTATCAAAGCCCGGATCGACATGCGATACCAGCAGCGCGCTGCGGACCAGCAGCCCAGCACCAACCATCAGAATTAAAGCCAGGGACACTTCTAAGACTACCAGGAGACTCCGGACTCGATCGCGAGTGCCCCCCGACGTGCTGGAGCCCATCTTGAAGACTTCATTGAGACGAGTCGAAGCGGAGCGAAGGGCCGGAGCCAGCCCAAAGAAAAAGCTGGAGAAAAGAGCAACCGCGCAAGCGAAGGCGAGCGTGCTGGCATCGATACGCGACTGATCCAGCCGCGGCATTTCGGCGGGCCCGTGGGCCATTATCCAGGATAAGGCCCAGTAGGCGAGCAAAACACCAACAACACCGCCGACAAGCCCGAGCACGAGATTTTCCGCGAGAAGCTGCCGCACGATGCGGCGCGGCGAAGCTCCCAGCGCTGCTCGCATGGCAATCTCTTTTTGGCGCGAGCGAGAGCGAGTCAGCTGCAGATTCGCAATATTCGCACAAGCAATCAGCAACAAGAAGCCGACGGCGGCGAGCATCATACGCAGGCCCAACCGCTGGTCGCCCAGGAGCGCGGTAGCGAGCGGCTGCAGGCGAAAACCGCGGTCCTGATCGTCAAGCGGGTACTGCTGCTGCAGGCGTTGGGCGATCACATTGAGCTCCGATTGGGCCTGCGCCAACGAAACATTCGCCTTAAGCCGACCCACCACATTCAGATAATGGTCATCGTGATCGGCTAGCTGTTCCGCGGTGTACGCCGCCGGAATCCACAGATCAGAGTTGCCTAGCAATGGATCGAAGCTCTTGGGCATCACGCCAACCACTGTGGCGGGCATGCCGTTGATGCGTATTGGCTGGCCGACGACCGAGGGATCTGCACGAAGCCGCGTGCGCCACAACCGCTCACTGATGACGACGACACGCGCCTGACCGGGCTTGTCCTCATCGACTGTGAAGAACCGCCCGGCGATGGGCTGAACCCCAAAGGTCGCGAAATAATCCGCTGTAGCGATTTCGCCGTCCACGCGCTCCGGGAGTTCGCGGGCTTCGAGGTTGAAACTAGCATTGTTCGAAGCGCATAGTTTGGCGAAAGAGGTACTCTGTCTTTTTAGATCGGCGAAGTTGCCGACTGAGACGCCAGGGAAAAGATCCCGCCACTGCTCTTGCAAGTACACCACACGAGAGGGATCTTCCATGGCCAATGGCCGCATCAAGACAGCATTGACGACGCTGAATATCGCCGTGGTGGCGCCGATGCCCAGAGCCAGCGTGAGTACGGCGACAACTGCGAAGCCCGGACTCTTCGAGAGGACACGCTGTCCGTAGTGAAGATCCTGCATCATTTCATCAACGAAGCTGATACCGCGCGCCTCCCGGCCTTCCTCTTTGACGCGCTCGATGGCGCCGAACTCAAGGCGAGCGCGGCGCAACGCTTCCTGCCGCGATACGCCGCTGCGGACCAAATCAGCGGCGAGCGCCTCGATATGAAACCGGAGCTCCGCATCCATTTCGCTTTCCATACGAGAACGATGGTGAGTCGCCCGCAACCAAGAACGAAGTCGGCTCCAACAAATCACACTTCCTCCGGTTTTGTGCCCAGGATTCCTGCGATAACGTCCGCCATGCTGTTCCAGTTTTGGGTTTCCGCCTGCAAGCGGCGCTTTCCGGCCGCCGTGAGTCGGTAATACTTGGCCTTGCGCTTGTTTTCCGACTCACCCCATTCACTGGTAATCCAGCCCAGGTGTTCCAGGCGGTACAGTGCCGGGTACAGGGAGCCCTGTTGAATCTCCAGCCGATCTTTCGAAATCTGCTGGATGCGTAGCAGAATCCCGTAGCCGTGTAGCGGCCCGAGCGAAACGGCCTTGAGTATCAACATGTCGAGTGTGCCTTGCAGAAGATCCAGTTGTTTGCCCACGGAAACGATCTCTCCTAGATAAGCTAGGAATATAAGCCCTTCTCTCCTAGACTGTCAAGGAAAAGGCTGCGGTTGCCCGTGCCCGCCTACCGGACATGTTCCTGTTTATTTTCCTGTTTATTTATCTGCCGTCGGACATAAGCCCGGGTGTCAATATGCTTCGGGCAGCGCTTGAAGTAAGCGACTTGGCCGTCCTACACTCCTTCACGAGACTTTGCCTTGGCAGTCATGGGCATCGCGCTGCCGAACAATTCCAGCTTGGCCCGAGTGGTACGAGGTCGTTCGCAATTGATCGTTGTCGGCGTAGGTTATGTCATTGCTATAGCGCTCCCTTCTGGCTCGACACGCTCAACAAGTTTAGCGTGGTTCGATCGACCATCAAGCCTCGCGAAAAAAAAAGCCATGAGGAGCACTCTAAGAACTGCACTCAGCGATTCTGGGCCAGCCAAATTGCGAATCCAGGCTGATCGCTTCGAAAGGAGATAATTCATGTCGCCATCCGCATCAGGGCCGACCGGCGCAGGACTGCCAGTCGGAGCAAATGCAAACACCGCGCTAACTGTCGAGGACATCAAGCGTATTATTGCTGAAGCGCAGTCTTCGGGCGCAGATTCCGTAGGCTTAGGGATGCAGATCTTCCGCACGTTAGGAGATGACATCAACACTTCCGGCGCTCTCGTCAGCCAGGCGCTGCTGGAGTCCAATGTAGCCGTCCAGGGTCCACTGGCTGCGCTTCTTACCGCCGCTCAGACGATCACAAAGACGGGCACCCAGGTGCAGATTACCAATGGGCAAGAGACCAAGACAGAAATCGGCGGGACTCCCATTCGTTTCAAGGAAGCGGTTAGCTTTGACGTGGTGGACGATGGAGGGCTACCTACCCTCAGAAACATTGTTGGCGTGGGCGCCCACAAATTCCTCTGGTTGGACATCACCGAGATTCAACTGAAACAGAACCAAGGACAACGAGTTATTCACGTGGTGACCTCTGGCGGCAGTCGAGATTTCGTCTTGTGATTGAACGGGTCACGGTGGAGGTTTACAAGCGCTCAGTCTAGACGATAAGCGGATGGTGGTCCAGGGATCGATGACAATCGATGGCCCAGCGCAGAGCGCAACCACTGCGATCGGCTTCCAAGTGAGTCACTTCTTTGCGGCCTTCCGGGCACCCGTCATCCAGATATAGTCTGCTGAGGATCCCACGCCTTGCTGGGCCGCTGCGAGAAGCATCGGGGAGCACAATGAGAAAGAGCAACAAAAAGGTTGCGCTTCCTGTCGCGCCGCGCTAATTTGCAACCTGGAGGTTGCTTAAGATGGATAATCGGATTGAGAAGCGCATTGAGCTCAAGGCCCCACTTTCGCGTGTCTGGCGTGCGCTGACGGATCACCGTGAGTTCGGCGAATGGTTTCGCGTGAAACTGGATGGCCCGTTCGTACCGGGTCAGATTTCGCGCGGCCAGATTACCTATCCCGGCTACGAGCACGTCAAATGGGAGGCCGTGGTGCAAAAAATGGAGCCCGAACGGCTCTTTTCCTTCACCTGGCCCCATTATTCCGGAGATTCCAAAACAGATTATTCGAAGGAGCCGTCCACCCTCGTCGAATTCAGGCTGGAGAAGACCTCGAGCGGCACACTGCTCCTGCTCACGGAATCCGGCTTCGACAAAATCCCCGGCGTCCGGCGCCTCGAAGTATTCCGCAGTAATGATGGCGGTTGGACCGAGCAGATGAAGAACATCGAGAACCATGTCGCACCAACGTCGTAGCAGCATGGCAAGCAAATGGCGGGTTCGTGCACCCGTATTTGCCGCGCTGGGCGACGAGACGCGGCTGTCGCTGGTTGCAAAACTTTGTGGCGGGCGGCCTCATTCGATCTCTCAACTAGCGGAGGGTTCGAAGCTGACCCGGCAGGCGATCACCAAGCATCTTCGAGTGCTGGAGAGTGTAGGAATTGTGCACAGCGTCCGTGCGGGTCGCGAGAGCCGATTCGAATTCGATCCCGAGCCGATGGAAGGAATTAAGGAATACCTCGATTTCGTTTCCGAGAAGTGGGACCAGGCGCTGTCCAGGCTAGTGTCGTTCGTCGAAATTTGAATGCCCGGAATAAGATAAAGGGCTCTGGGGCGCGCTCCAAGTGCAGCAGGAACATTGCGTTTAAGACCAATGTCTGGCTGACCAGTCGGCAATACGGAACTCGGCTGGGCGTTCGTCGATTTCCGATTCGGCCACGGTTCCACCAGAAACCGGTAATCTCCCTCCACCAAAAGAGTCAGGTTGCACGAGCACAGCCGCGGCCTGCAAGCTAATAGGCATGCCGGAACTGCCGGATATCGCCGCCTACATCACTGCACTCGAACCGCGCATCGTCGCGCAGCCGGTCGAACGAGTGCGACTGGCAAGTCCTTTTCTGCTTCGAACGGCGCAACCCCCACTAACGAATGTCGAGGGTCGCGTCGTCCGCGAACTGCGGCGAATCGGCAAGCGAATCGCCATTGGAGTGCAAGGCGATCTCTGGCTGGTGCTGCACCTGATGATTGCTGGCCGGTTGCACTGGCGGCACCCAAAGGCAATGCTGGTGGGCCGCCGGAGTCTAGCAGCGTTCGATTTTCCCAACGGCTCTCTCGTGCTTACCGAAGCAGGCGCAAAGCACCGCGCATCGTTGAGTGTGCTAACTGGCGAGGATGGCTTGCATTCCGTCGACCCCGGAGGAATCGAACTCTTCAAGAGTGATCTTTGCTCGTTTCGCGACGCGCTCAGGGCCGAAAACCGTACGCTCAAGAGGGCTCTTACCGATCCGCGCCTGGTCAGTGGGATCGGTAACGCGTATTCAGATGAAATCTTGCACGCAGCACAACTGTCGCCTATCGCACTCACGCACAAGCTGGAGCCGCACGAATGGGAAAGGCTGTTCGCTGCGACGCGCCATACTCTCGGGCTATGGGTCGACCGGCTGCGCGCGGAAGCGCAGGCTGGCTTTCCCGAAAAGGTGACCGCCTTTCGCAAGGAAATGGCGGTTCACGGACGCTATGGAGAGCCTTGCTCGAGGTGTGGAGAAAGGATTCAGCGGATTCGCTACGCTGACAGCGAAACGAACTACTGTGCTCGATGCCAAACTGGTGGAAAAGTTCTTGCGGATCGCGGTTTGTCTCGCCTTTTGCGATCGGACTGGCCGCGTACCCTCGAGGAACTCGAGGCCCTCAAGCGCCGCTAGAAGCCTGCGGAATCTTCTCGCGGTATCCAGCATCGAGGAACTACACGCGGCTATGGACGAGTAGGCATGCCGGGCCATTCGAAAGATTGAGGAGCCATGGCTTGGTTATTTTCCTGCCTCGGGCTGCGTCACCATGAGCGCGGGAACCTCCTGTTGTTTCACCAGGTTGTTGTAGGCCGCTACTTCGGTCGAGACAATCGCCTTCCATTTTGCCAGTTGTTCATCCACCGCTTTGCTGAGCATGTCGAAGACCTCGTAGGACTGCCTCGTGGGGGCCGAGTCCGCGCTCCCCACGACACCACTCAACGCAACCAGGTGGTTGTTCAAACGAACCGGGAAATTGAGCACATCCTGACCGCTCTTGGCCTTGGTCTGGATAAGCGCTTCTTCCACCTCCGTCATCGCCGTATCGAGTGTCTTGCCGGCATCGGCAACGGCCTTGGCGCGAGGGTCGCTCTTCAGGCGCTTGTTAATCGTATGGATCTGCTCGCGAAGATCGCGAATTTGGATGATGGTATCGTCCGTTTCCGTGACCTTGTCACGGATCTTGAGAAGCAGATCGAATTGCTTGGCCAGATCCTCCTGACCGATCTTCAACCGCGGATCAGCTTTGATCTCCAGCGGCGCAGCGTAACTCTTGCTTAGCACCGTCAACCGTACTTGATAGGCGCCCGGCAGCGCTTCTGGACCGTCCGTGTTGCCGCCCCAGAGTGGCGCGTGTGGCACCTTCGTCGCTGCCTCGTAGCGCAGGTCCCAGACGAAGCGGTTCAGGCCCGCGTCGGCGGGCAGGCCGCCCGCATTGCGGTCGCGGCTGAAAAAGTCTTCCTCCTCGTCGCTGGCTGGCTCTTCCTTTTTAGGATATTTGCGGATAACCTTTCCCGAGGAATTGAGTATCTCCATAGTGATCTTTGGGGCTTCGTCGGTATCAGTCTTCTTGGCTTCAGAGGAAGTCGACGGACTGGTTTCAGTTCTTGCCGGTGCGCCCTCCCCAGAAGCCTGCGGTTTCGCCTGGTCTGACTTCTTGAGGGAAGCTTTTAACCAATAATCAATGACGGCTCCTGCCGGCGGATTCTTTCCAACATTGCCGCTGGGGGCAAAAAACGAACCCCGGAAGACCGTATGATTCGCTGAGGTGGGCGTGAACAGGTGAGCCTCCTGCTGCGGAATCGAATCTTCGTATTGCTCCAGCGGCGCAATGTCATCCAGCACCCAGAAGCTGCGTCCGTGCGTGGCCACCACCAGGTCAGTGTTCTTTATCACCAGGTCGTTTACCGGGGCCGCCGGAAGATTCAGTTGTAGCGGCCGCCAGTGCGCGCCATCATCGAAAGAAACGTACACACCCTGTTCGGTTCCGGCGAAAAGCAAACTTGGACGCCGGGGATCGACCCTGACGGCATGGACAAAATCGTTCGGCGGAAGCCCGGCGACCAGTTTGGTCCAGGTCTTGCCAAAATCTGTGGTCTTGAACACGTAGGGTGCGAAGTCGTCCAACTTGTGGCGTTCGACAGCGAGATAAGCGGTGCCTGCTTCACGCGTAGAAGCCTCGATCATGCTCACGGTGCCCCAATCCGGCATGGCCTTCGGGGTGACGTTCTCCCAGTGCCCGCCACCATCGCGCGTGAGTTGAACCAATCCGTCATCGGTTCCTGCCCAAATCAGAGCCTTTTGTACGGGCGATTCCACGACCGAGAAGATCGTGTCATAAACCTCCACGCCGGTGTTGTCTTTGGTGATGGGGCCGCCTGAGGACACCTGTTTTGACTTGTCGTTGCGCGTCAGATCGGGACTGATGATCGTCCAGCTCATGCCGCTATCGGTGGTCTTGAACAGCACTTCGCCCGCGAAGTACATCGTCTGGGGGTCGTGCGGTGAAAAAGCGATGGGCTCGGTCCATTGGAAGCGGTGTTTGACGTCGCCCGCAGACCAGCCGATCGGGTTCACCGGCCAGGGGTTGATGGCCTGCTCTTCGCCCGTGCGATGATCGTAGCGAGTGATCTCGCCACCGTAAGAGCCGGCATACACGATCTCGGGGTCCGCCGGGTCGGGTGCGATGTAGCCGCTTTCGCCGCCACCCACGTCATACCAGTCAGGGCGATCAATCGCGCCTTTCGGGCTGGCACTAGCGATGGCCACAGTGGAGTTGTCCTGTTGGGCGCCGTAGATGTAATACGGGAACCGGTTGTCGGTAATGACATGGTAAAACTGCGCTGTGGGCTGGTTATACACGCTGGTCCAGGAATCGCCGCTGTCGGTGGAAATAGTGGCGCCGCCATCGTTGCCATTCGCGAGACGCTTGGGATTTGTGGGATCGATCCACAGCGCGTGATTATCTCCGTGCGGCGCGCGGATTCGGCTGAAGGTCTTGCCTCCGTCATTCGATCGATACATCGCAGTGTTCAGGATGTACACCGTATCTTCTGACTTTGGATCGGCAAAAATGTGCGAGTAGTACCAGGCTCGCTGGCGAAAACGGTGGTCGTCGGTGGTCAAGTGCCAGGAATCGCCGCCGTCGTCCGAACGATAAATTCCGCCCTTCTCTGCCTCGATGACCGCCCAAACGCGGTTGAAGTTTGCGCCGGAGACCGTGACTCCGATGCGGCCCAGAATACCCTCGGGCAGTCCGTGGCCTTTGAGTTCTTTCCAGGTTGTTCCGCCGTCGCGGGAACGATAAAGGCCGCTTCCTGCACCCCCGCTATCCAGGCTCCACGGGGTCCGCCGAGCTTGCCACAATGCAGCGAACAGGATATTGGAGTTGCTGGGATCGAACACCACGTCGATGCCCCCGGTCTTGGCATCCTTATAGAGCACCTTCTGCCAGGTCTTGCCGCCATCCTGAGTGCGGAAGATGCCGCGCTCTTCGTTATCGGCAAAGGGATGTCCGAGCGCCGCGACAAAGGCGATGTCAGGATTCTTAGGGTTCACGGCGAGGCGCCCGATGGCATGCGTGTCGGCAAGCCCAACAAACTGCCAGGTCTTCCCGGCGTCGATCGACTTGTGAACACCGTTTCCACCGACGATGTTGCCGCGAATGCACGCCTCTCCCGTACCCACATAAACGACATTGGGGTCAGATTCGGAAACCGCTATCGCCCCGATCGCTGGCGATGCATCCTTCGTCTTGTCGAAAATTGGTTTCCAGTTGAGGCCGCCATCAGTCGTCTTCCACACGCCGCCGGCGGTCGAGCCAAAGTAATAAACGTTATCCTGTCCGACGACGCCTGACACCGCGACCACGCGCCCTCCACGAAATGGGCCGATCAGGCGATACTGCAGACCTTTCCACGGGTTTTTGTCCTCGCCTTCTTCCTTCTCTTTCTGAGTGTCAGCGGTCTGCGCCCCGGCAGTCTCTGCCTGTTTCTGGCCAGAATCAGCGGTCTGCTTCGGCGCGTGTTTCTGCGCGAACACTGGCGTACTAAGACATGCAACCAGAAGAGCGAGCGAGGTCGTTCTCAAGTTTTTGTTCCTCCGGAAACGTAAACGATACATGCGGCAGCCACACGTTCTCAACCGGAAAGATTGCTGCCGTCTAGTCTTGTGTTGGTGGGCCAGAGTGACGCTGGAGCCAATGTCTTTCTTCGAGTCCAAAATGGCAACTCAACACGTGAATCCCTTTCTCGTAACAATCTTTACCGGGCGGCTGCGCCTACGATTCATTCCTAACACACTGTGAATTTTGGCTAGGACAACTGTTTTCAGAGAGGCAACCGGTATCAGGTCCCTCCGCACGCAGAATGTGGACGAGACACAATCAGGAAAACTATTGCGACGAATTGCGCGGCCGTGAGGCCGATTCGAATACGCGGAAATGAAATTGGAGCAGAGCAGGCAGATGTTCTGCCACGTAGACCCAATTGTGGCCGCCGGGGTAGAGGTGAAACTCGTGGGGAATGTGCCGCGAGTCAAGCGTTTTGTCCAGAGCTACGGCACCGGCGTCGAAACCAAAATCGTCTTCCGAGCCGCAATCAAAGTAGATCTGCAATCCGGCGAGACTCGCGGTGTGCGCGATGGTCAGCGGGTCGTTGTGTTTCCAGAAGACGGGGTCGAGCGGAGAACCAAAGACGTCACCGAGAATCCGCGACCTGGCAAGCTGGCGGGAATCGCTGAGTGCGACTGTGGGAATCTTGTCAAGCAGGGCCGCGCTGTGGGCACCCAGGGAGACGAAGAGCTCCGGATGAAGGAAGGCCAGATGCAGCGCGCCGTATCCGCCCATGGAAATTCCGGCTATGCCGTGAGAGGCGCGCCCGGCCCTGGTGCGATAGCGTTTTTCGATCTGCGGCAAGAATTCTCGGAGAAAGAAATCCTCATAACGACGGTGGCCGTTGCGGGAATTTATGTAGAAGCTGGAACCCCCATCCGGTGTGACGATTAGCAAATCACCGAGCCGATG
>MNIJ01000189.1 GCA_001919715.1 Acidobacteria bacterium 13_1_20CM_58_21
AAGGACGCCTTCACGGAAGACGTGACTTACGTCCGCCGAAAGTAGTGCGCTATAATGCGCCAGGCGAAATTCCACAAGTCTCCTGAAAGGTACACATGAAAAGCATCTTTCTAGCAATGGCTCTGTTTTTGGCGGCCGTCACCACGCAAACGCTGACGCAAGAAGAGAGGGATCGGGCCGTAGCCGAACTGGAAGGTTCCAAGAAAGCTTTTCTCGACGCTACCAAAGGCCTGTCCCCGGCACAGTGGAACTTTAAAGCTGCTCCGGACCGCTGGTCCGTGGCGGAGTGCTCCGAACACATCGCACTGGCGGAAGGATTCATCTTCGCCCTGGTCAGCGAAAAGATCATGAAAGCTCCGCCGAATCCAGAGAAGCGTGAAGCGGCAAAGGGCAAGGACGATTTGATTCTGAAGATTCTCCAGGACCGGAGCCACAAGGCCACGGCGCCGGAACCCCTCGACCCCGCGAAGCAGGCGGCCATGACGCTGCAGGAGTCGATCAAACTTTTCGAGGACAAACGGGCGGGCACTATCGAATACGTCAAGACCACGCAGGAAGACTTGCGCGATCATCTCTTCGACCACCCCGTTCCTGCCATCGGCACGCTGGATGGCTATCAATGGATCCTTCTGATTTCCGGCCACACACGGAGACATACCGCGCAGATTCTGGAAGTAAAAGCCGACGCGAATTTCCCGCAGATGTAGCGCACCGCAGCCGGCACAGGCCTGTCGAGCAGGCATCTGGAGAAATGTATAGAGGGGACGGACGACCTTGTTCGCCCCTCCTTTTGTTTGTGACGCGTGTAAAATGATGCGCATCAAAGGGTTGGGGCGAAAGATTCTGGAGCGATGCGATGAGCTTTGCGGCGTTTGCCGGGCACAAGTATTTGAATCTCGAGACCTTCAAGAAAAGTGGGCATGGCGTGAAGACCCCCTTGTGGTTTGCGGCCGATCCCGCCAGCGATCTGGCCAGCGATGCGGCGCGACTGTACGCGTACACGACCGGAAACTCCGGAAAGGTGAAGCGCATTCGGAACAACGGAAGCGTGCGAATCGCGCCGTGTGACATGCGCGGTAACTTGTTGGGAGAGTGGGTGGATGCGCGGGCGGAAATCGTGACGGGCCAAGAGGCCGCCCAGGGAGACCGCTTGCTGAACAAGAAATATGTGCCGTGGAAGCAGCTGCTGAATTTCTTCGCGTCGTTTCGGGGCCGTGAGCGCATAGGCTTTGTGCTTCGGCCGGTGGGAAATGAAACCAGCAAAAAGAGTCAATAGTTCAGTTTGAGGGAGAACTGGATCTGACGTGATGGGCCCGTGGTTTTGCTGATGACCCCGAAGCCGCTGCCGCGCACGATGTTGGAGGGCAAGCCGAAGTTGACTTCGTTGAAGATATTAAAGACCTCCGCGCGAATCTGAACGATCGCGAGTTCTCCATTTCCGCGGTGGCCGAAAGCGGTGTCCTTGATCAAGGCTAGGTCAAAATCGCGAAAGCCGGGGGCGCGAAATGTGCCGCGGCCAAGGGTGCCGAAGCGGCCGTGGTTGGGACCGCTGCCACCGGGAATATTGATGGGGATTTGGAACCATGAGCTGTTCGCCGCGCCCAGGCCGAAGTAGTCCTCGCGCACGGTGCCGTTAGTGGAAAAATTCGGCTTGGCGAGAAGGTCGGGCCGATCGGTGCCGCCGGCTCCAGCGCCAGTTTGTTGCACACCGGAATAAACGGTGAAAGGCGGCCCGGTCGTCAAGGTGGTAATGTCCAGGAGCTGCCAGCCTTTGGTGAGCTTCTTGCCCAACGGCTGGAGAAAACGAAGGCGATCCAAGGCCAAGGACTGAATCAGGTTTAGCGTAAAAACGTGAGTCACGTCGAACGTGGAAGGACCCTTGTCGGCTTCCGGATGATAGGGATCCTGAGGCAAGGTCTGCAGAATCACCCCGCCATTTGCGGTAATCCCGCCAGGCACGGCGCTGGTATCATCCATGCTCTTCGAAAACGTGTAGTTGGCCTGGAAACTGAGGCCCATCCGGGCGGAGTTTTGGCTGACGCTGGTCTGCAGCGCGTGATAGCTGGAATGTGAGCCGGTGGTCATGACAAGTTCGGGGCCGAATCCGCCGATGGCCTGGCCCGTCGAGTTGAATTGGGTATACGGCGCAAAAGCCGGGTCCGCGCCGCCGTAACTGTTCGGCGAGAGGACGCTGGCAAGATGGATTCCCACGGTGCCGACGTAGGAGGCGCTGAACTTCACCGATCCAATTTCCTGATCCATGCCCAAGATGTCCGTGGCGATATAACCATTGCGGAAATGGGGATCGAAGCTGATGCCCGAGAATAATTGAACCTGATTGCCGGGAGTGAGCGCAGCCAAATCGTCCTGGAATCGCTGCACGTCCATCGGCGTGTTGGGAGCAACGTTGCTGCTGCTTCCGGAGGAAAAAAGGAGCTGCCCCTCGGTGGTGTAGACGCTAGGAAGAGTGAGGGGCACGACGGAATCCTGAAAGTTCAGCGGGAAGCCGGCGAGAGCGGTCACCAATGGTTGGAAAATGAAGGGAAATGCGCCGGTGACATAATTCTCCAGCCACAGGTTGGGAAGAATGGTCGTGATCGTACCACCGGCGTGCAAGGTGGTGTGCTTGGTTAGGCCGTAGTCCACCGCGAGGCGCGGGCCCCATCCGTTCCAGTCCATGGCGTAGGGCGGTTGCGGATTGTATAGGTAGATTTGTCTTGTGCCGGGAGCAAGGAAGCCTGCGGGCTGGCCGCTTGGCCCAATCGGAATTGGCAGTGAAGTGCGATTGTTTGCTTCATGGATCCGGCTGTTCACTTCGTAGCGCAATCCATAGCTGACGCTCAATCGGGCGGTGGCTTTCCAGGAGTCCTGAAAGTAGAAATTGTAGGCTTCGCGGCGGACGGCGGCTTCATCGAACTTGTCTCCCTTGGGCGTCAGGCTGGCAGCCGCCGTCACAGTATAGGAATAGGGTGTCGCGGTGAGAAGGCCGGTGAGGGAATCTGGGAGCGGATCTCCTCTATGGATATCATGCTGGCCGCTGGCGGAAGGAATCATGACAGGAGAATAGGCAGTTCCCCCTCCGAAGGTGTAGAGCCCGTTGGGATTCATTCCAAAAATCGTGGAATCGCGGTTGAATCGCAGTTCGGCACCCCATTTGAAGGAATGGGAGCCTCGCCGATAGACCTGGTCGTGTTTGAACTGGTAGACATTCCCATAGGACCCGAAGATGGATCCGTCGGCGGAATTGAAGCCTTGAAAAAGACCATCACCGAAGGCCATCGCCGGCTGCGTATGGTTGCTGGTGATGAAAACAGGCGTGCTGCGAATATAGCCCAGTGTCGTTTGATAGCTGAAGTGCGGAGTGGGCGTGCGCGAATATTTTACCGCGGCATTTCGCTGGTGATCGAAGAATTTCACCCCAAAATCAGGATCAATCGCGGTCTGATCGGGGTTCGTGGTTGGCCCGCTGACCTGATTGCGGCTGAAGCGCAGAAACAAGCTGGCTTTAGTGACAACTTTGGAAGATGTGGCATAGGTGCGCGCGCCGTAAGCGCCGTGAGGATCGTTCGGCACAGGATAACGGGCGAGCAATGGCGCGATGCTGCCGCTGACTGGAACGATCAGCGTATCGCCGGGAAAAGTGGCGGTATCGATTCCCTGTCTCTCTAAAACAGTCGGCACGGGAAATACCTGTGTGGTCCCGAGAACTTGCCGGAAGCCCTGATACTCCGCGAAATAAAATGTCCTGCCACGGCCATCGTAAATTCGCGGCAGGACCATCGGGCCGCCGTTGGTCACCCCGAACTCATTGCGGGCAAACGGAGGGAGACGCCGAGGGTCCACATCGCTCTTGTGGTCGAAGAAATTTCGCGCGTCGAAGGAGGCATTGCGAACAAATTCGAACAAGCTCCCATGCACCTGATCGCCACCGGACTTGGTGACCACGTTCGTGAATCCGGAAGCGCCGTGACCTGTGTCCGCAGGCATGACGCCGGAGCTGGATTGCACTTCCTGGATGGCATCGACGTTGAAGTTGGAGAAGGTGGCGCCGCCCAGTTCGGGGTCGGTGGTGTCCGCTCCGTCGATGGCAAACACGGCGGCGGAGCCGCGCTGGCCGTTGACGGCAAATTGTTGGGTGAAATTGGCGGCGCCGTTGGTGTCCGTCATGGTGCCGGCAGCCAGGAGGAGAAGCTTGCTAAAGTCCCGTTCATTCAACGGCAGGCTGGACACTTCTCCGGTTGAGAGTCGCTCGCCGCCGCTCGACTGGGGAGCAGCGGCATCCGGAGCGACGCTGATGCGAAGCTCCTGCCCCTGGGGCGAGAGTCGAAGACCGGACCAGAGCGTCCGGCCGTCTTTGATGACCACGAGAGCCGCTGCCGTCCAGATTTTGCCCCCTACGCTTACCGTGAGCGCGTAGTCGCCCGCTCGAACGGCAGTGAACACGAACTGGCCAGTTATCGAAGTTGTGGCGGAATACGCGCGGTTGCCGTCCGCCGCGAAGAGCTTGATGGTGGCCAGGTCGACGGGATTTCCCGACGTGTCGCGGAGGACACCGCTCCAGGAAGACGCCGCAGAACAGTGGAGAGAAGCAAATAGGACGAGTCCGCTGACCAGGAAAAAGGCTCGAGCAAATGGACGGTCCCAACAGGGCATAGCGAGACATTATACGCGGGTTGATTTTGACGACGACAGCCGCTGGGGGTGGTGGAGAGATTTTGATGTGCTTAGCGCGCGGTGACGGCAGATTGGGCCGCAGAGGCGAGGGCCCGCAAAGATTCTGTATAGGGGGCGCGGGCGACGCCGCGTTCGGTGAAGACGGCGGCGATATAGCGTGCGGGCGTGACGTCGAACGCGGGATGCGCCGCGTGGACGTCGGGGGCGATGCGGACGCCTTGGAGATGAGTGACTTCGGCGGCGGAGCGCTCTTCGATGGGGATGCCATCGCCATCGAGGATGGAAAGATCGAAGGTGGAGACCGGGGCGGCGATGTAGAAAGGCACGTGGTTCTCTTTCGCGAGCACGGCGATTTGGTAGGTGCCAATCTTGTTGGCGGTGTCGCCGTTGGCGGCAATGCGGTCGGCGCCGGTGACGACGGCGCCAACTTTTCCGGTCTTCAGGAAGTAGCCCACCATGTTGTCGGTAATGAGCGTCAGCGGGATGCCGCCTTTTTGGAGTTCCCAGGCAGTTAGGCGCGCGCCTTGGAGATAGGGACGCGTTTCAGGAACGAGGACGTGGAGTCTTCGCCCCTGTTCGAACGCCACGCGGATGACACCGAGAGCTGTGCCGATGCCGCCGGTGGCGAGTGCGCCGGCGTTGCATTGCGTCATGACCTGGCCCTCGCGCGGCATGAATTCCGCGCCAAAGCGGCCGATGGCTTCGTCGGTAGCCTTTTTCTCAAGATGGATTTGCTGGGCTTCTTCGACCATCGCCTGCTTGACCTTGGCGAGGTCGGAAGTAAGCGCAGTGAGTTCGGCGAAACGGCGCTTCATGCGCTCAAGAGCCCAGAAAAGATCAACGGCGGTCGGCCGACTTTCTGCGAGCGTGTCACAGATTTCCGCGAATTCAGCGCTGAGAGCTTCGACCGACGTCGCGGAAGAATGTAGAACGCCGAGGGCGGCGCCCATCGCGGCGGCCACGCCGATGGCCGGAGCGCCACGGATGACCATTTCACGGATGGCTTTGGCGACTTGGCGGTAATCGGTGTAAATGTAGGAGATTTCCTCGCCGGGAAGGCGCCGCTGGTCGAGCATGGTGACGCCGCGATCGGTCCATCTGATGGGTTGGGCTACGTACATTGCCTTCATGGTCCTCGCCATCTACCATTCTAAAGAAATAGGCCCGCAGAGAGAAATGGATCCGCCAAGCTAGCCGATTTCCTGGCCGTAGTGAAAGATGTAGCCGTCGATGTCACGGATGGCGAATTCGCGCTTGCCATCGTCGAAGTTTTTCCGTGGGACAGACGATGATGGCCTTTTCGCGCAGTTGAGAAAATCATCGGAGCGGGCCGGTTGGTGCAGCAAACTCCAAGCACTTCACAATCTGGCGGATGGATTCCTCCCGGTCGGCTGGGTAGAGAAGGAGAAGGTCCTTTTTGGAGCAGCATAGCGATCCTAGGGTTGCGGGGGCATGTGGGTGAATCCGCGGGTGGCAATGATGGAAGTGATGGCGATCATGGAATTGTAGCCGAGGTGAAGCAGGAAACTGGCAAGCACCGATCCTGTCCAGGCACGCGCGAAAGTGAAAATGACACCTACCAGAGTCAGGAGGCTGACCAGGCCCCAGGTCCAGCCCAGTTGCGCGCCGTGCATGAGGCCGAACAAGATTCCGGTGATGAAAATTCCGACCAAGCTACCGAAGCGGATGGCGCGAAGCGGGTCGGCGCCGGCGTTTTGGGCGAAGCCGGAAAATTTGCTGGCAAAGAGCGGATAAAGATAGCCGCGGAAAACAGTTTCTTCGACCAGCGGAGCCACGAAGACGGCCATGGCCATGAGCAACACGGCGCCGCTGCGGCTCTTGAAGAGTTCCTGTATGGGAAGGTGATCCACGTTCTTGACGCCCGAGCTGGCGATCGCCACGAAAATGGCTAGGCCGCAGCCGCAGAAGAAATACATCCACGGGCTGCCTTTGCCCATGGCGGGATCAGCGCCGAGCTTTTTCCAGCCGAGAGAGCGCCAAAAGGGCAAGCCGCGCAAGACCGCGAGGGTCATATAGAGAAAAAGAAAGAGCAAGGCGTACCACAGAACGTTGGTGCCGACCAGGAATTGCGGCTTGGATTCGATCATCTGCTGCAGTTGCTTCTGCGTGAGATGTTCGTTTGCCGAGAGCAGCAGAACGGCGCCGATTTGAACGATGAGCAGGCTGCCAAAGCCGAAAACCAAGAAGACCATGAGATGGGTCCATGACCAGGAAATTCGCAGATCTTCGGGCAGAAGAGAGGATGCTTGGAACGGAGGCGTGGCGGCCGCATAGGAGATAGGATCGCCGCTGAGCGGTAGAGGGAGCGGCTCCGGGGAGAACGGCTGAGGCGCATCGCTGTCCGAGAGTTGCGGTTCGAGACTTGGCTCGGACGATTTCAGCGGATTGTCGTCGACGAGGCTCATCGGCGTGTCTTGGGCCAGCCGGCCGCCAACGCGGCGGCCACCAGCGGCAAGAGCAGCTCGTGGTGGCCGGTGATGGCGTAGCCGTGCGATTCGGGTCCGCTCCGGCTGCGGCCGCACGCGGTGGGACGCTTTACTACGTTCTGCAACGGACGGTAATGCTGGATAAAGTCGAAGTTTGCTGTGGTGATGGGGCGGAGCCGGACGCCCAGATTGCGGACCACGGAAACGGCCTTGAGGAAAACTTCGGGCAGCAGGACGGCGGAGCCCCAATTGAGATAGACGCCGCCGGGATGCATGTGCTCGACCAGCGAGCAGAACAGGCGGAAATCATGATGCGCGGCATCACCCAGGGCCTCACCGTTGGCGGCGGGATGCATGTGGGTGATGTCAGTGCCGATGGCGAGATGGATGGTGACGGGAATGCGGTGCTTGTACGCAGCCACGAGGACGCTGGAATCTGCATGTCTGACTTCGATGATGCCGCTACAGAGAAATTGCCCGGCGGCTTCGCCATAGCCGATGCGGATGCGGTGGGAAAGTTTGGCGAATTCGTTGATGTATTGGCCGGTTTCGCCGGCCATCCCGAATTGGCCCTCGCCCAGGCCGGCTTCGACGTCTTCCGAGGTGTTGCCGGCGACGGCGATCTCGAAATCGTGGATGAGGGCGGCGCCGTTCATGGCGATTCCGGAGACGAAACCGCGTTTCATCAGATCGATCAGGACGGGACCGAGGCCGACTTTAATGACGTGTCCGCCGAGGCCCCAGAGAATGGCTTGGCGCTGTTTGCGCGCGCTGTGGATGGCGCCGAGCAGGTGGCGGAGATCCTCGGCGGCAAGGATGTGGGGCAGAGAATCAAGAAATCTTGTGAGCAAGGTGTTCGCGGCGGGGGGCTTGGCAAAATCGCGGACGCTGACTTTGCTCTTGCGGGACGACAGAGAATGGGTATGGACACCACCGAGGGTAATTGGATGGATGGAATAGACGCTCATGGTGAGGACTTCACTCTATGGAGAAGCGCCGCTTACTGCAAGAAGAAGATACCGAGTTTCCAGATCTGAACCGGGAGGAAAAAGAAGCGAAAACCGGTGCTAGAGCTTGGTGGGTCATTTGCTGTGGCCATTGGGGAAGTTGCCGCTGGCATGGCCGTTGAGGGGGAGGACGCGGGCGAGAGCCTGGCCAGTGTAGGATTTTTTGGCCCGGGCGACGAGTTCGGGCGGGCCCTGGGCGACGATGCGGCCGCCGCCCTCGCCGCCTTCCGGGCCGAGGTCGATGATCCAGTCGGCTTGTTTGATGACGTCGAGATGGTGCTCGATGATGAGCACGGTGTTGCCAAGATCGACCAGGCGCTGAAGTACATCGAGGAGCTTTCGAACGTCGTCGAAGTGCAGGCCGGTTGTCGGTTCATCCAGAATGTAGAGCGTGCGCCCGGTCTGGCGCTTGGAAAGTTCACGGGCCAGTTTGATGCGCTGGGCTTCGCCGCCGGAGAGCGTTGTGGCGGATTGACCGAGGGTAACGTAGCCAAGGCCGACCTCGACGAGCGTTGCGAGTTTCTGCTGAATCTGGGGGATGTTTTCTAGCAGCTTCAGCGCGTCGGAAGAGGGGAGATTGAGGACATCGCTGATGGCGTGGCCTTTGTAGCGGACGGCGAGCGTCTCGGAATTGTAGCGGCGCCCGCGGCAGACCTCGCACATAACATAAACGTCCGGAAGAAAATTCATTTCGATGCGGCGGAGGCCGTCGCCCTGGCAGGCTTCGCAGCGGCCGCCCTTCACGTTGAAGCTGAAGCGACCGGGGCGGTAGCCGCGCTCGCGAGATTCCGGCAGCATGGCGAAGAGGTCGCGGATCGGCCCGAAAACGCCGGTGTAGGTGGCGGGATTCGAGCGCGGGGTGCGGCCGATGGGGGCTTGATCGATTTCGATGACTTTGTCGATGTGTTCGGCGCCGATAATTTCGCGGTGTGCGGCGGGCGCTTCCGAAGAGCGATAGAGCTTCTGCGCAAGCGCGCGATAGAGAATGTCGTTGACCAGCGTGGATTTGCCGGAACCGGAAACACCGGTGACCACGGTGAGAAGGCCGAGCGGAAACGTGACATCTACCTCCTTCAGATTGTTGGCGCTCGCGCCGAGGATTTGGATGGCCTTGCCGTTGGGGCTGCGGCGTTTTTCGGGAACTGCGATCTTGGCCTTGCCGCTGAGGTATTGACCGGTGAGGGATTCCGCAGTGGCTTCGATTTCGGCGGGTCTGCCTTGGGCCACGAGGTAGCCGCCGGCGTTGCCGGCGCCGGGGCCGAGGTCAACGACAAAATCGGCGCGGCGGATGGTGTCTTCGTCGTGTTCGACGACGAGGACGGTGTTACCGAGATTGCGAAGATGTTCGAGCGAGCCGAGTAGACGCGCATTGTCCCGGGCATGGAGTCCAATGCTCGGCTCGTCGAGAACATAGAGAACGCCGCGAAGGCGTGAGCCGATTTGCGTGGCCAGGCGGATGCGCTGAGCTTCGCCGCCGGAAAGCGTGGCGGCGGAGCGGTCCAGGCTGAGATAGCCCAGACCGACGGCCAGCAGGAAATCGATGCGCTCGGAGACTTCTTCAAGCGGGCGCGCGGCGATTTCTTTTTGGCGCTCGGTGAGTTGCGTGAGAATTTTGTCAACGGCCGGTCGCGCGGCGCTGAGTGACAGCGCAGTGAAGTCGGCCACGGACCAGCCGGCGAGCTTGACGGCGAGCGATTCCGGACGCAGGCGCTTACCGTGGCAGACGCTGCAGAGCGTGGCGGACATATATTGCGTCATCCACTCGCGGTAGGTGTCGGAGCCGGATTCCTCAAAATTTCGTTCTAGAAATTTCAGAACGCCCGGAAAGCGGAAACCTTTTTCGCCTTTGGGCTTCTTCGCTGAACCATTTTCTTCCGCGGCGCTGCGGTTTGATGGCGGATAGCCGTATAGAAGCATGTTTTGGATGCGCGCCGGAAATTTGTCGAACGGTGTTTCAAGATCGAAGCCGTGGGCGTAAGCGCCAAGTTCGAGGGTGCGTTTGAGAATCGCGGAGCTGGAACCTGGGCCAAGGCCGCCATCGAAGAGCGGGCGGCTCCGATCATTGATGATCCGGGAAGGATCGAAATCGTACTTCGAGCCGAGACCATTGCAGGCGGGGCAAGCGCCGTAAGGTGAATTGAAGCTGAAGGAGCGCGGCTCCAGTTGCGGAACGGAGATGCCGCAATCGGGACAGGCGAGCTTTTCCGAAAAAGTATGCTCCTTACCACCTACGATAGCCACGGTTACCAGCCCGCTGGCCAATTTGAGCGCGGTGGCGATGGACTGCTCGAGGCGCGCGGAGATGCCCGGCTTGACGAGCAGGCGGTCGATGACCATTTCGATCGTGTGGTTCTTGCGTTTGTCGATGACCGGGAGATTGTCGAGCGGGAACAGCTCACCGTTGATGCGCACGCGGACGTAGCCGTCCTGTGCGAATTTTTCGAGTTCCTTGCGAAAAGCGCCCTTACGGCCGCGGACGATGGGCGCAAGGATCATGATGCGGTCATCGGGCTTGCAGATTTCACCGTGCAGGATGGATTGCACGATCTGCTCGCTGGACTGGCGGGTGATCGGTAAACCGCAGTTCGGACAATGCGGGACGCCCACGGTGGCATAGATCACCCGGAGGTAGTCGTAAATCTCCGTGATGGTGCCGACGGTGGAGCGCGGGGAGCGCGTGGTGGTTTTCTGCTCGATGGCGATCGAGGGAGAAAGGCCTTCGATCACGTCGACTTCGGGGCGTTCCATCTGATCGAGAAACTGGCGCGCGTAGGCGGAGAGAGACTCCACGTAACGGCGCTGGCCTTCGGCGTAGATGGTGTCGAAGGCCAGAGAAGATTTGCCCGAACCGGAGAGGCCGGTGATGACGGTAAGGGAGTTCCGGGGAATTTCGACGCTGATGTTTTTGAGGTTGTGCTGGCGCGCGCCCCGGATTACCAGTTTGGTCAGTCCCATGAGACGAAAACGCTCCCTCCACAGGAGCTCTGGCGCTCAGCGGGGACACTGAGTCCAAAATAACCCTTCACAATAGCAGGAGGGAAAGAAGTGGGTCAAGAACCCAAAATAAAGCCAAAATAAAGCCCCTCCCTCGGGGGTCCGTTTGAATTCCACTCCTAGAGCATCCCCTGCGAGTAGCGGCTGTGGCACTATGGGAGCATCTCGAAAAAGAAAGCAAAGAATGAAGCAAAAGGAAAACTAGCAGTAAGCGGGATGTGAATGAGATGGCCATACGGTAGTAGGCTACGGAGCAATAGTCCCTGTATCAGCCTCAACTTAAAACTGCCCCAGACTTCGCCCGTGTAATCATCCGCTTTACTGCTGAATTGGCATTGGAAGTGAATATCTGAATTTCCGCATGCTATAGGGGAATACCCTAAAGATTTCATCGGCAAATCTACCCTGCTAGCGGGTCCAAACGTGATGAAGTTTGGTCCTTCTGCTAGCCCGACTTCCGCGCGCTCTGGATCGAAAATCAATTTTCTAGCTGATAGGCGTGCTCTTCGTGTACCCGTTCGGGCATTCGAAAGCAGCTATCCTCTTCGCCCAGTGCAAGAAAGATAGAAGCGATATCATATGCCGAAACGCACCTAGCTTTATTCGTACCGCAGCGAAACGATTGGATCAACTCGAGAAGCTCTGAAAGCGGGAACGTAAGTCGCCATTAGAGCGACACCGGCAAGCGCCGCCGCTGCCGAAACCAGTGTCACCGGATCCTGCGCCTTTACTCCGTAGAGCAGGCTGGCCATCAACCGCGTGAGTCCGATCGCTGCCGCGGCGCCCAGCAACACTCCAGACAAAGCGAGCATCATTCCCTGTCTGACTACCATCCTCCGCACGTCCTGCCGGCTCGCGCCCAGGGCCATGCGAATCCCGATCTCCTGTGTCCGCTGTTGCACCGAGTACGCAATCAGCCCGTAGATCCCGATCGCCGCCAGCAGCAGGGCTACACCGGCGAAAATGGCCAGCAGCATCAAATTGAAATCGGTGCGCGATGTAGATTCCCCCCTGACTTGTTCCATCGAGCGGACATGCGCTACCGGCAATCCCCGGCTCGCCGTCCGAAGCTGCTCCTGAATCTCTTTGCTAAGCGAAAAGGGTTCCACATCGGTGCGAACTACCCAAGTGATCGGAATGATCCGATTGTTCAGCGCGGTCACTCCGTTCTTCACCTGTGCTACTGGAATGTACATGATCGGGTCAGGGTTGCTGTTCAGCCCTTGGTCCCGCACATCGCCAACGATGCCGATGATCTCGCGAGGTGGCTCTTCGAATTCGGGTCCAACTCCCTTGCCGATGGTGATGCGCTGTCCCACCGGATCGCTGTTTTGCCAGAACTGTTTGGCCAAGCCCTCGTTGATCAAAACTACCGGAGCGGCTCCGCCGTCGTCGCGGTCCGTGAACATCCTCCCGCGAAGCAGCGGAATCCGGAACACCTCGAAATAGCGCGGTGAAACGGTTCGCCAACTCCCTCCTCCGTGAAACGGCCCATTCGCCAGCGGCCACCCTTCAATTGTGAACGGCAACCCAAATCCTCCCTCCAGAGGAAGGCAACAGGTCGAGGCGATGGAAGCGACTCCTGGCAGGCTTGCCACGCGGCGTTCCGCATCACGCACGAGCTGGTCAACGGCAGCGGTGGTCTCGAATCGCGTGCCGGTCAGCGACATCTCCATCGTCATCACATTGTGCGTATCGAAGCCCGGATTAACGCCCCGCAACGCCAGGAAGGTACGTATCAGCAGCCCCGCGCCCATCAACAATACCAGTGCCAAAGCCACTTCGCTGACCACCAAAATCGACCGCGCCTTGTTCTGCCGCAGCCCACCTCCGGAGCGCTGGCCGCTTTCCTTGAGAGTTTCGTTGATGTCGGTGCGCGATATGTTGAACGCCGGTATAAGCCCAAACAGGATTCCGGTTAGCACGGAAGCGATAAGCGTAAAGACAAGGACACGCCAATCCAGCATAACCGCAGATCCGCGCTCGCCGATTCGCGGGATGTTTCCAGAGTTGATTCCCAGCAGCGCACGCACCCCCAGATAGCCAAGCACGAGACCGAGCACGCCTCCCGACAATGACAGCAACACGCTTTCGGTCAGCAACTGCTGAATCAGGCGCCATCGCCCGGCCCCGATCGCCGCGCGAATGGCGATCTCGCGCTTGCGTATCGTCGCTCGCGCGAGCAGCAGGCTGGCCACATTGGCGCAAGCGATCAGCAGCACAAAACCAACCGCACCGACCAGCACCAACAGCGATTTCCTCACGTCGCCAACAACCGTGTCCCTCAGCGGCTCCGCCGTAAAACCTTCCTGCGGCCCCAGCGCACCGGGAAACCTCCGTTTATATTCCTCGGCGGCCCGCATCATTGCCGCTTTCGCCTGATCCAAGGTCACGCCGGGCTTCAAACGTGCCGTGGCGCGCAGATAGTGCGCCTGGTCGCTGCTATTTGGATCTGCACGCAGTGGAACATAGACGTCCGCAGGCGGATCCGACGCGAACGACGGATCCAGAATGCCAGTTACGGTATACGGTTCGTCGCCCATCGCAATGCTCTTTCCCACCAAATTCGGGTCGGCGCCGAATCGCCGCCGCCACAAACCGCCGGAGACCACTACTAAGGCGGGCCCTCCGGGACGATCCTCCTCCGTGGAAAATGTCCGGCCCGCCGCCAACCTGGCCCCAAATACCGGGAAAAAACCGGCGGAAACACGGATGCCCTTCAGTTGTTCCGGGCGGTCGCCACCGGTCAGATTTACGCCCGGCCCGCCAAAATCGTACGCGGCCACATCCTGAAACGCCTGCGTCTGTTCTCGCCAAACGTTGAACTTCGGAATGGAGGTAACGTTTCCATTTCCCTGCGGCGAGCTCAACTCGAGTTGGACCAACCGGTCGGGCTCCGGATAAGCCAGCGGCTGCAGAAGTACGGTGTTGACCACTGTAAAGATGGCCGTATTGGCGCCGATGCCGAGCGCCAGCGCCAGCATACCTGTCGTCATGAAGCCCGGGCTGCGCCGCAGCGTGCGGCTCGCAAAACGGATGTCCTGCAGCAGATTCTCAGACCAGTTCAGAAATTTCATGTCGTCACACCCCTCGGCTTAGCCGGCAAAGCCCGCTGAATTGTTTAGTTCCTCACTAGCATACGATGCCGGAAATCGCCGCCACGAACAACGCATGGCACGGATGGCGATAGGGCAATTTCCGACAGCCACTCTGGTCGTGGCTTCTATCTTGCCGCTGTGGTTCCCTGTCTTTGAAAAAACTGTGATTTCTGCTTTCGCTTGCCGCAATCGCAGCTTTGGCGGCCTCCACTGTCGGACGGTCGGCGTGCGCGGCACGATCGTCGCTCGGAACATTCTCTATCTCCGCTACAAGCCCGCGTAGGTTTGGCGGCGGAGGAATTGGCCAGCGCCGGGGCGGCCGACGAATTGGCCGGCGTCGATGACCGCCCGGCCGCGGGAGAAGACGGTTCTGGCCGCGCCTTTGGTCCGGATGCCTTCGAACATGGAATAGTCCACGCGCATGTGATGGGTTTTCGCGCTGATGACTTCTTCGTGATGGGGATCGAAGATGACCAGATCGGCGTCGGAGCCGACGGCGATGGTGCCTTTGCGCGGATAAAGGCCGAAGAGCTTTGCGGGCGCGGTGGAGACCAGCTGGACAAAACGATTCGGCGAAAAGTGTTTGCCATGGACTCCCCCGGTATAAACCAGACTTAAGCGGTGCTCGATGCCCGGGCCGCCATTGGGAATTTTGGTGAAGTCGTCCTTGCCGAGCTCTTTTTGCTCCTTGAAGCAGAAGGGGCAGTGGTCGGTGGAGACCACCTGCAGCGTGTCTTTGGCAAGGCCCTGCCAGAGCTTTTCCTGGTGCCACTTTTCGCGGAGCGGCGGAGTGAAAACATATTTCGCGCCTTCAAAGCCGGGGGCGTCCATGTTTTCCAGCGAGAGATACAAATATTGCGGACAAGTCTCTGCGTAGGCCGGTAGGCCGCGGTCGCGCGCTTCGCGGACTTTTTCGAGCGCTTCGTTGCAGGAGAGATGAACGATGTAAACGGGCGCGCCAGCCATTTCAGCGAGGGCGATGGCGCGGGAAGTGGCTTCGGCCTCGGCAGTGGTGGGGCGAGTGAGGGCGTGATATTTCGGGGCGCGTTTCCCTTCGGCGAGTGCCTGCTGGACGATGACGTCGATGGCGCCGCCATTTTCCGCGTGCATACAGACGAGGCCGTTGTGTTTCGCCGCCTGCCGCATGGCCCTGAAGATGGTCGCATCATCGAGCATGAAGACACCGGGGTAGGCCATGAAGAGCTTGAAGCTGGTGACGCCTTCGCGGATGAGCTGGCCCATTTCCTCGAGCTGCGCGGAGCCAAGATCGGTGATGATGCAGTGGAAGGCGTAGTCGGTGACGGCTTTGTCATGGGCTTTCTTCATCCAGGTGTCGAAAGCCTGGCGGAGGGTTTGGCCTTTGTATTGGATGGCGAAGTCGATGAGCGTGGTGGTGCCGCCGAAGGCGGCGGCGATTGTGCCCGTCTGGAAATCATCGGCGCTGGTGGTGCCGCCGAAGGGCATGTCCAGGTGCGTGTGGACATCGATCCCGCCGGGGATGATCAGGCAGCCGGAGGCGTCTCGGATGAGGGTGGCATTTTCCGCGGGGAGTTGCGCGGCGATGGCGGTGACTTTGTCGCCGTGGATGCCCACATCGGCGACGCAAGTATCCGTCGCGGTAACCACCGTGCCGTTGCGGATTACAGTGTCAAAACGCATTTGCGCTCCTTAGCAATCGTTTTTGATTTTGCGCCGAACTGGGTGGCGCGGGAACTGCCACCGGGAGACCCCCGGCCCATGTTTTTCATAGGCCTTCACTCTAAAGGAATTCAAGTTCTGCAGAACGAACGCCGCGGATTCTAAAGACTCTGCGAGGACGTGCGTCTGAACGCTCGAATGGGCGCCGGCCATGTCAGCGCTTGTAGTGAGGCAGAATTTCGCGCTGGTATACTTCCAGCGTTTTCTCTTCCTCGCCGGACATCAGGTAGATGTTGAATTGGGAGACCCCCACGGAACGTAGGCGCTCGAGTTTCTTGCGATGCTCCGCTACGGGGCCGATAAGGCAGAAGCGGTCGACCACTTCGTCGCTGACGAAATCGGCGTTGTCGCTGCCGACTTCGCAGTGGTGCAGATAGTCGTATTTGCCGCGGTCTTTTACGAAGGAGGTTAGTGCGGGGGGAAGCTCTTCGGGATTGTATTTGGAAATGAGGTCCATCACGTGATTGGAAACCAGGGCGGGAAACCAGCGGACGTGCTCGCGGGCGGCTTTCAGATCCTGGGAAGCCCAGACGGGCGCAGCGGCCATGACTTCGATCTTGCTGAACTCGCGGCCAGCCTCTTTTGCGCCTTGGCGTACGAAGCCAAGGCACCAGTCGATGAGATGGGGGTCCGCAAACTGGAGAATTACGCCGTCGCCGATGCGGCCGGCGGTGCGCAGGGCCTTCGGGCCGTAGCCGGCGACCCACACGCGGGGAACTTGGCCAGTGGCCCAGGGTAATTTCGTGGGGACGCCGTCGAGATCGACGGTTTTGCCGGCGTTCAGGTTGCGGAAGATGCGGACAAATTCTTCGAGGGTTTCCAGTGTGGTGGGCTTCTTGCCCAGCACGCGACGGGAGCTGTCGCCGCGGCCGATGCCGAGTTCCATGCGCCCACCAGAAGCCAGGTTGAGGGTGGCGAATAAGCTGGCAGAAACGGTGACGTCGCGCACGGCGGGGTTCGTGACGCAAGTGCCCAGGCACATTTTGTCGGTGTTGGCAGCCATGAGCGTGAGGAGCGGAAAGGGCTCTTTCCAGATGACGTGGGAATCGAAGATCCAGCCGAAGGAAAAACCGCAGGTTTCGGCCTGGCGAGTGAGGCTCAAGATGCGGGCTATCGAGATGTCCGGCTTGATGGTAATGCCGAAGTCCATGGAAAATGACCCTCCTCAGTCGGCTGGCTGAGCGACCGCGTCAAGCCGATCGATCAAGAAGAAGTAGACCAGAAAGCTTACCAGGAAGCCCACGAACCACGCGTAGTCGTAGAGCACACGGAGCGGAGGAACCACCAGGCCGACAAAAGCGACTCCGGCGCCCGCCGCCAGAGCCGCGACGGCCGTCCAATTGAACCCGCGCGCATATTCGTAGCGGCCCTTCCGCCGATAAAGGTCCTCGACAACGAGAAGCTTCTTGCGGAAGACGAAGTAGTCGCAAATGAGCACGCCGGCGATGGGGCCGAGAAAACCGGAGTAGCCGACCAGCCAGCCGAAAATGTAGCTCCCGTAGTCCGCCATCAGTTTCCAGGGCTGCATGATGATGCCCATGGCGCAGGTGATCAGACCGCCGGCGCGGAAACTGATGCGGCGCGGCGAAAGATTCGAGAAATCGTTGGCGGGAGAAACCACGTTGGCAGCGACGTTGACGTTAAGAGTGGCTATGAGCAAAGCAATCATGGCCAGGACCACCGCCCAGGGATTGCCGAGGCGCGCGAGAACCGCAACCGGATCCCAGAGGGCCTGGCCAAAAATAATCATGGTGGCGGAAGTTACCGCGATGCCGATAAAGGAGTAGAAGGTCATCGTTGCGGGGAGGCCGAGGGCCTGGCCGACGATTTGATCGCGCTGGCTGCGGGCGTAACGCGTGAAATCCGGAATGTTCAGCGACACCGTGGCCCAGAATCCGACCACGCCGGTGAGCGAAGGAATGAAGAAACGGAAGAACTCTCCGAAGCTTTGAAATTTCGAGGGCTTCCCGAGCATGGGGCCGAAGCCGCCCGCTTTCGTGCGTGCCCACAGGAGAAGGGCAAGTCCGATGAGCAGCAAGAACGGTGCGGAAATGCCCTGCAGAAAGCGAATGGTTTCAATGCCGCGCAGAATCACCAGCACATTCAGAAGCCAGAAAAAGAAAAAGCAGAGTGCCGTGCCAGAATGAAGATTCGCCCAACCGGGAGCCAGGGCCACGATCATGGCGTTGATGGCCTCGCCGCCGATCCACGTCTGAATGCCGAACCAGCCGCAGGCCACTAGGGCGCGCAGAATGGCAGGAACATTGGCGCCCACGACACCGAATGAGGCGCGCGCAAAAACCGGGAACGGGATCCCGTATTGCGCACCGGCATGCGCGTTTAACAGCATGGGAATCAGCACCAGCACGTTGCCAAGAAATACGGTGAAGAGCGCCTGTTTCCAATTCATGCCGCCGGCGGTCATGCCGCTCGCGAGCATGTAGGTGGGGATATTGACGCTCATGGAGATCCACAGCGCGGCGTAGTTGTAGGTGCGCCAGGTACGGCGCTCGCGCGGGACCGGAGCGAGGTCTCGGTTGTAGAGCGAACTGCTCTCGATGGTTTGCGCGCGAAGCGTACTCGTTTCACTCATCGTGAAGGTTGACCCCGCGTCCGGCCACCAACCGAGGAATGCCTCGGTAGCTGCGGCCGTGCGCAACTCAGTTTGCCGCCTCGGAGCTCTCGGCCGCACGGGTACGGGTGATCTCTCCGTAAGATTCCGGCCGGCGGTCGCGATAGAACTGCCAAGTATCGCGGACTTTTTGAATTTCATCGAGATTGAGTTCCGCGACCAGCAATTCATCTTTGTCGCGGCTGGCCTGCTTCACGATTTTCCCGCGCGGGTCGCAGAAATAGCTCTTGCCGTAGAATTCGCCGATCTTCCAGGGGTGCTCGGTGCCGACGCGGTTGATGGCCGCGACAAAATAGGCATTGGCGACGGCGTGGGCAGGCTGTTCGAGTTCCCAAAGATATTCCGAGAGGCCAGCGACAGTGGCCGAAGGGTTGTAGACGATTTCCGCGCCGTTGAGTCCGAGGATTCTCGCGCCTTCCGGGAAGTGCCGGTCGTAGCAGATGTACACGCCGACGTGGGCATAACGAGTCTCGAAGACGGGATAGCCCGCGTTTCCCGGTGTGAAGTAAAATTTTTCCCAAAAGCCCGGATGGCAATGAGGAATGTGGTGTTTGCGGTATTTGCCGAGGTAGCGGCCATCGGCGTCGATCACCGCGGCGGTGTTGAAGTACACGCCGGTCATCTCCACCTCGTAAACCGGCACGACCAGCACCATCTGGTGCTTCTTCGCCAGCTTCTGCATGAGCGACACGGTGGGACCGTTCGGCACACGTTCGGTCAGTTCGTACCAGCGGGTCTGCTGCTCGGCGCAAAAATAGGGGCCATAGAACAGCTCCTGGAGGCCGAGAATCTGCACGCTCTTCTTGGCCGCGTCGGCAATCAGGCGTTCGTGCTTGGCAATCATTTTTTTCTTGATGTCCGGCAGAGAATACTTTTCCGGGGACCATTCACATTGAGCCTGAATCAGACCGCCGCGAACGATACGGGCCATGCCACACCTCCCGAGCAAACGCAGGCGAAAAGTCTACTCTGTGCACGTTTACCCGACAAGGTTGCCGCACGCCAGTGTGCCATTTCGCCGCTCCCAACCAACGGAGGGAATGAATACCGCTCCCTGATTGACCCTGGGCCCTAACATCGACGGCACCTCCCTCGTTCCAGATCAACGATGCGTTTCGCGCTCGCTGCGCTCTGTACAACAGCCGAACGCCTGGTTGCGGACCCGGGAGTGCCCCGATTTCCGATTGGGCGGCCGTGCTGGGGGGCCGCGCGCATGGGAAATCTTCAGGAAGTGCACAGGCTTTCTCTCCAGAATTGAGGAGATGCCGAACAAGTGGCTATCCAGGGCTGAAGAAGCCGGGGATGGCTGGCGTTTCCGAACCTATAACGCGCTGCGCTTGCTAGGAATGGCGGCGGATCATGGAGATGTTTTATCTCTCCGGCGAACCCCGGACCCTAGGGCTCGGACGGGTAACGCTCGGCGGTTCGGCCTCGACGGGAATTGCTCGGCGATCTGCTCATCAAAATGCGCCGGGCATACCGGCGAGTGCTAACGATAGCGCCCGAAACACCCTAAAAGGCCTAGCCGAGACTGTTCGAATGCCTGATATATCCAGCAAATCCCAGTTCATACGGGCAGCAGATGGATGGCAACAGGGCCTTTGGCCTTCGAGGTCTCCAAAGGCAGGTAAATTTTCGCGGGCGGTAGAGCTTTTTTACTTGGAATTCGTTCGGCAGTTCATTGAAAAGAAAGATGTTAGAATTGGCCTGGAGCTTGCAATTCGAAAGTCTGTGGGGGAGGCGAACCGAGGATCCCTTTAGGGGATTGAGGGCTGGGCCGGTTCGCTACTCCCCCCTTTTTATTTCTCGCCGACAGGTGACTCCGCATGGTTCGCCTACGGTTGTTGCAAGCTTCCCTCCACAATCTGAAACCGAAGAAATTACGAAAGTGTGCCCGCTCGAAGTTAGGATTTGAACTCCGAGGGCCAGAAATGATGGGAAACGGCGTTCCCGGTGCCGAATCCATTATCAACTTTTTGGCGTGGTTTGATCAATAGAGACGCCCCGCCCTCCGTGTTTGATGGCATCCTGAGCCTAGATCGATCCGCAAAGGAGAAGTCATGAAAAAGCTCTCCCTGGTTACGACCCTAGCTCTCGTTACCCTGGCACTCGTTCCAGCCAAAGCGCAGGCTCCCGGCGACACCTTCCCGCTCAACTGGACCGGAACAGGCCCCGAGATCGGCAGCGATCATTCGTTGCTCGCGACCGTCACCGCGCTGGACGAGCGCGGCAATGCAATTCACGGCACGGCAATCGACGTGACCGCGCTATACGACAAGCCCGCCACGCACTGGTCGGAGGGCGTCACGTGCATCAACGGGTCCATGATTGAACTAAGTTACTTCCTCGCGGATGCCTCGGCGGAATCGCTGGCGCTGCCCTTGAAGTGTGCAGGGAGTGGCACGGGCATGTCAGGCACGTTCAGCGGCGAAGACAACTCTGGCAGAATGGTCACTGGCAGCATCACCGTTCTATTGAAGCTGGAATGCCGCCGGGAATGCTGGCGTAACACCAAGAGCGTGTCGGTCAGTGTAGGCTATCCGGAGCAGCAATCGCCAAGGGATTAGGCCCGATAGCAGGTTGTGGCGGATGCCAAACGGCCCTCGTGCCGACGCGTGTTGTAGTCAGCGAGCGTGAGCGAGAGCATGATGGCGAGCCAAAAAACCGAACAGACGATGACCAGCTGAGTGCGTTTGGGACTATAGCGGGCGTGCATGAAGTAGAGAACAACGAGCGTGGCCTTGATCGTGGCGATGGCCAGCGCGATGACAATATTGAATTTCCCAAAGTTCTGAAATGCCGCCCAAACGGTGATGCCGGTGCCGGCCATCAGCGTCGCAAAGATGGCCAAGTAAATCTTCGGCGAAACAATGTGCTCGGTCACGCGCGACTCTCCAGAGAAACTCTCCTACCGGTGCCTATCAATCAGATATAACAACGGGAACAAATAGATCCACACAATATCGACAAAGTGCCAGTAAAGGCCCACGATTTCTACGGGCGTGTTGTACTGCGGGGTGAAACGGCCCGCAAATGATGCCTTGATGAGCCAGACGAGGAGCCCTGCGCCCACGATCATGTGCAGCGCATGCAGCCCGGTCATGGCGAAATACAGCGAGAAATAAAGCTGGCCATGGGCGTTGGTATCCTGATCAACGGCGAAGGTCTTTTCTACTTCTTCTTTCTCTATGGCAATTTCCTTAGGGTCATCCGTGGCCCTGGGATGTTCAGAACGGTAGCGCATATCGAAACCCTGGCCGGGAATGAGATGGTGGTCGAACTTCTGCTTGTATTCGATCACCTTGACGCCGAGAAAGACGGTGCCGAGGCCCAGCGTGGCGATCAAAAAGATGCTGACCAGTTTTTTCTTCCCCACCTGCGCGGACCACACCGCCATGGCCATGGTCAAGCTGCTCATGATCAGCACGACGGTGTTAAAGCCGCCGAGCTTGATATCCAGAGTGTTGCTTCCGGCGCCGAAGGCCGTGCTGAACGCACCGCGATTGACGGTGTAGGCGAGGAACAGGCCGCCGAAGAACAGCACCTCGGTGACCAGAAAAACCCACATGCCCAGCGCGGCGGATTCCTTCTGCTGCTCGAGTGTTTCAAAATGTCCGTACAGCTGTCCGGTGCGGTGCACGCGGTACTCCTCTCCCTAAATCAATCTATGGCCTGGCCTCGGCCACAACAGGACAGATGGAAGTCCGTCCCTACCAATCAACACCACCCACTAGTCGTCTCCATGAGCCGGGGCGGGCGACGGTGTGCCTGTTCCCAGGCCGAGATCGGGCCGGTTCTTAAAGTCGTAGGGCTCCCAGGTTACTACCGGTGTGACTTCAAAATTTTCCGTGAGCGGCGGTGAATCCGTTTTCCACTCCAGGCCGGTGGCGGGCCAGGGATTCGGTCCGGCGACTCGGCCATAACGCATGGACCAAGTCAGGTAACTCATGGGTAGCAGGTAGCCCAGCGCAAGAATCGAGGCGCCTGCGGTCGAAAGCACGTTGAGCACCTGAAATTCCGGCGGATAGGTGTGATAGCGCCGGGGCATGCCGAGGTAGCCAAGAATAAACTGCGGAAAGAAAGTCAGATTGAAGCCGATGAAGAGAACCACGGCGGCGAATCGCGACAAGGACCTCGGATAGAGCCTGCCGGTAATCTTCGGCCACCAGAAGTGCAAGCCCCCCACGTAACCCATGACCGCGCCGCCAACCATAATGTAGTGGAAGTGAGCGACGACGAAGTAGGTGTCGTGAATGTGGATGTCCAGACCGAGGCACGCGAGGAATAGCCCAGTGAGGCCGCCGATCACGAACAAACCAATAAAGCCGAGCGCATAGATCATCGGCGGGTCCCAGGAGATGGAGCCTTTGTACAGCGTCGAAGTCCAGTTAAAAACTTTTACCGCCGAAGGGATGGCCACCAGGTAGCTGAGGAACGAAAAGGTGAGTGCGGCGTAGGTGGACTCGCCGGTAACAAACATGTGGTGAGCCCAAACCAGGAAACCGATGACCGCGATGGCGATGCTTGATCCCGCGATGAAGGCATAACCGAAGATGGGCTTGCGGGCAAATGTCGGAATGATCTCGCTGATCACGCCCATGGCCGGAAGAATCATGATGTACACGGCGGGGTGCGAATAGAACCAGAAAAGGTGCTGGAAGAGAATCGGGTCACCGCCGAGCGCGGGATTGAAAAAGCCCAAGTGAAACATGCGCTCGAGGCCAGCAAGCAGCAGTGTGATGGCCACCACGGGCGTACCCAGAATCATCACCAGGCTGGTGGCGTAATGGGCCCAAACAAAGAGCGGCATACGGAACCAGGTCATCCCCGGAGCGCGCATGGTGTGGATGGTCACGATGAAGTTGAGGCCGGTGAGAATCGATGAGAATCCGTTGATGAAGATACCCAGGACCGCCGGGGTAACCGCGGAATTCGAATACACACTGCTGAGCGGCGTGTAGAACGTCCAGCCAGTGTCCAATCCGCCCGTGCCGAAGGAATACAGAACGAAGCATCCTCCGATGACGTAGATGTACCAGCTCAGCAGATTGATCTTCGGGAAGGCCAGATCCTTCGCGCCGATCATCAGGGGAATCAGGAAATTCCCGAAGACCGCGGGGATCGAGGGGATCAAGAAGAAGAAAATCATCGCCACGCCGTGCATGGTGAAGAGCTTGTTGTAAGTTTCCGGTGTGACCAGCGCTCCGCCGGGAGTCAAGAGATGGATGCGAATCATGGTGGCCAGGACGCCGCCAATGAAAAAGAAAACTGTGACGGAGGCCAGATAAAGCAAGGCAATGCGTTTGTGATCGGTGGTCAGCAGCCACGAACGGAGCCCGGCGCCGTAGGTGGCGTTCAAATAATGCTTGTGCGGCAATTCGCGGACTAAAGTTGGCGGCGTGTTGCTCATGACTTATCTCTTCCCCGTGGGCGGCGCAATCCCGGCGCCCGTCGCCGGTACCGGCTGCGACTGCAGGGACTTGATATAGGCGATGAGAGCGAAAACCTGCTCCTCCGTCAACTGTCCCTGGAAGGTAGGCATCAACGGCTGATACCCGGCCACAATTTTTGCGTTTGGTTGAAGAATCGATTCGCGGATATAGGCTTCGTCGGCGATGACGATGGAGCCATCGGCTAGGAGAACCTGGGCGCCATACACGCCATTCAACGAGGGAGAACGTCCCGTGCCATTGGCGACATGACAAGTGCTGCAAGCCTTTTCGGCAAAAAGTTTTTCACCGGTCACGACCGGATTGACGTTCCCGGCCGCTGAGCCGGAAAGCCAGGCCGCGTAATCCGACGGCTCCATGACGGTAACCCATCCGCCCATCAGCGCGTGGTTGGTGCCACAGTACTGCGAGCAAAAAAAGTGATAGCGGCCGGGCTTGGTGGGGCGGAACCACATCGTGTTGTAGTGCCCGGGAACGACGTCCATCTTCACGCGGAAGGCGGGAACGAAGAAATCGTGGATGACGTCTTCGCTGGAGAGGATCAGACGAATGTTGCGGCCCACGGGAACGTGACATTCATTGATTTCCTTCAACCCGTTGGGCTGCTGTGCCTTCCACATCCACTGCTTGCCGATCACGTAAATATCGAGCGTATCCTGCGGCACGTTGCGATAGTCCACGTACACGACCGCGCCCCAGCCGAACATGGCCATGGACAGAATCAGGGGAACGATCATCCATAGCGCCTCGAGCCGCGCGTCTTCCTCGATGGTAATGCCGACGGCATCCGGGGTCTTGCGGCGATACTTGAAAAAGAAAACCACGATCGCGACGGTGACGGCGGCCGCAAAAAACACGCAGATACCGCTGATGAAAAGCATCAGCGCGTCCACTTGCGGCGCGAAGTTGGACGCTTGCTCCGGATAGATTGGCAATTGCGACTGCACGGTTTAGTGAGCTCCTCGTTCCGGGCCACCGGCAAGCGGCCGGCTCAAATTCCGGGCCGCGGCCTGCGTTTCGCGGCGGCGGGAAATCAGAATTCCTCCCACCAGGCAGAGAATCGTGAGCACGCCGGCCAGACGGATGATCCTCAGAATCGACGCGCTGTAGGTCGCGGCCGTCGGGTCGTAGTGATAGCAAAAGAGCAAAACGTGATCCATGGGCGTGCCGATTTTTCCAGCGGAGGCATCCACGAGTCCGAGGCGCATGTCGCGGCCGGGATACTCGACACCGTAGAAATAACGGGAGATGCGGCCGTCCGGGGTGAGCAGCAAAACGCCGCTAGCGTGAGCGAAGAGATTGTTCTTGGCATCGAAGGAGAAACGGAAATTCGCGGCTTTCGTCGCGGCCTCCACGGATTCTCTCGAACCGGTGAGGAAATGCCAGCCGGAATCGGCTTCGGGGCGGCGGAAATGAGCCAGCGCTTTCTTTTTCTTCTCGGCGGCCATCTCCGGCGTCTCGCGGGAATCGAAGCTGATGAAAACAACTTCGTAGTCGCGGCCGGGATTGAAGGAGAGCATGCGCAGCACGCCGACGACACCCTGTGCCACCTGATCGCAGAGCATCGGGCAGCGGTAATAAACGAAGGCGAGAACTACGGGCTTTTGCCCGAAATACTCACGGAGTCGAACGCTGCGGCCGGTCTCGTCGCGGAAGAAGAGCTCCAGCGGCATCGGCCCGTTGAGCGGCGGCGAAAATCCGACGTCTTGCAAAGCCGCGGGCATGGCCGAAGCAGCAGGGCCGGCGCTGCCGGGAACTGCCTGCGCGCGCAGCATCCCCGGCGCCAGCAAGAGCGCGACAATTCCGACGATATGGCGAACTTCTTTCATGGCGTTATTTCTTTTTCTCCACCGGCACGGCAGGGGCGGGAGACAAACCCTTTTCGGCAATGATTTTCATGGCCTCCTTGACGGGAATATGTACGATGCCGCTGGATCGATCGATCCACTCCAGTTTTTCATTGGCCTCGGAGTCGGCTCGGATCTTTTTGCGCAGATCGGCCTGCGGATCGGCTTCCTGCCCGGGGAAACCAAAACCCTGGAGCCGCGGCTCCGGCGGCAATTCCCTTTGATGAGTCTCGCGCGATGGTGGCGGAGGCACATCGGTCGAAACCGTATGAGTGGTCGTAAGGCGCAGAATAAAAACACAAACGATCAAGGAGGCCACCACAGCGATGCCCAAGGCAAAAAGATATCCATAGATCACCCCCGGTTTGATGTCGCGTTGTTCAA
>MNIJ01000129.1 GCA_001919715.1 Acidobacteria bacterium 13_1_20CM_58_21
CCCTTCCACTTTGGATCGGTGTCCGGAAAATGGGTGCCGATATCGCCAAGCCCCGCGGCGCCTAGCAACGCATCGCACAGCGCGTGCGCCAGCACGTCGCCATCCGAATGTCCTACTGGTCCCTTGTCAAAAGGCAGTTCAATCCCGCCGACAATGAGTTTGCGGCCCTCCTCCAAGCGATGCAGGTCATAGCCGATTCCGCAGCGCGTGCTCATGCCTTCTGGCGCTCGCCTTCGAGGTAGAAGCGGGCCAATTCCATATCCGCGGGCTTGGTGATTTTCATATTCCGCTCGGAACCCAGCACGACGTGCACATCGTGCCCGATGCGCTCGACGAGCCCCGCTTCATCCGAGGCACTCACTCCATCGGCCTCCGCTCGCGCAAATGCCTCCTTCAGAAGTTTTGTGGAAAACCCTTGCGGCGTCTGCGCCAGCACGACGCGCTCGCGCGGCATCGTACCCATAATCAGCGCCACGTCCTCCGGCAAACTGGCTCGCTTTACTTCCTTGACTGTATCCATCGCCGGGATACCCAGAATCGCCGCCTCGCACCGTCGCGCCTCTTCGATCACGCGTGCAATCTGCTGCGCTGTCACGAAGGGCCGTACGGCGTCGTGCACCAGCACGATCTCCGTATCGTTGGCCACCTCGCGCAGCGCCGCAGCCACTGAATCCTGCCGTGAATCGCCACCCTTTACGACGCGTACCGGCTGTTTGAATTTTTCCCCCGCGATCCGCTCTCTGAGACGCGCTACTTCATCCGCCCGCGTCGCCACAATGATGTCCGTAACCTGCGGGCACGCAGCGATTCGCCGCAGGCTGAGGATGACGATCGGCGTTCCGTCCAGCTCCAGAAACTGCTTGGGCGTTTCCGCGCCCATGCGTGTTCCCAGACCGGCCGCGGGAAGAATGGCAGCGATTCGGCTCATGTTCGGAGCGGTTCCGCCCAGACGCTTCAAGGCGCGGACTCGCAAAGTTCAGAGTGTACCTCAAGCGGGGGCACGGGGCGAGGTCGACAGGCATGACGCGCTCTCCGGAGGCCACCGGCCCCCACTTCAACAGATAGCTCTAGGAAATGCCAGGTGTGCTCCGATGTGCTCACTACTCCGCATCGGGCCCTGGAAAGACGGGGCGGGCTTGGCAGCCTATGGCGTCCTGCTCCGGAAGACGAGCGGATGTTGCCATCCGGCTGGTTACCTCGGAACGCACGCCGTCATCGCCGTCGCCACTACCTGCGCCGCCCGCTTGCCGCAACGCGGGCGCCGGTTGTTCCGCGCGTTCTTCCAGGCGACCAAAGATCATTTTGCCTGCGATAGTCTGATGGACGGAGGTCACAATCGCATCGACGCTCTTGTTGATCATCCGGCGCGCGCCATCCACCACGACCATTGTGCCGTCATCCAGGTAGGCCACGCCCTGGTTCGGTTCCTTGCCTTCACGAAGAATCAAAACGCGCATGGGCTCGCCGGGAAGCACCGCAGGCCTGAGCGCATGCGCCAGCTGTTGACATTGAGCACCGCGAAACCTTGCACCGTGGCCACTTTGTTCAGGTTGAAGTCATTGGTGACAATTCTCGCGCCGATGCGCCGCGCCAGCTCGACCCGTTTGTGATCCACGTCCGCGGCCTGCGGAATGTCTTCCTCCAGAATCTGCACATTCACCTGTGGCATCTCCTGAATCTTTTGCAGTACCTCGAGCCCGCGCCGTCCGCGTTGGCGCTTCAAAGGATCCGAAGAATCGGCAACCATCTGGAGCTCGTGCAACACGAATTGCGGCACTCCGAGAATACCTTCGAGGAACTGCGCCATCGCATATATCGGCGATGCGGCCGTCGCAGTGGATAAAAAAACTCCTAATTATGTGACGTAGAGCCGCGGGACACGCTGGCTCGCGGCGCACAACAGATCTGAGGTGACCGTCCCGACTCCGCGCGCCACGCGATTCGCCGGCAGGATATGTGTGCCATCCGTACCATAGATCGTGGCCACATCACCGACCTCTGCGCCTTCTACGTCCGTGACATCGATCATGGTCACGTCCATGGAAATGATGCCGACAATCGGCGCGAGCTTCCCGCGCAGAAGCACGTTGCCGCGATTTCCCAGCGAGCGGAGAATTCCGTCTCCGTATCCCGCGGCTAGAACGCCGATGCGCGTAAGCCGCTTGGCTACAAACGTCGCGTTGTAGCCTACTCCCGCGCCGGCAGGGACGCTGCGTAGGCTGATGATCCGCGAGCGAAGGCTCATCACCGGTTTGAGTGGCAGCCGCGCCTCGGCTTCCTCGCGCTTTTCCGAGGGGTCGTAGCCAGGATGGTAGCCATAAAGGATGGCTCCGGGCCGCACCATGTCCGCCCAGGTTTCCGGTCGCGTCACGATCGCCGCGCTGTTCGCCAGGTGCACAATCCCCGGATCGATCCCCAGGGAGCGCAGGTGCTCGAGCGCGGCGTAAAAACGCCCTTCTTGTTCGCGTGTCTGCTGGCCAACGGCGGTATCCGTGAAAACTTCCGACGAAGCAAAGTGCGAAAAAATACCGGTAAGCTGCAAGTGCTTGCACTTTCCCAATTGCCGTGCAAAGCAATCCACCTCGCCGGTCGCAATGCCCAGCCGGTTCATTCCCGTGTCGATCTTCAAATGGAAGGTAACCGGCTTCTTACCGCCGCGGCGCACCGCCGCCCGATTCAGTAACTCCAGTTGTTCACAGCGATGAATCACCGCCGTAAGGTCGTAATCCACGAGCCGGCATTCTTCGCCAGGCACGAAACTTGTGAGCACCAGGATCGGCTTTCGAACACCGTTCTGGCGAACCGCGATGCCCTCGTCCGTGCACGTAACGCCAAACCAGTCCGAGCCAGCCTTCTCCAGTGCCTTTGCTACTTCCGGGCCGCCATGGCCGTAGCCATTGCCTTTTACGATGGAGAGGATTTTGCGCGGAGACTTGCGCTTCTCCTGCGGCGGATTTACGTACTTGCGAATCGCTTCGAGATTGTACATCAAGGCGGAGAGAGAAACTTCGGCCCATACCGGACGTCGCACTTCTTTGGGGGGACTCTTTTGTGTGCCTGCCATGGGTCTTCCGAATAAAATAGTTTACGCCATTCAGGCGTCCTCCACCCGCCGCCAGATGGGCTGCCGCGTGAATGACAACAACCTTGCAACCCAAAGGCCCTTCTTTCTGAGGGCCTCCGACGAGCAAGCTCTCGTGCCTTTCCAGGATTTCATCTCCACGGTCGAACTGTGTCCGATTTACCATATAGGCCGTAAAGCCTCGGCGTTTCTAGGCCGGGAAGAAATTGATTTCCTGCCGCTCCCTCCCCGCTGTTTCTTATAAGGGCAGTAATATAGCTGACTGACTTCCGGTGATTGACTTTTCTGCGCCCATATCCCACACTCCAGCCTAGATGAATTCTAAACCTAAATCCGAGTTCGACAAGTTCAAAGAAACCATGAAGCGGCTGGTTAAGGTGCCACTGGCCGAAGTGAAGGAATTGGAAAAGAAGCGGAGACCTAAGCGGCGCTCCGCTTCCCGCGAGGCAGGCGCAAAGTCTTAGGCCGCTCTTTCCCCCACCTTGCCAGTCACCTCTTTGAACGTCAGGCGCTTCCCGACAATCTGAGATAGTGCGGTGCGGAACCTATCGCCGTCTCCGATGAACTGCTCTTTAGTGGCACGATTGTTATAGCGCCATGCCTGCTCGTCCAGATAGCGAAACATGTGAAATGGCTCAATGCTGATATACGTGCCTTTCAGCGACCGCTTGAGCAAACTCCAGAAATTCTCCAGCCCGTTAGTGTGCACCTGCCCCTTGACGTACTGCCTCGCGTGGTCAATCACCTCATGCTGAAACTTCTTGTTTAGTCCCATGTAGGACATGAGCGCATCAGTGTAGATCGACGTGCCTTCCTCGACGTGTTCCGCGATATGGCCTTGCAGCGCCTTCTTGCGACGGCTGGGCACCGCGAAAACGCGCACCTGTCCACCACGCTCCAGAATCCCAAATGCAGCGGCCTTATCCTTCACTCCGCGAGCCGTAATCATCCTGTCTCGACGGCCCTTGTGCATGAAGCGTGCGGCTCCCCCGATAAAGCTCTCATCGGCCTCAATTTCCTTCCCGCTCCCGCCGCTGCGTTACGCCAAGAGCGCGGTGAATTTCATACGAGCTAACCCCGTTCTTGGCGTTCACCAAGAGCCACACGGCAGGGAGCCACTTCTCCAATGGGATTGGAGAATCCTCGAAAATGGTGCCGACCTTAAGTGAGAACTTTTGTTTTGGATGTTCGCCGTAGCAGCGATAGACGCGGGCGTTCGCCAAGTACGTAACCTTCTCGGAGCCGCAATAGGGGCACTGAACGGCACCATTCGGCCAGCGAATCTCAACCATAAAGGCGCGGCAATTGTCGAAGTTCGAGAAGTGTTGAATTGCTTCCTGCAAGGTTGTTGGGTTCGCCATGATGTTGCGATTATGTTATAACTAAACCTGGTTGTCAAGAACAATCGCAACACTATATAACAACTCGGTACCAACGGAACTATGTGGCGAAGGTACTGCGAAAAGGTGCAAGGCATGGAAATTTTTGGTTGCGCCGTAAGTCTGGGGATGTTACAAGATTGGGAGAGCTAGGGCGGCCCGTTGCGCTATACTGAGCCGCCCCATAGTCAGAAGAAGGTGAGGCCCGTGAGAAGGCCAGTGCCCTGAGGAGCGGTTGCAGCCGCTACTGGGCACGTAGGAGGGGCGGAGAAATCCGCCTCTCAATATCACCTTTTTCTTTTATAGCACAGATGGCTCAGAGGAAGGGAGGATTTTCGATGTCAGAGGCGATGACGATTGACTACAAGGCTGTAATTGCAGATTTGAAAGCTCGCAAGGCGAAACTCGAAGAGGCAATCGCTGCGCTAGAAGGGATTGCGGCTGAACTTGGCGATGCGAAAGTATGGTTTGGCCCAGCCCCTAAAACCATTGAGGTTGACACGTTCATCGGATTGAATATTAACCAAGCCGCAGAGAAATATCTCCAGATGACAGGGAAACCAGCTAAGAGCACAGAACAGATTGCGGCAGCCCTGAATCAGGGCGGTCTCTCTGCCACAGTGGGGAGCGTTTCTACGATTCTGCGCCGGAGTGATCGCGGCGATAGTCCGGTGACTCGCGTTGGACGGTCACTGTGGGGACTCGCATCCTGGTATCCGAATAGGCCGCGTCGATCTAAGAAAAACGGCGAGGAAGAGGCATAGTCTGACGCAGTACATCGTAAACGGGAAGTGTAGCGTGAGAGGCAACGAGGGGAAAAGTGTTGAGGCGAAAGTGGTTGAGTAGAAAAGGCACCACTATAAATAGGCATAGTACAAAAGCGTCAACCACATTTTGCGTTTTTAGCTTGACAGAAAATTTTTGTCCGTCGAGAATGTACGCGAAGATTTAGCCCCCAAAATGGGGATGATGATTTTTGGATTTTCTTGCCAGGGGATTTGGTGCTTCGAGTGGTAACTGCGTCCTAAGCAAGCTCAGTATCGCTCCCACCAAAAAGCCTGTCAAGAAAATTCTGGGCTATGAGTGTTTTTTAGGATTTGCCAATGGGGGCGCCAGGTTCGGGGCTGCTCGGCTGTCAACCTGTGCTGCCCTGGGTTCAACTCCCAGCGCCTCCACCGGGGTTTTGTACGAAGGGTTCGCCTGTAAGCGATGGTGAGGATAGTTCATGACTCTTAGAACGCCGTGCCGTTACCACGGAGAAGTCGGAGAGAACCGATTCCTCACCCCAACCTCGTACAAGATCAATTCCCAGAGACACTAATCTTATCTGCCTTTCAATACCAGATTATTCGTAGAGGCCAGAATAGACCGAAAGTACTACAAGAATGAACTCCACACGCCGATCACGCATGGCCGCCCCCTTTGTCGCAACAAAGGATGCAAAATCGCTGACTTAAGATGCCCACTACATATAGGCATGTCAAGAGGAATTATACAAAGACTTAGGTAGTCATGTCGAGCCTACCTTTAGGTCTTCAGGCACCATTATGGTCAGTCAGCTATATTATTGCCCTTATAAGTGTTGATTCTAAAGAAGCTAGCCTGAAAGACTCAGTGGCGGAAACAGTTCAGGCTGAGACTTTTCGGGCATCTTCGTCAAGATTGCGACTCAGAACCTCGAGGCTCCACATTGGGCCAGAGGAATTCTTCCGGAGGCTAGTCGGCATGCGCAAAGCGTGGGCAAACTGCCGCGCTGTGGCCGCAACTACATGTCCTCGGGGGTGAATTGCGAGAAGGCGTCCGGCGCGGCTTCCTCAAAGCGCGTGAACCGGCTGCGAAAGACAAAATTCACGCTGTCCACCGGTCCGTTGCGCTGCTTGGCGATCTTCAACTCCGTCTCTTCCCTTTCTTCGGGTGTCGCGCCTTGCTTGAAGAAATGTGGCCGGTAGATGAACATCACCACGTCGGCATCTTGCTCGATGGCGCCCGATTCGCGCAGATCCGATAGCTGCGGCCCGCGCTCATCGCGCTCCGGCGCGCGCGTGAGCTGGCTGAGCACCAGCACAGGAATCTGCAGTTCCTTCGCGAGGCCCTTCAATGCCCGCGAGATGCTGGCGACTTCTTCCTGACGGTTTCCAAAGCGTCCCCGCGCGGTGAGGAGTTGTAGATAATCCACCACCAGCATCGACAATCCTTTGTCGCGCTTTAGCCGCCGGGCCTTGGCTCCAATTTCCAGGACGCTGATCGAGCCCGCGTCATCGATCCACAGCGGCGCGGATGAAATCGTTCCCAGGGATTCCGTCATTCGCCGCCAGTCTTCCCGACTCAGATGACCGGTGCGGAATTTGTGCGCGTCGATCTGCGCCACGGACGCCACCAGCCGCTGCAGCAGCGATTCCTTGGACATTTCCAGGCTGAACATGGCCACCGGGCGCCCGCCCCGAATCGCAATATTTTCTATGAGATTCAGCGCCAGGGCTGTTTTCCCTTGCGAAGGGCGCGCCGCCAGAATCAGCAGTTCGGAAGGCTGCAGGCCTGACGTGAGCTTATCCAGCTCCGTGTAACCCGTGGGGATTCCCGTGATGCTCTTCCCCTCGCGGAAGATTCTTTCCAGCCTCTCGAAATTGTCGCGGACGATGTCCTTTATCGGGAGCAACCCGGCCCGCACGCGGTCTTCCGCCAGCGCAAAAATCGAGGATTCTGCGCCATCCAGAATAGCGTCGGCACCGTCCTCGCCCTCGAAGGCGCGCTGCTGAATATTGTGCGTGGTGTGAATCAGATTGCGCAGGATCGCCTTCTCCTTGACGATGCGCGCGTAGTGCTCGATGTTGGATACCTTTGGCATGCCGTCGGCGAGCGACGCCAGGTACGGTGCGCCGCCGGAGGCTTCCAGATCGCCCTTACGGTTGAGCTCCTCGGTCAGGGTCACAAGGTCGATGGCCTGCTGCCCTTCGCCCAGCGCGATCATCTGTGTGAAGACGCGCCGATGCTGGAGCAAAAAGAAATCCTCCGGACGAAGATGTTCGATCGCCCGATTCAGCGCGTTGTTGTCCAGCAGAATCGCGCCAAGAACGGAGCGCTCGGCGTCCAGATTATTCGGCAAAGGCTTCTCGAGCGTCGCGTCAACAGGCATAGGAAGTCTTCTTTGGAGTTCGCCTTTTCTTCGCTTTTGTACCACGATCTCCGCGGGAGGGCAAGCGGAGAAATTTTCATGCCCGGTACGAACACTTACTTGTTCAAAGCAATGGCGTATTGTGGGTGGCCGTAATGCGCGCGTCAATTAGAGTGCCTGTGCATGGCCTCGGAAATCTCTGCAAAACTTTCCATCCCAAAAAAGTAAGGGGCATCCGCCGCAGCGGAGGCCCCCAGGGAGCAACAGTCTTGATCGAAGCTTTTCTAAGCTTCCTTCTCGACGTTCACTTTGATCTGCGCAGTTACATCGCGGAACACCTTGATGGTCACGGGAAATTCCCCGATGGTCTTGAGGGGCTCGCCAAGCTGTGCCTGACGTTTGTCAATCTTGAAGCCCTGCGCCGCGAGTCCTTCCGCGATATCCGCCGAGGTAACTGAGCCGAACATCTGATCGTTCTCCCCGGTCTTGCGCGTAAACTTCAGCGCAACGCCATTCAGCAGTTCGGCTTGCTTCTGCGCAGCTTCCACCTCGGTGGCCGTTTTCTTGGCCAGCGACATGCGAATCCGCTCAATGGCCTTCAAGTTACCTACAGTCGCCTCTACGGCAAGCTTTTGTGGCAGAAGAAAATTGCGCGCATAGCCCGGCTTCACGGTGACAACGTCGCCGCGGCGGCCCAGCTTTTCAATGTCTTCCTGAAGAATGATTTGCATATCTTCTCTCTTGGCTCCTGTTTCTTTACCCCCGTGGGGGCCTACCCCTTGGGCGCTTCGGCGGCTGGCACCGGTGTCACCGGGGCCGGCGTTAGTGTTCCATGCGCTGGCGCGGCATGAGCCGCTCCTGGCACGACCACGCGGGGCGCTTGCGTTCCTGCGGCGCTGCCCGCAAATGGCAGCAGGGCGATGTTGCGTGCCCGCTTGATGGCCACGCCCAGCCAGCGCTGATGACGCGCGCAAACGCCCGTCATCCGCCGCGGCAGAATCTTGCCACGCTCCTGCACGAACTGCGACAGGATGTCCGCGCGTTTGTAGTCGATGAAGTCCATCTTCTCGACGCAGAACTTGCAAACCTTCTTCTTGCGAAAATACTGGCGCTTGCCCCGGGGCCGGCCACCGGGACCACCCTGACCACCACCGCCGGGTCCTCCTTCGCGCCGCGGACCACCGTGCGCGCCGCCCGGACCGCCGTGACCTCCGCCATGACCGCCTTCACGCCGCGGAGCTCCGCCGGGCGCTGACGCTTGTTTCTGTTCTTCTGCCATACCTTCCACCCTTTCACTCATCGCCCCGGCATTGCCGGGGTCAATCTGCTGGTGAGCCCGGTCGAGCCGATGCCACTCTTCTCGATTCAAAAAACTCTTTCGGCGAGCGCAGAACTAGCTACTAGCCGCGGCCTGTTCCGGCGCAGCCGCCGCTGGTGCGGGAGCAGGTGCGCGGCGCGGACGCCGCGCGGTGCGCTTCTCGCGCTTCTGCGAAAGCTTTTTCTGGCGCTTCAGATCCTCGTCCAGCCGTACCGTCTGATACTTGATCACCGGGTCCTGCACGCGCAGACGGCGCTCCAGCTCGGCAATCAGCTCACCATGCGTGGTGCGGATTTCCTGGTGAACGTAGATACCTTCGCGGTGCTTGGCCACGCGATAGGCGAGCTTGCGCGTGCCCCAGTGCTCGGTCTTCTCGATCTTGCCGCCCTTTTCCGCGCAGGTGTGTTCGATGACCGTGAGGACTTTCTTGATCTCGTCTTCCGGCGTCGCCGGCCGCACGATAAAAACCAAATCGTAATAACGCTCTTCCATGATGACCTCTTTCCATTCACTCCGGGCGCGCAGCCCGGCAAATCGTCTCTACTTCTCTTCCGGCTCTTCCACGTCGGCCGGTTTCCGCCGGTTGTACTTCGTCATCGTCGCGTCGAGGCCCTGGGTCAGGATCATCTCCACCGCATCCCCGGCTTCACCGATCATTTCGGCCGCTACTTCCAGCTCCGCTTTTTTCATCGGCCGCAGCACGTATTCCTTGCGGCTGCTCAACGGATGATCCGGTCCGCAACCCAGCCGCAGCCTCGCAAATTCCTGGGTGCCGACCGAGCTGATCACTGACTTCGCGCCGTTATGGCTTCCCGCGCTGCCGTCGGGATGAATTCGAATCGTTCCCAACTGCAGTTGCGCCTCATCCCACAGCACTATCAGATCTCGCACATCCAGCTCGTACTTCTCCAGCAGCTC
>MNIJ01000162.1 GCA_001919715.1 Acidobacteria bacterium 13_1_20CM_58_21
GCCATAGCTGGTGCTGCCTCGCGGATTGGTGTAGAGCACGACATAGCCGCGGGAGGCCAGCACCTGTTTTTCGAGGTCAAAACGGTCGCCATAGTCGGCGAAGGGGCCGCCGTGGATCTCCAGAACAAGAGGATACTTCTTGGCAGGATCAAAATCTGGAGGGTGGACGATCCAACCCTGGATCTTGCGCTTGTCCTTTGAGGAGTCGAAGGAGATCTCTTCGACGTGACCGGGCTTTTTCTGCGCGAGGAGTTCTTCATTGAGGGAAGTCAGGACTCTCATAGCGCCGTTGTTGAGGATGGCGACATCGCCGGGATTGTCTGGACGACCGTAAGTTAAGGCGATCATGCCCGTGCGGGCCAGCGAGAAGGTGCCGCTGCCGCCGGCCCCGGTTGTGGAGGCGAGGTGATCGGCAATTTTCTTGAAGGTTCCGTCGAGGAGATAGAAGCCAACTTTGGAATCGCCTTGATCGTCGTAGCGGAAGTAGATGCCGGTGCTGTCGGGCGCCCATTGCGGGTCCTGGACGTCACGGTCGAGTTTAGCGGAGAGGGAGTGCGAGCCGCTGCCATCGCGGTTCATCAGGTAAAGCTCGGTGGTTTGATGGCCCTGGTACCGATCATCGTAGCCGGTGTAAGCGATGAATTTTCCGTTGGGAGAAACGGCGGGTGCATTATCCGGTCCTTTGCGATTGGTGAGCGGGCGCACAGAACCGTCGGAGACATTGAATTCGTAGACTTCGTCATCGAAGTATTCGTGATCGGATTCAGGATGGCGATTGACGGAAACGATCAAATACTTGCCATCGGGGGTCCAAGAGGCGCGCGAGGGACCGAATTCATTGCCGCCGTTGGGGAAGTCACCGTTCGTGACTTGCCGCGGCGTGCCACCTTCTGCGTTGGCGACAAAGATCTGCATGTAGCCGGGCTTCAGATAGCCTAGGCCATTGAAACGATAGACCAAACGATCGTAGGCGGTGGGAGCATCGGCCCACTTCGCGCCAGAAGGCGCGGCGGGCAAATCGGCAATATGCGGACCTTTGCCGGGAACGAGAGATGAGAAGGAGAGCATTTTCCCATCGGGGGACCATGCGATGGCATCGGGGGCCTGCTCGAGATTAGTGATGCGCGCGGTCTGGCCGGTGTCCATCCATCGGACGTAGATCTGCTGTTTGCCGTCAGCATCGGAAAGGTATGCGAGTCGCAGGCCGTCCGGTGACCAGCGCGGAGAAGCGTCGCTGCGGTTGCCTGCGGTTAGCGGGCGATGGTCGGCTCCGTCGGCATTAATGATCCAGAGATTCGAGTAGCGCTTGTCGGTCATGGGATCGGCGAAGCGGCGCACGTAGGCGATTTTCTTTCCGTCGGGTGAGATCTGCGGGTCGGTCGGAAGCTGCAGTTGGAACTCGTCCATGGCGCTGAGTTTGTGGGCCGCAGTTTCTTGGGCCGCGATTATCGGCGGAAACATCGGCAAGAGAACAACAAGAATTGTGCAACCCATCAAAAAGCGCGGCTTGAACTTCATGTTCGGGCCTCCTCGCAGAACCGGAGTTAACACCGCAGACTAAATCCTGTCAAGGAAGGTCGCCGTGTGGTGTCAAAGCAAAATAGAAATGTCCCCTTTTTAGGTTTTGCATTTGCAGTTTCGTTGTTGTTCGTTGAGCTTGCCCGAAGCGAAGCCCTGCGGTGCCCGTAGGGCGGAGCGCTTAGGGCGCAGCGCAAGGCAAGCCCAACGGCCGGACGGCTACCGCCTCTCGCGGGCGGATTTTCTGACCACGCCGCTTTTCCGCAGAAAATTTCGTGTCAGCAGCGCCTAGGAGCGACGATTCCCAACTCGGTCGAGCCATAGCATCCCCCGTTTTTCGCACTTCACTGTGCGCCACACCCGCTCCATGACCTCCGCGACGACCGCATGGCGATCGGCTGATAGAATATCTATAGGTAAGAAGAACCGATGAAAGACTGATGAGCCTTCTTGTGGGCGTTCCAAGATGGATCAAGATGGATAATGACCGCAAGTCTTGGTTCATGGATCTTGGCGAACGAGCATGCCCAGTTTGCGTTTCTTTGGAGGAGGGCAGAAGCTGGCGATTCCAGGAGAAAGACTGACGCCCTCAGTATGCGGGAACTTTGGCGTTAAGTGAGGGTTTAGTGGGCGGTTCAAATCGTATCCCCATGGTTGCTGTGATGCTCGTCTTCAGTCTTGCGGGATCGGCTGGGCATGCGCAGAACTTTACCGATATCAAGCCCTCGCCTCAGCAGGTGGCCTGGCAAGATCTCGAGGTTGGTGTGCTCATCCACTTCGGAACAAACACCTTCTTGGATCGCGAGTGGGGAGACGGTACGGCCAGTCCCAAAGTATTTGCTCCCTCACAGTTTGATCCTGAGCAGTGGATGCGGGCCATCAAAGCCGCAGGTGCGAAGTATGTGGTCTTGGTAGCGAAGCACCACGATGGCTTCTGCCTATGGCCCACGGGGCAAAGCGACTACAGCGTGAAGAGTAGCCCCTGGGAGAACGGGCAAGACGATGTGGTGCGGCGAGTGTCACAGGCGGCCCGAAAGTTCGATTTGAAATTCGGCGTTTATCTTTCTCCTTGGGACCGTCACGAGCCGTCATACAAGAATTCCGCCAAGTATGATGATTACTACATCGCGGAATTGTCCGAACTAACCGCCAACTACGGGGACCTGGTGGAATTCTGGCTGGACGGAGCTGGCAGTGAAGGCCACGTCTACAATTTCCCTCGCATTATCGATAATCTTCGCATCTCCCAGCCGAACACGCTGGTATTCGCCGACGCCGCTCTATTTGAATATGGAGACATCCGCTGGGCTGGGAATGAGGATGGAACTATTCCTTACGAAAACTGGAATGTACTCGACCGGCACGGATATCTTCGCTGGCGGCCGGTTGAAGCAGACACTCCGCTTCACAAGAACCACTGGTTCTGGCACCCCAACGATGAAGCCACCCTCAAGTCAGTGGCGGAGCTGGTGTCAACCTATGAAGAAACCATCGGCCGAGGCGGCCAGTTGATGTTAGGCCTGTCTCCCGACCGGCGTGGGATGCTGCCCGATGCAGATGTGAATCGCCTAGAACAATTTGGAGCAGCCATTCGCAAACGCTACGGAAGAAATCTGATAGCCAAGGAGCATATTCGCGGCCAAGGGGCGATCGAGGCGGCGCTAGACGGCGATCCCAAGACGTTCTGGTCGGCGCCAGCCGGCTCGCATCATGCCGTTCTCGAAGCCAATTTCGCCAAGCCACTAACATTTGACCACGCGTTGGTCATGGAATGGCTGAACGATGGGCAGCACGTGGAGCAGTTCCGGATCGAGGCGTGGACTGGCAAGGATTGGAGCCCACTTGTTGAAGGTAACGCAATCGGTCACAAACGAATCGACCATTTCGGACCTGTAAGCGCATCTCGTATCCGGTTGAACATCCTTGCCTCTTCCTCAGAAGCGCATATCAGAGAATTCCAGGTATTTAGCACCGGAAGTGATGTCCGCACGCACTAAGTGTCACGGATTAAAGTGCGCGGAGTTTCGCCTCAACGAGACGAAGGTCTGAGGAACCTTCACGCCCAACTGGACACCTCGCGAATTCTTGAACGCAGGCCTGGCTTGCTTTTCCCCGGCACGGGAACCGGCCTTGCGAGTTTTCAAGTCGGTCGCTTTGATTCTCGCCGCGACGACGGAACTTCAAGCAAAACAGCGGCCATTTTCACCGGTCCCGCCGCGGGAATAGTGGATACCCGTCGCGGCCTGGGAATTCCCTTCGGCGGCACTGGGGTGCTCTCCCGTTTTCGGTAAGCTTGAAAACGAACTACTTGGCGTAAAGGGGGCTTAAAGCGTGATAGTTTAGCTTACTGAAAGCGACGGCCAACTGGACTTCCGGTGGGCCGTTCGTCTAGCAGCTCGATGCCATTCAGTTAACGCGGGTTTGATGCGGCTTGCCGGGCACTCTGCTTAATCATTGCATCGTTCTGTTCGATGCTGCCCTTCACGAGCTCCGTCTTTACTTCCGATTTCTGTCCTGCCAATAGGTTTACTTCGGTCTCGAACGTCCGGTAGCCCGGCAATTCAATCTTAATGCGATGCTTTCCCGCCGCGATCAGCAGCGAATGAAACTTCCCGCCAAATTCGCCCACATGTCCTACATACCATTCGTCAAGAAACACGGCGGCTCGATTCGGCTGTACCGTCAGCTTCAACGTCGCAGTTGTCGATGGTGTCTGCCATCCCACGCTTTTTTGCATCGCCACGTGCACCGTTTGTTTTCGACCAGGTTCGACCACAATCTTCCGAACAAAGTCCTCAAGACCCGCCTGCCGGACGTTGATTTCGTGCTCTCCAGGCAGCAGCATTACTTTCTTGTCGCCTCGTAGCTCTTTCAGAAAGCCTACATACTGTCCATCGATCCAGACCCCCGAGTCCCTCTCCACTCTGCTCGCGCCTGCAAACTGCACTTCCCCCATCACCCGATTGTCGGCATAACTGTCTGCCGCGGAGAGCAAAAGGATCAATGCTACAACGGGGACCAACCCCCTCAGCCGGAACAACTTCCCATCTACCATGGCTTCACTGCGTCTGTGGAACATGCTTCCCCCTTCACCAACCCCGGTGGGCAAAACGAATTGCATTTATCCAACCAACCGCAACGTCCAGAGAGCGGCTCTAAATCTAAGAAACAATTAGGTTTGTTACGGCCTTCTGCTGTTGCGTGTATTTGCTCGCTAGTACTAGTCCGCAAAAATTACTCACCACCCGCCGTCCCTCACCTCCCGGGCTGGTTTTTGCAGCGGGCATTCAGCTTGTTCGTTCACCTGGGAAGGGATGGCTCTTCCCCTCAGAAGGATTCCGGAGCAAACCGCCAAGCAGCGCAAGGCAGTTCGTCTTCATAAGCACTTCCCAAGCACGTCAATTATGGCTAATCCGTGACCGGAAACGCGCACGGTCGCCAGGAATGGCGCAACGCCCCTGAGAACTCGAGAAGCAAGAGCAGCTGTTCAGCGCTTCGGCGAAATGAGTTTTTGCTAGGTTGATGAATTGAGGATCTTGAACCGGCACGGGCGTATTCGCAGGCGATGGCTTAAACAACAGATTAAACAACAGATGCTTGACTTTTACCGGCTTTCACAGGAGACTGCAGTTCGTCGGTTTCTCGAGACGTGGCTTGTCCCCCATCACGCTTGAGCAGTCTTCGAATGGCAAATCGCTTTCGCCCAACCGTCTCTGTCCGATGCGCGTGTGACTGATTGCCAGCGGGATCGAACCGGTCCCGGAACTCTACCCTCAGCCTAGGAGTTTGCATGAACCCGTTCGTCAAATCTATTTGTGCCCCAGCCATGTTCACAGTCTTATCCGCGTTGCTCATGCCATCGGCTTCGGTGGCTCAGGTCGCGGGACAAAACGTCAACATGGTATCCGGCACACAGTGGCCGACGGGCGACCCCTTCCTGCAGCGGCAGAACGAGCCATCCATGGCCGTCTCCACGCGCAATCCCATGCACATTCTGGCGGGCGCGAACGACTATCGAACAGTGGATCTCGAACTCGCGCTTAGCGGCGGCGCGGAAACCGGCGATTCCTGGCTCGGAGTGTTTAAGTCCTTCGATGGGGGACTGATTTGGCAAAGCACCGTGCTGCCAGGCTGCCCGCAGGCTGTACCGCAATGTACGGACAGCGGCGCCCTTGGAGGGCAGTATCAGGCAGCATCGGATCCAGTTGTGCGCGCGGGCACAAACGGGATGTTCTATTACGCGGGCTTGGCGTTTGATCGACCGACGAGTTCGACCTCGGCGAGTTCCTTCAGTTCGATTTTCGTGGCACGCTACAACGACCTAAATAACAACGAAAACCTGGACCCCATCACCTATATCGATACCCATCTGGTGGCTACCGGGAACAGTTCGCAATTTCTCGATAAGCCCTCGCTGGCGGTCGACATCCCCCGCTCCGGGGCGTCCGCCTGTTCGTTCACCGCAAGCGAACCGGGAGCGGGAGCAAAGGGAGGAAATCTGGCGGTCCAGCAATCCTTCGCGGCTGGCAACGTGTACATTGCGTATACCGATTTTCTTGCGGCAACGAAGGCCAATTCTACGCCAACGCATTTGATGTTTAGCCGTTCGACGGATTGCGGCGTGACCTGGAGCGCGCCGGTGCAGATCAACACGGGCACCGCCACTAGCCAGGGTAGCGCCATCGCGGTGAACCCATTGAATGGAAATGTATACGCGACATGGCGGCAGTTTGCGTCAACCGGAGTGCCGGACGCCATCATGATCGCGCAATCCACGAATGGCGGAAGGAGTTTCAGCGCGCCGGTACGAATCTCCATGTTTCAGCCGTTCGATCAAGGAACCACTGGCACATCGTTTCGGACAAATGCTTATCCCGCGATCACCACTGACTTTTTCGGATTTGTTTACGTGGCCTTCTCCGCCCGGGGATTGACGGCCAGCGGTGATGCGCGCGTCGTCGCTGCCGGATCCATCGACGGCACACACTGGACACCGGCCATCATGGTCGACAATCCGCCACAAAATGCGCGGACGAACCCTTCGGGCCGCGGCCATCAAATTATGCCTGCAATTACGTTTGCCAATGGCAGGCTCACGCTGCTCTATTACGATCTCCGCCTCGATCATTACGAAAACGATTACACTGCAAGCACCAACAGCCCTGGCACCTATTCCCCGACGCTGACGCCCCAGGGCGAGCTTGCGCCGCCCAGTCCGATGCCCAGTAAGGTGTTCACCAACTACGTTGACGATGCCGGATTGACGTTGCGCCGACATACGATCGACCTGCGAGTACTCCAGCTGGGAATCTTTCCTACCGTTGTGCTTGGGCCGTCCGTGTCCGTCTCGCAGTACGCCTACGGATGTTGCGTCAATCCGAACCTTCCCGATATCGAGCAATTCAAATTCAACGTGCCCAATTTGCCGCTCTTCGCGCAGGGCCAAGTCCCTTTCCTTGGCGATTACATCGAGGTCGTGCCGTCACCCTTGTTTGTGCCGCACGGCAGCGGGTGGGCCTACAACTTCACACCGAGCGTGAATCCGCTTTTCCACGCTACATGGACCGACAATCGCGACGTCGTCCCGCCGGCCGACGGCAACTGGGGGAATTACACCCCGGCCGTGCCGTTGGGCACGCCGAGCATTTTACAGCCGGGCCAGACAGTTTCTGCATGCCGCCCCGGTCAGGAAGGGATGCGCAACCAGAACATCTATACCGCGCAGATCACAGGTGGGCTTGTTGTGGGCGCTCCCGGCAACGCCAAGCCGCTGGGCGGAACCACGTTCAATGGGAAGACCGTGCCGTTCCAGCGGGCCTTCGCGGTCGAAGCTCAGAACGTTACGAATCAGTCCTTTAATGTGCGCTTAATCATTGCCAATCAGCCGCCCGGCGGCGCGGCCTCGTTCCTGCAGTTCTCGCAGTTGACGATGCTGGACGTCACCATTCCCGCCTTCTCCTCAGTGTCCCGCAGTGTCTTCGTCACGTCCAGCAATCCTCAGGCCACCGTCACCGTGAACGTCGCTCAAATCAGCGCCATCGGTGGTTCCGTGGTCACCAACGGCCTCAGCTCTTCTGCGGTTCTCAACCCTGACATCACCAACCCGAGCATCACCAATCCGAGCATCACCAACCCGAGTATCACCAACCCCAGCATCACCAACTTGGAAGTCACCAATCCTAGCATCACGAATCCCAGTATCACCAATCCGAGCATCACCAACCCGAGTATCACCAACCCCAGCATCACGAACCCCAGTATCACCAATCCGAGCATCACCAACGTCAGTGCGACCAATCCGAGCATCACCAACCCGAGTATCACCAACCCCGATATTACCAACCCGAACATCACCAACCCGAGCATCACCAACCCGGATATCACCAACGGCTCGATTCAGGATGTAATCTACCCCTTGTCCAGCAACGCCAACACCACGGCGACTTACACGGTGAAGGTCGCAGCGCTCAATCCCCCGCCAGGCGGTATTGTCTTGCAATTAATCGTCAACAAGCTCTACCAGACGCCGGTGGCCAACAATTGCCAGTTGGGCAACGAAACCCACTGGGTGACGGTTTCGAACATCACCAATCCAAAACTTTTCACGGCGACCGATCCCCAGTTGGGAAATCCAGACATTACCAATTCCGTTCCCAATGAAGCCTCGGTGACCCTCGAGCCCGGTGAGACAGCCTACATTACCCTCCGTGTTGTGAATCCCACGCCAGCGCAAACTCCGTTTAATCCGTTGAACGCTATCACCCCCGTGACCATCCCTCAAGCGGTGAACACAGAAACCGTCCTCTTGAATCCCGGCAATCCTAATCTCACCGCGCCTCCTGTATTTCCGCAGCTCGCGATTCTTACCGCTTCGTCCTTGGCGGCGACCGATCAGGCCGACCCGGGTTACTCCTTCCAGTTGCGGTCTACTGGCGGCAAGCCCGGAACCGACACGTGGTCCCTCATCGAGGGCGCCTTGCCAAGCGGAATGAGCCTGAGTTCCTCTGGCTTGATTACCGGCCAAACTACTGCCTTGGGACCCAATTCCGTCACTATCCAAGTTGCGGACAGCGCCGTTCCCCCGAACACCGCCACGAAGACCTTCTCGATTCCAATCAATCTCGCATTTCAGAAGAACGTCCAGGGCATCATTAATGACAGCGTAGTAGGCCAATCCTACGTTGCTTTCCCGTTCACAACGACCGGCGGAACCTCGCCGAGTACTTGGGCAGCAGCCAATCTGCCGCCCGGATTGTCCATTAACCCGAGCACAGGTCAGATCAGCGGCATTCCAACGGTCGCGAACCCGGCAGGCTCGAACGCGCAAATTACGGCTACAGATTCGGCGTTTCCGCCCGGCGTGCTCGCTGCGCAGATAGCGATTCGCGTCGGTGCTGTGATCGTCATCGCCCCTCCGACTTTGCCGAGCGGCACGATCGGCGTTCCATACGCGGCGCAGCTCGGTGCGACCGGCGGCATTGGCTCATACGTGTTTGGTCCCCCAACTGTGACGGGTGGTGGAACCGTGGACAGCAGCGGCTTGATCACCTTCTCGAACCCGCAATCATCTAGCGTGACTTTCGACGTCACCGTTCATGACCAGGCGAACACAAATCAGTTCGCCACCGCCAGCTACACCATCCTTTTCGCGCCAGCTTCTTTCTCGAACGTCACGTTTGTGACCCAGGCGACGAACTACACGGGCGGACAAACGAGTCCCAACAGTCCGATCCATGTGTACGTGGCGGACAACACCAACTCCCCCATTGCGAATGCATCCGTGACCATGTCACTAAATGGCCCGCCACCGTGTTCTACGGCGGTCTTGAGCGGCACCCTGACAGAGTCGACTGGTCCGACTGGAGATGCTTTCTTTCTTGACTTGAGCCTGGATCGTGGCCAAATCGGCTACACGTTGAGAGCGACGGTAGCCGGCTTGTCCGCCGTTTCCAATCCGTTCAACGTAAACGGTTTCTGCAGCTCCGCGAGCCTTTCTATTGGGCGAGAATTGCATACAGCGATCCTCTTGAGCAACGGCAAGGTACTCATTGCTGGCGGTTTGGATCTCAACGGCGTCGCTCTGAAGACGGCAGAACTTTACGAGCCATCGACGGGCACGGTGTCCCCCACGGGCAACCTGTCTGCTCCGAATGGTCGAGGGGGCCAGGCTAGCATTGTTCTTCAGAATGGTCAGGTGCTCTTGATCGGTGGCGTGGATAACGCTGGCACCAGCTTGGCTACAGCAGAATTGTATGATCCCGTGAGCGGAACATTCTCCCCGACCAGCAGTATGGCGCAAGCGAGGGGCAATATCAGGGCGGTCCTCTTGGCAAATGGAAAGGTTTTGGTTGCCGGTGGCTCCGACGCAAACGGCGCTTTGGCGAGCGCGGAAATTTATGACCCTGTAGGCGCTGTGTTCACACCGACCGGCAGTCTGAGCCAGGCGCGCGAACGCCACACCATGACCCTGCTCCCGAACGGCAAGGTTCTCGCCGCAGGTGGCCGAATCTTTACGAATGGTGCTTTTAGCATCTTGTCGAGCGCAGAACTATTCGATCCTCAAGCGAGCGACGGCGTGGGCGCATTCACCACCGTTGGAAACATGAATAGCTCCCGTGATTTTCCTACGGCCAATTTGCTCTCAAATGGCACCGTTCTATTGGTCGGCGGCTTTATTAGCTACCAGACAAACTTGTCGGCTTCGAGTGCGGAAATCTTCGACCCCGCGACGAATGCCTTCACGTTAACCGGTAGCATGAGTACTCCGCGCACGCATCACACCGCCTCGCTGCTTCCCGGTGGAACGGTGTTAGTTGCGGGCGGTGTTCCCAACACCATCAATGGCACGCCCGCTAAGGCCACTGCGGAGATCTACAGTCCTACAACGGGCACCTTTAGCCCCACGGGGTCGATGACCACACAGCGCGAGTACGCGCAGGATACCGTCTTGGTAAACGGCAATCCATTGATTGCTGGCGGGGACGACGGAATAAAGGTCATGTCAACAACAGAGATTTATTACAGCACCCGTTTGCCACCCACGATCAACGGGTTCGGCGTTAATGCCGAACCCAACCGCGGGTATCTTCTGGGTCGCTAGCCCTTCCAGTGGCGTCGTCAGCTACAAGGTGTACCGGGGGACAACTTCAGGGGGGCCGTATGCCCTCGTAGGATCACCGGCGCTTGCTGTGATTTTGCGGTTCGAGGAGTCTAATGCGATGCCAGACGGCGCTGGGCGTCCGCGACGAGCGGATCCCCAGTGCCTCTCTCCTTGATGGCCAGAAAGGTCTGGTACGAATCCGCCGCACCCGAACTATGCAACCCCTCTCTCGCCCGACCTTGATAGTAAAAAACCGCGGGCAGCAGGTGATAGCTGGGGATGTCATCGAGAAAAACGGAAGTTGCCTCTCCGCGCCGCTTTAGGCAAACATCAAATTCTGAAGAAGCTTCCGTAAAGGCGGACGCCGCCAGGTACGCCAGACCCATGTCAAAATGGCCCAACCAGGTGTTCGCCAGCCTCGCCGCTGCCTGAAATGAATTCAGGGCATCCCGTGCGTTGCCGCGCTTGAGCTGTGCTTCCCCCGCAATCAGCTTGGCGTAAACCTGAGGCTCGGTTTCCAGCCGCTGCGAAAGCGGCGCTACCAATTGCAGCGCCTTCGCTTCCTGTCCAGCCGCGATGTAAACTTGTGCGGCGCGATAAATTACGCCTGGCTCAGTGCTTCCCGCGGAAGCCTTTCCTGCGGTGGAAATCGCTTTCGAGGTTTTCCCGCGGGCAAGCTCTGTCAAAGCCAGGGTGGCCGCGCGATCGGCCACTGCTTCCACATCCTTCGCCACAAGATCGTCGGCGATGGCTTGCTCGAGAATCGCTGACGCCTCCTCGAGCCGGCCTTCGTACAATTCCAGGTCCGCCAATCCCGTGGCGGCGATCGAAGCACCACGCGCGCCGACTCCCTGAAGCTTCAAATAATTCTGCTGTGCTTCTTGGTTGTGCCCGAGCCCCAACTCGGCAAGCGCCAGCGTGCGAAACGCTTGATCGAACTTAGGGCTTTCGGCGAGGATCGATCTTGCTTTCTTCGCCGCCGTGTCAAAATCTCCCGCATACAACGCATAAAGCGCGTAATTATGCTGTTGCAGCACGCTGTGCGGCGTAATCTCCAGCGCCCCACTTTGTTCCTCGAGCGCCTTGCTCATGTTCCTGTCGTAGAAGTAAGCGAGGGCCAAGTTGGCGTGGCCAGCAGTATCGGCAGGATACTGGCTGACCAAGGCAGACAGCTCCTCAATCGCCTTGGTCTGATCGCGCATCAACAGGTAATAGCCGCTCCGCGTCCGGTATTTCTCTCGGTCGGTCATCCGGTCGATCCGCTCCAAGGCCAATTGATAATACCTTTCCGCCTGCTGGTTCTTTCCGAGATTCGCGTACATCGCCGCCGTCCCGGCGTACGCTCGCCCCAGATCACGATCCGATTTGATCGCTTGCCCGTAAGCATTGATCGCCTCGGTCCATTTCCCGGATTGCTGC
>MNIJ01000164.1 GCA_001919715.1 Acidobacteria bacterium 13_1_20CM_58_21
GAATTTCCGCTACGCTATTCTGGTGATCGCGATCGTGGCCGCCATCGTAACGCCCACTCCGGACGCTATGACCATGCTCATCTTCATGGCACCGATGGTCGGGCTCTACTTTGTGGGGATTGTGGTCTCTGCCGTCGTGACGCGTCGACGCGAGCGGCGGCTGGCCACGGCGGTGGAGGCACGGTAGATGAGTTCGTTTTCCAGAATCATCCTGCTGACGACAGGCTTTGCGTGCCTCATTCCCACCTGTTTGACGGGATGCAAAGCCACCGGGAACGATTCGAGCAGGGCCACCACGCCGCCTCCGTTCGTGAGTGCGCTAGCACCCGCTCCACCACAATCCACCGATGATCCCCCCGCGCCGGAGAAAACCGGCGGGTTCGATGGCAAACGCGCTTTCGCGCATGTCGCCAAGCTGGTCGGTTTCGGTCCTCATCCATCGGGCTCACCTGCTATCGCGCAAGTGCACGAGTATCTGATCTCGGAATTGAAAAGCTACCGATGTACCGTCGAGACCGACGCTTTTAGCTCGGACACCCCTGCCGGGCGCCTCCCCATGAAAAACATTCTCGTGAAAATCCCCGGCGAGCAGCCCGGGGTTACTCTGCTCGGCACACACTACGACACGAAAAAGCTGGATAATTTCGTCGGAGCCGACGATGGCGGTTCCTCCACCGGAGTGATGCTTGAACTAGCCCGCCTGCTCTGCAACCGGCGCGGTCGCTATGCTGTCTGGATCGCCTTCTTCGATGCCGAGGAGGCCGTCAAAGATTGGAGTGAAACAGACAGCCGCTACGGCAGCCGACAGATGGCCGCGCGCCTAGCCGTCAGCGGGGACATCTCAAAGGTAAGGGCTTTCCTTCTGGCAGACATCGTGGGCACGCGCACACCGCACTTCAAGAGGGAAAGCAGTTCCACCAAATGGCTCGTTGATCTTATCTGGAGAACAGCGCGGAATCTCGGCTACGCAAACATATTTGTGGATGAATCCGTCGAGATTGACGACGATCACGATCCATTCTTGAAACGTAATGTTCCCTCAGCCGACGTCATCGATCTGGACCGGGATCACGACGTACCTTACTGGCACACCCCAGAGGACACTCTGGACAAGATCAGCGCCAGAAGCCTGGCCATTGTGGGCCATGTATTCCTGGAAACCGTGAAACAGCTCCAGACTAAGTAGGTGGTGCGCGCAAGGCTTATGGTGTTGCTGAGATCTAGCTATAGCTAGGCCTCGAACCGCAAGTCCTTGCTCTTTTGGGCCGCGGAGTGCTTTCCGAAATCCTCGTCATTCCGGTACGGAAAATCTGAGCGGTAATGACTTCCCCGGCTCTCTTCGCGGGCCAGTCCCGAACGTGCAATCAGCAACGCCAGTGCGTGCAGGTTTCGCAGCTCGTGTCCTGCCCGCCCGGGCTTCTCCGATTTTGGTAGCTCCAGCGTTTGCAACTGTTTGATCGCATCCGTCAATTCCTTGGCGCTTCGTAGAATTCCAACCTCTTGCCACATCACGTCTCGAATTTTCGTCAGCAAAGCGCAGACCGCCGATGACTTTGAAGCCGCTTTTGGGGGTTCCTTTTGTGGGGCCGAAGAATTTTCCGGCAACGGCGCAGGACTGCCGGGCAGCGCGGCGCCGCTCCGCTTCCCAACCGGCGCGTCCTCAATCATTGCTTGCCCCGCGCGCGCACCGAAAACCAATCCTTCGAGCAGGGAATTGCTCGCCAGCCGGTTGGCGCCATGCACGCCCGTAGCGGCCGTCTCGCCCGCGGCGTACAAACCCGGAAGCGAAGTCCGGCCGGAAAGATCGGTCTTCACTCCGCCCATCATGTAATGCGCGGCAGGACAAACCGGGGCCATGTCCGTTGCCAGGTCGAGGCCGTAGCCTGCGCAGGTCTCATAGATTCGGGGGAACCGTTTCTTCAGAAACTCCTCAGTCTTGCCCGTCATGTCCAGATACACGTGAGCGCTTTGTGTGCGGTACATCTCGCTTACAATCGCGCGTGCCACGATGTCCCGCGGAGCTAGCTCCTGCGCTTCGTGGTAGCGCTTCATGAATCGTTCGAGGCCGATGTTGCGCAGCACCCCGCCTTCCCCGCGCAATGCTTCGGACAGTAGAAAGCGCGGCGCGCCCTTGACCGCCAGCGCCGTTGGATGGAATTGCATGAACTCCATGTCGGACAGCACCGCGCCTGCTTCGTAAGCGATGGCCATGCCGTCTCCCGTGGCCACTTCGGGATTTGTCGTTTCTCGATAGATCTGTCCCAGCCCGCCCGTGGCCAGCAGCACCGCCTCGGCCCGCAACTCATGCTCCGAACCGTCCGTTTCATCGATAAAGCGAAGCCCGGCGACGCGACTACGTTCCACAATCAATTCCGTTGTGAAGGCGTGCGCACGCAGGTGCAGGTGCGGTATCGTGTGCGCCCGCGCGAGCAGCGCGCGGCTGATCTCCCTGCCGGTCGAGTCGCCGTGGGCATGCAAGATTCGCGAGCGGCTGTGCGCCGCCTCCCGCGTGAAGGACAGTTTCGTTCCTGCCCTGTCGAATTCCGTTCCCCACTCGATGAGCTGCGTGATGTACTTCGGCCCTTCTTCAACCACCAGGGCTACCGCCTCGGGTCGACACAAGCCATCTCCGGCATTGATGGTGTCCTGTTCGTGTAACCCGATTTCATCTTCGTCGGAGAGGGCCACGGCGATCCCTCCCTGTGCCCAGGCCGTCGCGGAATCGCTCAAATTGGATTTCGCCAGAACCAGCACGCTTCCGGCCGCGCTCAGCTCGATGGCCGCGCGCAAACCCGCGATTCCGCTGCCCACTACAGCGTAATCGGCACGATGGTTTTTGTGAGAGTTGGTCATTGGATTGAGGAGTTTGCCGACTCCGTATGGTAGCACGAAGGAATTGCACCTATAAGAACGGTGGGTAGCATGCGATGCAGTCGGGGTGTGTGTTACATTGAAAATGTCCCGCCAATGAAATTGAAACGCATCCCCGTAAAGTCGTCGGCTGGTCACTACCCTGTGGTTTCGGGCGCAGGAGCGATTCGTCGCGCGGCGCGGGAAATTGCCGCACTCGGGCGGTTTTCAAGCGTCCATGTTGTTTCCTCTCCGAAAGTCTGGCGCGCTGTGGGACAGACGGTCCAGCGTGGGTTGCAGCTTTCGAAAGGTGGCGCCATTCATCTCTTCGATGACGCCGAATCCGCGAAGAATCTCCGCAGCGTGGAACAGATCACCCGTTCCTTGTGTCGTGCTGGCGCCGATCGCCAATCTCTGGTGGTCGCGGTCGGTGGCGGCGTAGTCGGTGATGTAGCCGGATTTGCCGCGGCCGTCTTCTTACGCGGGGTGAAGCTTGTGCATATTCCGACAACGCTCGTCTCTCAGGTGGACAGCTCGATCGGTGGCAAGACGGGCGTCAACCTTCCGGAGGGGAAGAACCTTGTTGGATCGTTTTATCCGCCGCAGTTGGTTCTCACCGATCCCGAGCTGTTGCGCTCGCTCTCCGATCGTGAATTCCGCGGCGGCCTCGCGGAGATCATCAAGCACGCCATCATCGCGGACGCGGAGATGTTCGCGATTCTCGACAAAGATATGGACAAGGTGCTGCTGCGAGATCGCCGCGCGCTGGGTTTCTTAATCCCCCGCAACGCGGAGATCAAAGCGCGCGTGGTGAGCCGAGACGAACGCGAATCGGGCCTGCGCGAAATCCTCAATTTCGGCCATACCTTCGCCCATGCTCTCGAAAGCGTCACGAAATACCGCCGCTATCAGCACGGTGAAGCCGTAGCCTGGGGCATGATGGCCGCCGCCTTTCTCGGGCACGAACTCGGCTTGACCCGCGCGGACGATGTTTCCCGCATCGTCGCGCTGATTCGTCGCCTGGGACCCCTGCCGCCCTGGCCTCGCGTCCCAGCCACGGCTATGCTCCGCGCCATGCACTCCGATAAGAAAACGCGCGCCGGAGTTCTTCGCTTCGTGCTCTCAACCTGCATCGGTGAAGCACGGTCATATGACACGGTTTCTCCTAACATAGTGGAACGTGTTCTCCATTTCACGCCCCGCCTCATCTCGGCGAGCAACAGATTTTCGCTAAGGCGTCATGGTTGAGGGCGCCCGACAGATCAAGGGAACCCGGCCCGAAGGTGCCGTCACCGAGACGGACGCTTCGAAAAGGGTCCGCGAAATGTTCACGCAGATCGCACCGCGCTACGATCTGCTCAACCATCTGCTGTCCTTGCAGCTCGATCGGCTCTGGCGGGCGCGCACCGCCAGACTTCTGTATGCTGTTCTCGACCGGCCCGATGCCCTTGTCCTCGATCTCTGCTGCGGAACCGGTGACCTCGCTTTCGCCCTCGCGCGTGCTGCCAAAGCTCGCATCATCGGCGCGGATTTTGCCCATCCCATGCTGGTCCGGGCAAGAGAGAAAAGCGCCGCCATGGCACCACCGGCGAACCAAAGGGCTGCACCGCTCATGCCTTTTTTCGAAGCCGACGCTCTTTGGCTTCCTTTCGCCGACGCTTCTTTTGATTTGGTGACCAGCGCTTTCGGATTTCGCAATCTGGCCAACTACGAAGCCGGACTGCGCGAGATTCAGCGCGTGCTCAAACCTGGCGGGACCATCGCCATCCTGGAATTCACCGAGCCGGCCGACGGTTTGCTGGGTGATTTCTATCGCTGGTATTTCTGCAGAGTCCTGCCGAGAATTGGCGGGCTTATTTCTTGCGATTCGTCCGCCTACAGCTACTTGCCAAACTCCGTTGCTCGATTCTTCCGCCCGGCCGAACTCGCCGCGCTCATGAGCGCCGTCGGCTACCATTCTGTGGCCTATCGCGTCTGGACCCTCGGCAGTGTTGCTTTCCACACCGGCTTGCGCGCAAAACAATTTATAGCGCCGGGCTCCAGCGCACTCGGCTAATGTCGAAGTCTTCCTAAGGGGAAGTCGTCAAAGCTAGAAACTCAAGGGGGAATGCCAGCGCGTCAAAATTCTTTCTTGCTTTTAGCTTTCAACCTCTTCCCGCGAGTCACCAGTCAGGAGACAGCATTCACCAATCACTCCTCCAGCCCTGCACCCCGCAGCTTAGCGAGGAGCGTCTTGGGCGAGACGCCCAGTTTTTCCGCCGCGCGCGTCTTGTTCCACTTGTACTCACGCATGGTGTTCTCCAGCAAGACTTTTTCCACATGGCTCGCGGCGCGCCCGGTGACCTCCTCCAGTGAGCCTTCCCAGTTGAAGTTCTCGGCAAGCATGCCGGCCGGCACATGTTCTGTATCCGGTTTCGAGAAAGGCAGTTGCAAGCCCGCGGCATGAATGCTCAATCCGTCCGCCAAAATCACGGCACGCTCCAGCGTATTCTGCAATTCACGCACGTTTCCCCGCCAGCGGTAGTGCAGCAGCCGTTGCCGCGCTTCGGTTGACAATTCCAACCCGGGTTTTCCAAATTCGCGGCTGAATTTATCCAGGAAGTGGTCTGCCAGCAGCAGTACATCGTTGCCGCGCTCGCGCAGTGGGGGAATCGTCATAGGAACGGCCGAAATTCGAAAATACAAGTCTTCGCGAAACAGTTTTTCTTCCGCCAATTTCTGCAGATCGCGATTCGTGGCCACCACGATTCGAACGTCCACATCGATCGATTGCGTCCCGCCCACTCTTTCAAATCGTCTCTCTTCCAGCACGCGCAGCAGCTTTGCCTGGATCGCCAGCGGCAGCTCTCCAATTTCATCCAGAAAAAGCGTTCCGCGATGTGCCAGGTCCATCTTCCCGACCTTGCGCGCACCCGCCCCGGTAAACGCTCCTCGCTCGTGCCCGAAGAGCTCGTTCTCCACGAGCCCTTCCGGAATTGCCGCGCAATTCAGTGCCACAAACGGCTGCTCCCGCCTCGGCGACAGGTGGTGGATCGCCAGCGCGAACAACTCTTTTCCCGTCCCGCTTTCACCCAGCAGCAGGCAAGTCGAGTCCGTGGCCGCCACCTTCTGAATCTGCTGGCTTACTTCCCGGATCGAGGCATGTTCCCCAACAATTCTCGGAAATCCGTAGCGCGTGGAGTATTCCTCGCGCAGCAGCAGATTTTCCCGCAGTAACTCCTGCTGCCGCGCCGCCCGCTGCACAAGCAGCTTCAAATGCTCCAAGTCCACCGGTTTCTGCAGAAAATCGAACGCGCCTTCTTTCATCGCGGCTACGGCCTCTTCCACCGATCCATATGCCGTCAGCAGAAGCACCGGTATCGCCCCATCGGCTTGCTTGGTCTGGCGCAAAACCTCCAGCCCCGAAGCCCCCGGCATCTTCAAATCCGTAATCACCATTAGGTATCTTCGCGCGCGCACCTTCTGAATCGCCGATGCGCCATCGGGCGCTTCGTCCACTGCATAGCCCGCACGCTCCAGGGCCTTGCGCAGCATGGTGCGCAATTCTGTCTTGTCTTCAACGAGGAGGAGAGGTTCCATCTCTTTCGTTTCTACCACGAATCCTTGCCGTCAGGGGACAACCAGTGGCATGTGGTGCAGAGAAGGGAAGCACCGAACGGATGCTGAAGCAGGTATAGAGCCTTGCGTTGTGATTCGAAAGGGATCTGTTGACCAGCTTGAAGGATGCCTTGCCCTCCGGGCCGAAGGAATCTAGCTCACCAAGGGCGCCTCCTCGACGTGCTAAGGTGAACGAAGCAGGAGGCCTGATTCTCGACATGGGGTTGGGGCCGATCTCTCGATTTTCCTTCGCTTCAAAATACCAACGCCCAAGAACACTCTTCCTCGTACTGAAAACTGATCACCGACAACTTTCTCAGCGCGCCCACCCCGGATCACCGCCCGACTTTCTCAGTTGATCTCCGAGGTCATCCAGCCCCTGCTTTAGTTGGTCAAGTTCCTTCTTCTTGGCGTCAAGCTTCGCGCTAACGGCGTTGATATCAGCGCGCGAGTTCTGTTGCGTCAGCGCTTTCTGCGGGTCAGGGTAGTATTCCAATTGAGCCTTTTCCAACTCGCGTCCCAAAATATCAACTTCCTTCTCCGCCCTTGCAATCTTGTCGCGATGATCCTTAAACCGTTTTCTCCAGGCCGTCTCTCCGTTGGGATCTTCAGTTTTTGTAGCGTCTCCCGCATTTTGCGCTGTCGTCGCTTGCACCGTTCCGCTGGCATTACCAGGGGCCGAAGCAGGAGGTGCGACCGGTACGGGTGTGCTCTTCTTCAAATCATCGTCCGTATAAACCTTCTTAGGCTTCGGCGCGTCCTTCTTCGTTTCGCGCGCTTTCCTTGCGGCATCCGCCACAGGGTCTCCCGCTTGCTGCTGGGCAGAACCTTGCTGCCGCGCGGTTACCGAGAAACCGGACAGACATACAGCCGCAGCGGTCACCCAAGCTTTGGTCCAAAATCTCATGCGCATAGACTCCTCCCTCCGGGCGAGCAGCTGGAGACCTCGACAATCTCTTAGATGCCAGCCTGCTTTGATTCTACTGCTTCTGGTACGCTGCGCGGCAAAGGTAGCGTAACTATAAACTCCGCCCCTCCCGCGGGTCGGTTCCGCACTTGCACTTGTCCGCCGTGTTGCACGATGATCTTCTGCACCACGGCCAGTCCCAGCCCCGTCCCTTTCGCTTTGGTCGTGAAAAAAGGCCGGAACAGTTTCGGCAATACGTTCGCAGGAATCCCCGGGCCATTATCGATAACGCTGATCCGTTGAAACCCCGCCTCTTCGCTGTGAACGGCGTCCCCGCGAACAATGACCCATCCTCCGCCAACCGTCAGCGCACACGCTTCCGCCGCGTTTCGCGCCAGGTTCAGCAGCGCTTGCCTCAAAAGCCCTTCGTCTCCGCCCACCTCACCAAACGTCCCTTCCCATCGAATCTTTACCAGCGGCAGGACCTCTCCCACTTCCGCAACCACTCGTTCGACCATCGTTTGCAGTGCCACGCGCTCGTCTGGAATTTCCAGCGGCCGCGCATACTTCAAGAACTCCGTCACCGCGTGCGTAATGTTCCGGGTCTGTTCCAGGATGCGTTCGGCGTAGTCCAAAGCCTCCGCCTCGGAAGACTCCGAGCGGATCATCTGCGCATAACCTGAAATCGTCGCCAGTGCGTTCTTGAACTCGTGCGCGATTCCTGCGGACAGTTCGCCAAGCGCCGCCAGATTTTCCTTCAGTTGCACGCGCTGCTGCAGCGCGGCAAGTTCCGTCAAATCCGTGAGCAGGCAGATGGCCCCGCTGATGTTCCCCTCGCCTCGCCGGATCGGCGAAATGGTCACGCCCAGGCGCCGCGTATCGCCTGCGGGAGGAATATGCTCCACCTCCTCGCGACGGAAGATTTTCCCGGTCGATAGGCACTCCGCAATCAGCTTGGTCATCTCCGGGGATGCCCCCAGCGCCTCGCTGTATCGCCGGAATGCCAGCCCTCGAATTCCCAGCACCTGCTCCGCGGCTGGATTCGAGCTGGAGATGATTCCCGTGGCGTTCACCACCAGCAGCCCGGCGGGCATGTTTCGCGTGACTTCTTCGCTCAGTCGCTCCGTCTGTTCCGCACGCTCTTTCTCGATGCGATGCAACCGTTCCAGTTCCTTTTCCTGTTCGCGCAGTTGTTGAATCACACCCTGCATCGACGCCGCCATGAACGCCGAAGGATTCTCGGTGCGCGGCCCGCTCGTTTTGAATTCCTCGTTGTGCTGCTCGCGGGTGCTCTGAAAAAACTTCCGCATCAGATACACCACCAGCCCGGTGACCACCAGGAACCCAATTCCCAGTCCCGCGGCAATCATCCACAGATGCTGTGTGTTATTTCCGGCTTGAAGTGTTGCGAACATCAGTCCTGCCTTCGGCCCTTTTCTCCCTAAGCGCTTCCCAATGCGTCCAAGTTATCAGGTCCGGCTTCTCTCCGCGTCTCTGTGTTATCTTCCTTTGCCCTTTCCTTCCTCGATTTTAAACTCTAGACATTGAACTTTGGCTCTTGCTAACCAACGATCCCCCTGAAAATCGGCCACCGTGCCCCAATCACCGGCTCCCCATACACAATCGCCAGCGCCCCAATTCCCAGAAACGTTCCCAGCGGCAACTGGTATTGCCTCGCAATCGCCCATCGCAACTGCCGTTCCGTCCCCAGCCCACGGCGGCTCGCGCGTTTCGCCAGTCCGCTCCGCCAACCCCCAAGATATAAAGCCACGACAAGGCCAATCCCGATCAGGCTTCCCAGAAGGCTTCCCACCAGAAGCGTCAGAAACGTTCCGCGTAAGCCGAGAAACGCCCCGATCATGGCGATCATTTTCACGTCGCCCATTCCCATGCCTTCATGGCCGCGCACCACTTTGTACAGCGCAGCCAAGCCCCACAATAAAAAGCCTCCGAAAGCCGCCCCTAGGATTCCGTCAAGTATTCCCTCGAGAAATGCAGGCAGCGCATGTACATTCAGGAATCGCCACGCGAGAAACCCGGCATGCCCGTGATCCGGCGGCACGAATGCCGAAAACACTAGTCCCGCCGCCAACCCAGGCCAGTTCACTACATCCGGCAGCAGCCGCACCCGCAGATCGGTTACCGTCAGAATCACAATCAGACAGGTGAAAAACAGCCATTTCACCGTTGCCTGAGTGATGCCGAACTCCAGAAAGGCCCCCACAAAAAGTAATCCCGTCACTAGCTCGATGGTCGGGTACATCGCCGAGATCGGCGCGCTGCAGGCGCGGCACTTTCCGCGCAACCACATCCAAGCAAATATCGGCACGTTGTCGTAGGGTTTAATTGGCGTTCCGCACCGCGGGCAGCGCGAGCCGGGCGTAACAATAGACAGTTCCTCCGGAATCCGCGTGATGCAGACATTTAAGAAGCTCCCCACGATAATCCCGAATAGAAACGAGAAGACGGTGATGATGACCACGGTTTGCACGGCCACTCCGCGGCCGTTCTTCTCAATCTGCCACACTCACACCACGGCCTCAATCAATGGCCCCGCCTCCCGTGCCCGATGCCTAACGGCTCCTTCGCCAAATTTCGCTTGGCTGTGTCAACCGGAGCGAAGCGCGCCTCTTGCACTGGATTGGACTTGCGGAGCGAGTATTCCAATCCATCAGCACTCCCCTCAACCCGGGCGTACAGAGCAGGTTCAGGCATTCCGGCGCTCTCTAACTGCCCGGGTCCTCCTTTTCGGTTTCTTGAACTGGAAGCTATCCGCAAGCGTCGAGGCGGAGTTTCTCATTTCCGAACTAACACCTGTAGACTAATAAGGACAACACTTTTATGCATTGGTTCGAACGCAAAATTCGTCGCTACGAGCACCGCCGCTGGACCACCGACGACAATCGTCGCGTCCAGGCTTTCCATTGGGGCCTCGAGCACCTCGGCGGTGCATCCGATGAGCCCAATCCCGGAGCATTCGTCCGCGACTACGCCCGTAAAGCGATCGAGTCGAGCAAGGAATGGTACGCCGCCTCTCCCGCCACCGATTATCGCCTCGACCGCGAAAACGTTCTCACCTTCACCAGCTTCATCGAATCTCCCTGGCCGGAAAACGACACCGTCCACGCCCAACTGTTTCCCGCCAGAAAAACTGGTCATGGCCCCGCAGTCCTCCTCCTCCCCAACTGGAACGCTAAATGGCATGGCCAATACGGTCTCTGCCGCTGGATACAGCGCCTAGGCATCACCGTCCTCAAGATGAGTATGCCTTACCACGACCGTCGCATGGCTAAGGGCCACGAGCGCGCCGACCAAATCTGCGGTCCCAACATCGGCCTCACCCTCCAGGCCAACCGCCAGGCCATCCAGGACGCGCGCCGCTGCCTCCACTGGCTTGAGCAGCGGGGCTATGCCAAGCTCGGCATCCTCGGCACCAGCCTCGGCTCTTCAGTTGGCTACATCACCCTTGTTCACGATGAACGCGTCCGCGCTGGCGGCTTTTTCCACGTCTCGACCTACTACGCTGACGTCGTGAGTCAGGGCATGACCACGAATCACGTCTGGGAAGGCCTACGCCACCACGTCACCGTCGACGAACTCCGCGACTACTGGGCCCCCATCAGTCCCATGCCGTACGTCGAGCGCGGTATGGGTGCCGGCCGCAACTGCTTCATGGTCTATGGCAAATACGACCCCACCATGCTCCCCGGGCTCACGCGTCAGATGCTCGACTCTCTCCGCCGCCACGGTGCCGACCCCCGCACGCTCGAACTCCCCTGCGGCCACTATTCCCTTGAACTTGTCCCCTTCTCCTACATCGCCGGCTACCGCATGCTCACATTCTTCCTCCAATCCCTTGCATAGGAGCAGAATCCTACGGCAGCGAACAGCTGATGAATCCGCCCCCGCCAAAAAGAGCAGCGCCGCGCCTCCCAAGACCTCCAAAGTGGAGCAGCACTCCTCCGAGCACCCATCCAAAGATCAGAAACGCCGCCCCATGCAGTATCATCGGGTCGTGGACAAGCTTCTGCTCTTTGTGTTCGGCCCCCTGGTATTCGCTACCGCACTGCTCGTCATCGCGACCGGCTTACGCCGAGCGATCGCAAAATTCCGTTCCCGCCCAACCGCCGATCAAATCAAGGCCAGGTACGATGCCTACCTGCACCGCTTGCTGAATCCACAACCGGAACCCGTCGAACGCGAATTGGGCAAACTGCTCCCGGAGAGACTTCTGCGGTTGTACGAGGACAAATTGGCCATTCAGTCAGCAGGCTTCCAATTGCAGAAACCCGGCAAGAAACGCTGGTGGCCGAAACGTTGGCCCGTTTATTGCTTCGAGCCCCTGGACATCGAAGCCCTGAACGAGTTGCCCTATGAGGAGGATTTCGGTCCCGGCTTTTGCTTTGCAACCACCGGCCGTGGATGCTGGTATTGGGTCGCCGCGACCGACCAGCGCGAAAAAGATTCCCCGGTCATCTTGCTGGATTACGATGGCAGTGGCTCTCACGGAGAAACAGTCGCCGACAGCCTGGAGGAATTTCTGAATTGGCCCCGCCTGCCCTGGTAAGCTCGCGCCGCCTCCGCCCGCTCTCGGGCACTTCCAGCGTAATCTGCATTTCTCGCAAAATCTGTTCCCACCGCAGTCGGGCGCCGGCGAGAAAGTCGAGCACGGATGTGAAGCCGAGGAAATCTGCCCCTCAACGCGCCTCTTGACCAGGCTTGCCCCACCGAGGCGATTACCTCGAGGCATTGTTGTGCAATTCCTTGGAGCTCGGCGGACCATACCGTTGTTCCTGTGTTGTTCGGTCGTATGTGCCCAATACGGCCCTCGTTTCTCAGCCGTTGACAAGACTATCGCAGCATGGTGGAGAAGCGCCCCTCGCCAATGGCTAAGGTCACGGCCTCAATCTCCTGTGCGAGCGGCCGATCCTCTTTGACCATGGACGATTTGGCGCGCACCGCCTCATAGGCCTTCTTGGCGAGCGCGCCGGTCTGCAACGGCGCCAGCAAGTCGATCCCCTGGCATGCGCACAGCAGCTCGATCGCAATCGTGTGCCGCAAATTCTGCAGCATGCGACCCAGCCGCCGCGCACCGCTCATCCCCATGGACACGTAATCTTCCTGGTTACCGCTCGTGGAAATGGAATCGACGGAATGCGGCGTTGCCAGCGCCTTGTTCTCGCTCGTGAGCGCTGCCGCCGTCACCTGCGCGATCATGAATCCCGAATTCAGGCCAGGATCCGGCGTCAGAAACGCTGGCAGCATGCTGGTCAGCGGATTGGTCATCTGTTCGATGCGTCGTTCGACAATTCCGCCGAGGGTGGCAAGCGCGATCGCCACTTGATCCGCCGCCATCGCCAGCGGCTGCCCATGAAAGTTCCCGCCGCTGATAATGTCGCCGTTCGTCGCATCACGCACAAAGACCAGTGGATTGTCCGTCGCACTGTTCAGTTCGACTGCCGCCATCGCTCTAGCCTGCGCCAGCGAATCGCGCACCGCTCCATGCACTTGCGGCGTGCAACGCAGGCTGTAGGCATCCTGCACGCGAGGATCTTTCTCCGCCCCGCGGTGCGATTCGCGAATTTGACTGCCCGCGTTCAGGTGCGTGATATTTCCCGCCGTCATCGCCGCTCCCGCATACGCCCGCGCGTGCATGATCCGCGCATCGAACGCTCCGGGACTACCGCGCAGCGCATCCAACGAGAGGGAAGCCGCCACATCCGCGGCGTCCACGGTTACGTCTGCTTCGTGTAGCGCTAAACTCAGCAGCGCCAGCATGGCTTGTGTGCCGTTCAAGAGCGAAAGCCCTTCCTTTGCTTCGAGTGCCACGGGCGTAATTCCCGCGCGCTTCATGGCTTCGCCGCCGGGCAGAGTTTCTTCGCGGAAGTTCGCGTGGCCCTCACCGATCACCACCTGCGCCAGATGCGCCAGTGGCGCAAGGTCACCCGATGCGCCCACCGAACCCTGCGAAGGAATTACAGGATGCACCTTGGCGTTCAGCATCTGGCAAAGCGTCTCCACCACCCGCGGCCGCACGCCGCTAAAGCCCTTCGCCAGGGCGTTGGCGCGCAGCAGCATCATCGCACGCGTCTCCGCTTCACTCAGCGGCACGCCGAGGCCGCAGGCGTGGGAACGCACCAGATTCACTTGTAGTTGCCGCACCTGTTCAGTAGAGATGCGCACCGAAGCGAGTTTTCCGAATCCGGTATTTATTCCGTACGCCGTTGCCCCCGACGCCACCAAGCGCTCAACCACCGCGCGCGAAGCGTTCATCCGTTCGATCGCCGAAGCCGTCAATTGAACTTCGGCGCCGCGCAGGGCAACGTCGTGGAGGTGCGGAAAGGTCAGATCGTTTCCGCTAAGGGCCACGCTCATCCGTTGCTCCGGTCGGGTTGCGGCGCGCCGATGGCGCTAAAGACGCTGTGGTATTTCTTGGGCAGCAATTTCGGCCGGCCGTTGCTCCCGCAAATCATGTGCGTCGTCTCGCCGTTGGCAAGGACTTTTGCGTCCGCCTCGCGAATCACCTCATAGGAAAACTTGATCACACGATTCCGGCATTCCGCGATGCGTGTCCGGATGCACAGGACTTCATCGTACATCGCTGAATGATGATATCGGCAGTGCACATCAGCAACTACGATGCGACAGTCGTCCTCGATCTCCATGCGCTTGTACTCGAAGCCTAGAGTGCGCATCAGTTCGACGCGTCCAACCTCGAACCAGACGAGATAGTTGGCATGATAGACCACACCCATTTGATCTGTTTCCGCGTAGCGCACGCGCACCATCGCATCGTGATATTCAATCATCGATCTCCCGATTTCTGGCAATCGAGCCGATGGGCACCGCCCGCGGCCATGAATCGCGCACCGGCGCTTATTTCAATGACGTGAAATAAGAATAGAAAGCCAAAAACTACGGCCCACCACCGACACCCATCAACCGGCGACTAAAAACCAGTCACTGTTTTTCGCCCTGCCAGACGGGCTTGCGTTTTTCCAGAAACGAAGCGAGTCCCTCTTGAAAATCGGGGGTACAACGAATGCGCGCATTCTCCAGGATGGCGCGTTCCAAATCGTGATCCACGCCTGCAGCCGCCGAGGATACCAGAAGGCGTTTGGAACGAGTCAGGCTGCTGGGGCTTGCTGCGATCAGCAGGTCCGCAAGCTCCTCGGCGCGCTTCATCAAGCGGTCGGCCGGAACCACCTCCGACACGAGGCCGAATTCCTTCGCTTCCGCCGCTTCGATGATGCGGCCGGTAAGCAATAAATCACGGCAGCGTTTTTCCCCGATCTGCCGGGTCAGAAACACGGAAACAATTGCGGGGAGAAAACCGATCCTCACTTCCGTGTACCCGAATTTTGCTTCCGGTACGGCCAGCGTGAAGTCGCACAGCGTCGCGATTCCGCAGCCCCCGGCGAAGGCTGCCCCGTTTACCGCCCCTATGAGCGGCCTGGGAAAACTCCAGATCCTGCGGAACAGCTTGGCAATCCGTCGCGAGTCTTCCTGATTTTCCGCGGGAGATTGTTTCGCGATCGCGGCAAGCATGTCTAAATCCATGCCCGCGCAAAATGCAGTGCCCGCCCCGGTCAGAATCCCTACACGAGCGTGGCCTCTTTCAATCTCATCCAAGGCCGTCTGCAGTTCAGCCATCATTTGGGTGGAGATGGCGTTGCGCTTTTCCGGCCGGTTGAGCGTGATGGTGGCGAGATTTCCGCTTATGTCGAGAAGAAGTGTGGAATACATTTTGGGAAACACCTCCTC
>MNIJ01000084.1 GCA_001919715.1 Acidobacteria bacterium 13_1_20CM_58_21
GATGTGTGTGAGCCGCTCGGCCTCGTGGTGAAGCACTAGCAGCGATTCCCGGTATTCCTCGGGCGAACGTGCCTGCTGTGAAAGAGCGACCTCCGCTTCGCCGCGCAAAATCGCCACGGGCGTCCGCAATTCGTGTGAAGCATCAGCCATGAAGCGCTGCTGGCGTTCGAAGGATTGACCGAGACGGTCCAGCAGGCTGTTGAACGATCGCGCCAGGTGCCCCAGTTCGTCCCTATCATTCTGTACCGCCAGCCGTTCGTGCAGATTGGCGGCGCCGATGCGCCCGGCCTGGCTGCTCATCGCCACGACGGGAGCGAGGCTCTTGCGCGCGAGAAAGTAACCGCCTACGCTGGCGAGCAAGAGAGCGATGGGGATCACCCAGGCAAACGTCACGGTGACTTCTTCAAGCATTTCTTGTTGCGCATGAAGCGATTGCAAGATCACCAGCGTGCCGGCTTTTCCGCCTGACGAAAACTGCCGCGCGAACCCCCGGTAGCCGGCTTTGTTACCCCGGACCTTGCCAAAAATGAGTCCGATGACAAAAGCCCCGCCGGCACGGAATCAACGGCCGGAGCCGCCAAAGGCACCTCTTGTGAGCTAACGACGATGTTTCCTTTCGCGTCAAAGATGGCAAAGACGTGATCGCGAAAACGATGTTCGGTAACGGCAACCTGGCCCGCCAGCTTGAAGGCATCCGGGCCGCTCTGGTCGCTGATTTCCGCGTCAAGCGTGGTGAGAAATGCGTTGGAGAGTTCCGCCAGATTCACGTCGGTCCGTTGAACGGTGCTCTGCCAAAAAATGAAATAAGTGATGAGAGACAGCGCAACCAGCACGACTGCAAGCACCGCGGTGTACCAAAGTGTGAGCCGGACGCGAACCGAATCAACCATTGCTTTTCCGGGCCGAGGACGTCGCCTTGGCGCGATTCCGTGGCGACACACTTTCGTCTCCCGCGTCGGCCGCTTCCGAATCGTTCAGCAGGCCAAAAATGTATCCTGCGCCTCGGCGAGTATGGAGCAAGGGCTTGCTGGAATCCGCGTCAATTTTCCGGCGCACGCGATTCACGTAAACTTCGATCAGATTCGAGAAGGGATCAAACGTCTCATCCCACACGTGCTCGGCGATTTCGGCGCGTCCCACTACGCGGCCAGCGTTGCGGGCAAGATACTCGAGCAGCGCATATTCCTTGGCGGTGAGGGTCACACTCCGGCCCGCCCGGGACACGCTTTGCGCGGCGGCATCCAGGACAAGGTCGGCGACGGCAATCTTGCCGGGGCGGAGCTCACCGGAGCGGCGCAGCAAGGCGCGAAGGCGCGCCAGCAATTCACGAAATTCGAAAGGCTTCGTCAGGTAATCGTCTGCGCCGTGGTCCAGTCCGGTGACACGGTCCTCCACTGCATCGCGCGCGGTCAGCATCAGAATGGGCATCCGCTGGCCTGACTTTCGGAGCTCGCGGCAGACTTCAAATCCGTTGCGGCCGGGAATCATTACATCGAGGATCACCAGATCGTAAGTATTGATCGCTGCCTGGTAAAGCGCATCGTCACCGGTATTGGCGACGTCCACCGCGTAGGCTTGTTCGCGCAGGCCCTTGGCCACGAACCGCGCGATACGCGCATCATCTTCGACAAGCAGTAGCCTCATGCGAGCATCATACGGCAGGTGCAAGGAAAAGTGAGATACTTGCTGACGGCGCATGACTCCGGTCCCTCGTTCCCGCCGGGTCGAATGACTGGTACGAGCCAAGACGCGAGGTTCTGGCTCATCGACAAAGAGCGAACCAGAATGAGCCCGTCAGGCATCGAAACAAATATGAAGTTCAAGAACGTCGAACCTCAACAATTCGATTGCACGAGAACGGCAATGCGGCCCTTCGGCTGCATGGAACTGTGGGCCGGTAATGAGAGAGCGCACCGCTCTCTCATTCTGGCCGGACTGGAAAGCGATGTCATCGCGGTGCCGTCCGGCGGCGACAAAGGCGGCGATCTTTCCGCGGTGTTCTCCTGCAGCGATAATACCGCCCGGGTGGTTCTTGCGGATTGCGTCGGCCACGGCTATACGGCCAGCGGCGTGGCCCGACATGTCCACCACCTCTTGCATAAATTCCAAGACATTCGAGATACGGCGGGGCTACTGGCGGCTCTGAATGACGCTTTTACGCTCTCGAACGAACAATCGGGTGACCCGCTGCGGCTGACCACGGTGGTCACGGGAACCTTTGACGGCACTAGCGGCGAATTCAATTTTGCATATGCGGCACACCCGCGGATGCTTCTCTGGCGCGGGCACGAGAGGCGATTCCTGGAGCTGGGAGAAGGACTGGAAGGTTTCCCGCTGGGATACAGCACTGGTGAAACCTACAGCCAGCAGAGCGTGCGGTTAAACCACGGCGACTTGATTCTGGCGTTCTCCGATGGCGCAACCGAAGTTCGCTCGCCAGTTGGGGAGCAACTCACTTCCAAGGGCTTTTTGGGACTTGCGGAAAGGACTCTAGGCACTTTGCCTCACCCGCTTGTGCTGCGGGATTTTTCTCGCGCGCTGATCGAAGGCGTGCATCTTTACCGCGGCCACCAAGGTGAGTTGGAGGACGACATAACGCTGCTCACGCTTCGGAGTGTGGCCTAGCCTGACGGCCTGCCGAACAGCTGTCCAGTGTTCGGGCATGTATTGCGCTATTTCACCGGATGTGACGCAAAGTACCGGTCCAGACTCTCTACAACTTCTTGCACGCCCCGGTGGACATTCTTGTCCAAGGCTGCGACGACGGACGGCACATCCTTTCCGCTCGACGGTTCGTCATGTGTGTAGTAGTGAGTCCATACGGTCGCGCCATTCTTCAGGTCACGCATTTCTAATTCCAACGTGACCCGCGTCGACATCTCCCTCCCAGTGACCTCTTTGAAATCATACAGGCGCCCGCGCAGGGCAAAGTCTCCCCGGGCATTACTGCGTCGGTAATAAACAGCCCGGTAGCGGCCTGATGCCCGCAGTCCCCGCAGCAAGACTTCTTGGATCATTTCCGTGGGAGGTTCCGCCCAACGCTGATACTCATACGTGCCTAATTGCTCGGGACCGTTACCGTAGACGATGCGATCCTCGCGATACAAATGTGAGGTCATTAGCGCGCCCAGGAGCAGCGTCACGGGAACCGCGTCCGGTTTCTCGACAACACCCGCATCGGCCGGGACCGTAAGCTGGTAATACTTGCTCGGCCGCGTGGCGCCGCAGCCGTTGAGCAATCCAGCGGCCAGTGCGACGGCCATGATTAGCGCTCTTCTGGCCGTACCAGGAACCGTTTCTTCGCGGCCCGTTGGCACTCTCTCCCAATATCGCCGTTCCGTGTCGACGCGCACTAGGCTCATTGAGGCTCTCCCGGTTTGTGCTCGCGTGGGTTCGTCGAGCGAATGAGCGTGTAAGGCCTGGTCTTGATCGTATTCGTAAATTCCTTTAGATTCTGGCTCACGTGGCGCAGGTTTTCGAGTAACTCATCAATGTTGTCGGAGTTTACGTCTAGCGTCTGATCGAGGCGCCCGGTTAAATCCGTCACCGTTGCCAGCGACTGGCGCAATTCGATCACCGCTTGGCGAATGTCGGCGCGATTCTCTCCGATCAGGGAATCGACGTGATTTAGCGTCTCATTGGCTTGCGCCGAGGTTTTCCTCAGATCCTGGAGCAGCGGCTCCAACTTTTGAGCGGCGGAGCTCAAGTTCTGTACCGTCGCCTTCACCGAGCCGCGGTTTTCCGAAATCATCCCGCGTGTGTCGGCCAGCGTCCCGGCAAGGTTTGCGCGATTCGAATCGTTCAGCAAATCGTTGACGCGAGCCAGCGTGACCTGCAGCTCGCTCGCGCGGTCATTGAGCGTCTTGAGAAGTTGCTGCGCCTGGGGTGCGATGTCGTTGATTTTTGCCGTGAGCGCATTGAAGTCCACGTAGGGGTCGGACAGCAGGATCATTCCCGTCGTGGCGAGCGCGGCCTTTTCGCTTCCCGGAACAATTTCCAGATGATTGTCTCCCAGCGGGCTCAAACTCATGATCTTCACATGGCTATCCGTCTTGACGGGCAAACCTGATTTCACACTGAACGTTATCTCGATGCGCGAGGTATCTTTCGGATCCAGCTGCAATTTCTCCACACGGCCGACTTTCGGCCCGCCCGCATAGCGCACTGTCGCTCCGGGTTCTAGTCCGCCTGCAAACGCAAAGTAGACGCGGTACGTCGTGGCGTTGCCGCCGAATGCCCCCGAGAGGGCAAAAACCGTGGCCACCAGCACGGCGCCGGCGACCAGAACAAACAACCCCACCATGGCTTGCTCGCGTTTCGATTCCATCGCGTATCTCTTTTCCCCGGTCTTCAACGGCCCGGATGACGGTGTTCTTCCGTCAGCATTTGCAGATAGTCCAGTTCCTCAGAAACCGCCGGTTCGGCAATGCGGTCGAGGAACTGTCGCACGCGCGGATGCGTGCTCGAACGCATTTCTTCCGAGGACCCGATGGCAACCACGTTCCCCTTGTCAATCAACACCATGCGGTCGGCGATCAGGAACGCGCTGGCCAGTTCGTGTGTGACCACGATGATGGTCATGTGAAATGCCTGTTTGAGTTCGAGAATGAGCTGATCCACGCCGGCAGCAATAATCGGGTCCAGCCCCGCGGAAGGCTCATCGAAAAAAAGAATCTCAGGATCCATGGCCAGCGCGCGAGCCACCGCGGCTCGCTTCTTCATGCCGCCGCTTAACTGCGACGGCATGTAGTCTTCGAATCCCGACAGGCCCACTTGATCCAGTTTCAGCCGTAGGATGATTTCAATGGTTGAATCTTCCAGCTTGGTGTGCTCGCGCAGCGGCAGCGCCACGTTTTCCCCTACGGTCATCGAGCCAAACAGCGCGCCGCCCTGAAACGACATGCCGATTTTCTTGCGGATTTCATCCATCTCTTGGGATGAAATCGCTGCGATGTTTTTCCCTTTGAGCCAGATTTCACCCGAACTGGTCCTTTCCAGGCCCACCAGCGTGCGCAGCAGCGTGCTCTTCCCGGACCCGGACCCGCCCAGTATCACCAAGGTTTCGCCACGCATTACGTCAAAACTGATGCCGTGGAGAATTTCGCGTTCGCCGTAACTGACGCGAAGATTCCGCAGCGAGATCATCGCCTGTGGCTCCGTCGGCGCCCTGTTGGTCTGCTCCATGGCGATATTCCAAACCCTACCTTTCACTCACAAAGAAAAAGAGCGCTGTAAAGATGAGGTCTACCAAGATCACCAGAAAAATGGAAACTACCACGGCACGGGTGGTCGATCGGCCAACCTGCTCCGCTCCTGCACCTGTCGAAAGCCCTTCGTGACAACCCACGGCCGTAATCGTTATGCCAAACATAACGCTCTTGATTAGACCCGTCGTAATATCGCGCAGAAAGAGCGCGTCCAAGGACGACTGAATATAGCGGACCAATGTGAAATCGGCCTGCGCCACACCAAAAAGGGCTCCACCGAGAATCCCCATGGAGTTCGCCCAAATCGTCAGGCACGGCAGCATCACGATCATGGCGATAAATTTCGGGGTCACCAGAAAGTGAATCGGATCGATCGCCATGGTCTCCAGCGCGTCGATTTCTTCGGTGACCTTCATCGTACCGATTTCCGCGGCGAACGCTGAACCGGACCGTCCGATGACCACGATGGCGGTAATCAACGGACCGAGTTCCCGCGTCATGGAAATCGCCACGGCGCTGGCAACGTAATTCAAGGCGCCGAACTTGCGCAGCTCATATGCGCTCTGCAGCGCCAGAATCAGCCCGATGAAGAACGTAATCAGGGAAAGAATAGGGAGCGCCCCGACACCGGTCTGCATGGCTTGCGAAATGGCGCTCTCGAAGCGAAGTGGCTTGCCCCGGAAAGGAGCGACGAACGTGAAATACGCGGCCCGCCCTCCAAGCCTGGTCAGAGCTCCCAGATACGCAAGCCCATCGGTGACCGATCCCCCAATTTGCGTCGTCAGTTCCACGGTGCTCTCGTCGGGCTTCCTCGGTTGGCGGGTTTGGCAGACTCAGGTCGCCACGGACTGCTCCTCATTTTCGTAGATCTCAAAGATTTTCAGCAATTTGGAGAGCTGCAAAACTTCCCGGATCGTCTTATTCAAGCCGAACAGGATGAAACGCGAGCCGACATCACGCGAGGCTTTAAGTCCTTCCACGAGAGATGCCACGCCGGAGCTGTCGATATAGCGAACCGCCCCCAGGTTGAGCACCACCCGCGGCATCTTCAGTTCGCGAAGCTCGCGCAGGAGTGCCTTCCGCAGTTGCGGGGAAGTCGCGAGATCGATGTCTCCCGAAATGTCGAAAATGGTGGTCTTGTCCAAATGGCGCGCGGCAATCTGCAAGTTGAACTCTCCTCAGGAGCCTTTCTGAGGCGCCTGCACATGCAAAATCTTCACCAGCCGGAGCCGATTCCTGCCGTTGCAGTGGCTGAATTCTACCGTATCCATGCTCTGTCGTATAAAGTGCAGGCCCAGGCCGCCCGGCCGTACATCTTCGAGCGCGCGCCCGCACATCTCTTTCGGATTCACCGCTGTACCACGATCTTCCAGCACGATCTCAAGGGCATCGTGGCCTCCGCCATCCCGGGGCACATGGATCCGGCGGAAGGAGGCCTCGATGGGTTGCTCTGGGTCTCCAAGGTATGCATGCCGAATGATATTTGTCAGCGCTTCGTCGACGGCAAGAACAACGGCGCGGCACTCCGACTCGGAAAATCCCACGGTAGCGGCGAGCTGTCCCAAAGCGTTTCGTACCACGCAGAGCATCTCGGGGTTGCTCTCGAACTCCATTCTGAGTAGTAAACTACTCCGGCTCACGTGAGCTCTCTCCTCTAGCCTGGCAGACTGGATTCCCCGTTTGGTCTCGGAAAGGTCGCCGCTGGCGGACTTCCTGACACAACCCCTGTCCAGATAATACACGGAATTCTACTGGCGGCAACTTACAAGCTTCCAGGTACGCCCCGGCTCGAAGCGCTGGCTATCTTGGCATCGCGTTCACATCGCTCTACCGCTAGGTCGCGCGGGCCCGTCTCGCAACCAAAAGCGCCTTAACCATGTCTCTAGCTCCGCATCGCCGATCATTTCTCTACATGTTGGGCTCGAGCTTGCGGCGCACCAGCCGAGCTGGCTCGAAGGCTGGATCGAGCTGGCAAGCCTCAACCACAAACACAAGTGCCTCGGAGGGCCGGCTTAGTCCCAATAAGCACAGTCCAAGGTTGTAGCTGGTGGGAGCAGAGCGGCCGAATAGGTCCTCGGACTGTTTGAACATCGAAAACGCTTCTTCAAAAAACCGAAGTTCCAGCAGAACCACGCCGCAATAGAAGGCCTGGACATTGTCGTGTGGACTTAAGGGAAGTGGCTGGCCCAGGTAAGCAAAACCGCTTTGCGGAGGTCATCGGCAGGGACCAGGGCTTGCGAACAAGAACGGCCTGCCTGGAGCCTTGGGGAAGGGCGAATTGACTACAAGACTTCGAGAAAGCAGATTAGAAGTTCGAGAACAAGGTCGAAAATAGTGTCTACCCCAACTAGGTCCACGAGGAAATCGAACAGACCAGAGTCACGGAGTCGCGTTTCCGGGTAGCTCAACATGCTGTCCATCGTGAGGCCCTCGCTACTTTCGGATACGTTGTCCCAGGATGGGAAGTTTCGGTCCTGAGGGCACAGTGAACTCCCAACCCCTGAATGCAACAGTACATGGTGGGTTGACATATTGCGGCTATCGGAAACAACTAACTGGGAGGCGGGATTTCCCGGATTACGCACCGAAAGATTCATTTTGTTGCATTTGCGATGACCCCAAAAAAAAACCGACTACCTGGCCTGGCGGGAGGGGTTGGTGCGGGTGTCTAATGATGGAGGACGGCAATCATGAGGAAATGGCTCTTGGTGCTCGGATTGGCTGGTGCCGCCTGGATGACCTTTGTCTTGTACCTAGGGTCGCTGCGGCTAGCAATCATCAGCAATTACCCTGGCTTTTTCTTGGCGAGGTGGTGCGTACACTACAGCGGTATGGCTCCATCTTTATGGACCCTGTGGATGTTTGATGGCTTGCTCGTGCTGACGAGTTCTCTTGAGTGGGTAATTGTGGGCGTCATTGCACGGGGCATAGCACGGCGATTCTCAAAGTAACCTATGGAGTGTAGGGAAAACTCACTGCCTCCGGGATACGTTCGCCTGCGACATGCTGGCTCGTGGAAATGGCATCTACGACGCAGCCGTGGCGTATCAGCAGTTGCAACGATTCGTTGAGGTCATTCATTTCTATCTTATTGGCAGTCACATCTTGCAAGTCCTTCAACTCGCTCAGCAGAAGTTGCAGCGTCTCCGTGGCACGCTGTTTTGAGCTTTTCTTCCAAGGCGCTCACGTACAATGTGGATTACCGGTCCAGTGATTGGGAGCGCAAGTTCAGCCGCGAGGATAACCAAGTCCTGCGGCAGATTCCCTTCCTCCTCCGGGTGCGTCTCTTGAAGGCTTCAATGGGATTGTCGATCGCCATGCCGGGTGTCCCTTGGGCTGGCCTGAGGGCTGGAAATCGTTAGGCAAGTACGTTAGGCAACCGCTAGACTGTCTGTAACTTAACTCATTGTAAATAAGCGGGCGAGCCTGTCCCTCCGGATTCCCTGGATAGATCGTTCTTTTCAATAAGTTGCGCAGAATTCAATAAAAGCCAATCGTCAATGAAGTCAGTTTTGGCAGCAAAGACAGGTTTCGTGTCACAGTTATGGCGCAGTTCTCGTTTTGCAATGAGAAATCTCAATCCGCAGGGGCTGCGTCTATCCCGACGCCCTTCCCGCGCCGCGATCTAAGCAACAACTTCAAGCTACGCAGCCCTCGGCGGAAGACCACAAAGCAGAATTGTGGAAACGCACTTCCCGCTGCGTTTTCGACTATACAGTGGCCTGTTCTGCTCCCAAAGTTGGTCCCGCGAGGAACTGAAAGAAGCGGAGCTTAGTTGAATGTGGCGATCGTACACAACAACCTAAAGTGAGGCGATTTCTTTCAGTCTCGCCATGACAGTGGTTATCCGCTCTTGACTGGCCGAGTCCGGCGCTAAATGTCCCTGAAGCGCATCCCCGAACCCACGCGCGGCAAGCAGTTTTGTAACCTCCTTGGCGAGGTAGGAACGCACATCGCTCTGGGCTACTTGAATTTCTCCAACAAGTTCTGCCCTACCATCCACGACTGCAATCAAGTCTTCTAGGTCACGGCTACCCAGGTAATCATTCTTTCCTCGGTCACCAAAGGCCTCCAATTTCGTCGCGCAAAAGTATACGGGGCTGACCATCAAGATCTTTAGGCCTGGCTCCAAGTCACGTTCCTCCGCCGTTTCCATCGCGTGTCCATACCATCTGTTTTTGAACCCCAGGATTTTTCCGTCGAGCGGCATCACATCAAGAGTTGTCGTTTGTTGACACCAACGGCAAAGCGGAGCGCCTTCACGCGTGTCCTCGCGAAAACC
>MNIJ01000192.1 GCA_001919715.1 Acidobacteria bacterium 13_1_20CM_58_21
AATTTTCGGTATCAAATGCTAAACTCTAAGCCTTGGATTTTCCAAACTGCTCTTGTTGGACATGGTCCGCTCTGATTTGTGGTGTAATGACCTTCGGCGCCGCTGCAATCCACGTGAGAAACGACACCATTCTGATCCTGGCTGAGCCGGCTGAGCCGCACCTTCGGCAGCTAGAGAAGTCGCTCGCGGGCGTGAACATTATTGCCGGGAATTCACCCGAAGCACTCGCGCAAGCGGCGGAGCACGCCACCGTGCTCTTCAACTGGTCGGGCTCTCTTGCCCTGTTTAGAAAGATATTTGGAAATTGCCCAAACCTGCGTTGGGTGCATTCTCGTTCGGTGGGCCTGGAAAGAACGCTGTTCCCGGAGCTGCTGGAGAGTCCCGTGCCGCTCACCAATGGGACCGGGGTATTTAGCGCCTCTTTGGGCGAGTTTGCGCTTGCGGCCATCTTGTATTTCGCCAAAGACTTCCGCCGCATGATTCGCAATCAGCAGGCTGGAGTGTGGGAGGCCTTTGAGGTGATGCCCGTTTCAGGCCATACCGTCGGAATCATCGGATATGGCGATATCGGCCGCGCTGTGGCCGCCAGGGTGCGGCCGCTTGGGATGACCGTCCTGGCCGTCAAGCGACATACTTCGCCGCTCGGTGGCACGGACCCGCTGGTCGAGCAGACGTATCGTCCGGATCGTCGCCTTGAGATGCTTTCGCGCTGCGACTATGTGGTTGTCGCTGCGCCGTTAACTTCGGAAACGCGCGGAATGATCGGCGAACCGGAGTTCCGAGCGATGAAGCCCACGGCGGTGGTGATCAATGTAGGCCGGGGCCCGGTGATTAAAGAGGAGGCGCTGGTCAGCGCGCTTTCTAGCGGCCGAATCAAGGGCGCCGCGCTGGATGTTTTTGATCAAGAGCCGTTGCCACGGGATCATCACTTTTACAAGCTCAACAACGTCTTGCTTTCTCCGCATTGCGCCGACCACACGCCAGACTGGCTCGACCAAGCCATGGAGTTTTTCATCGCGCAATTTGAGCGATTCCGGAAGGGTGAGCCGTTGCTCAATGTGGTCGACAAGAAGCTGGGATACTAACTGCCAGAACCCACCATCCTTGGCAACGCGCCGATTTCAATGTAGCGCTTGAACGGCGCGCCAGATTGACGGGTCGACAGGTATGCCGTTCGCCAGGTTTTCCTTGCGGGTCTCTAACACGCGCTTCCCGGGGTATCGCACCTCTTCTCCGGCCGCAAGTGGGGGTGCTTGCAGATGCTCCACGATCTGGTCGGCCAGGCTCACCGAAGTAGCGAATTGATCGACCGAAGGCGGGTCAAAGGCTATGAACACCTGCGAGAGCTTCGTCTCTCGTTCCGTGTCTGCCGGTACCTGATGGGTGGCGCGGCCGCCGGACAATAACGCGGCAACCATATCCAACATCAACGCCAAACCCGAACCCTTCCAGTAACCGATGGGCAACGCGCGTTGCGATGCTTCGATGGCCGCTGGATCTCGCGTGAGCTGCCCTCGAGGGTCAAAGCCGCCTTCCACGGGCAATTGCTCACCGCGCATTCGATAAGAGGCCAGAGCGCCGTAGGAGAATTGCGACATGGCCATATCGAGAACCACATGGCCTTTTGCCCGCGGCACCGCAATAATCAAAGGATTGTTGCCGACACGCGGATCGCTGGCACCCCACGGCGGCAGATTTGCCATTGTATTGGTCCAGCAAATTCCGATGACGCCGGCATCGGCGGCCTGCCAGCCGTAGCTGCCGCCGCGCATCCAGTGATTGGTATTGGCCAGCGCCACGCAGCCAATCCCTCGCTCACGAGAGAGCGCGATCGCTCTGTCCATCGACCGGTAGGCGTTCAAATTTCCGGGACCGCTTCTTCCGTCCCACCTTTCGAGCGAACCCCAGCTGGCTACCAAGTCCGGCTCGGCATCAACTGCAATGACTCCAGTTTGAATCATCCGTACGAACTGGGGAAAGCGGTTCAAGCCATGCGAATAGACCCCGTCCCGGCTGGCATCCGCGAAGAGCCGCGCTGAAAGACGGGCGCGTTGCTCCTCAAAACCGAGCTTGAGCAACACCCGCAGCAGACCAGCAAACAACTCACTATAGGGTATTCTCATGCGTCTTTTCTCCGCCGCGCCAGGCCGCTCGGTGCCGCCAGCGATCAATTCCTTTCTTGGCGAAGGCCGCTGTCTTCGGCAACGCCAAAACGGGCCTCAACAGGCATGGTCTTGACCGTACATCTCGCCCATGCCGCCCGCCGCGACGATTGCGGCGATAGGATTTTGTACAAGCTGCTGAAAGTTTCTATGGAGTCCAGCAATATCCAGGGACAGATCGGGCTTAAAGGGCGTGACGGGAAACGCGATCACCCCGGGAAGCCTGCGTAGTTCTTCTCGTCTCATCGTTTCTCCGGCATGGAAGAGCGCCGCAACAGCAAGGCTCCGATCGTTTACATACGCCGTCCGTCGACACCCTGGTCAATGGTCTCCAGACCTCTGGCACTTTCCGGCGCGGTGCGCGGATAGCGTACCCCAAGATTCCGTATCGCATAACGTTCTAGTGGCCTTAAACACGTTCTTAAGAAAATTTGAAAGGACCCCGCTCACAAAATAGTTTGAGCCGATGTTGGTTTGTTGTAGTCTCCGGCTACAATGAAACCTCTTGCCGCTGTCTTGCTCCTGCTCGTGGCGGTTCCGTGTTTTGCCGCGGACTTGACCGGAAACTGGGTGGTCCGCGATCCCCTGCCGGACGGCACTTTCCGGACTACGTATCTAGATCTTCATCAGGAAGGGTCTCGCATCACCGGCTCCATCCGGGTCACTCAGTTTTATTTCAAGATTATCGAGAGCACAGACGGGCCTGATGGCTTCACGCTCACCGCCAGTATGACGGACGGAACCAATGAGCGCCGCGTGAAATACGAGGGCCAGCTGATGGATGACGAGCTGCACCTGGCTACGCGGCGCCGCCCCGACGCCGAGCTCATCCACATGGTCGCTCACCGCGCGCCGCCCGGCGAAGGCGCGTATCCCGCCCGCCTCCCCCTGCCGGCGATTCATAAGGTGGCCGACAACGGCCTTGCCAAAACGCCTCCGATGGGGTGGAACAGTTGGAACAAGTTTGCAGGGCGCGTGGATGACGCCGCGGTCCGCGGAATGGCCGATGCCATGGCCAGTAATGGGATGAAAGAGGCCGGCTATCAATACATCAATATTGACGACACTTGGGAAGCAGGTCGCGACGCACAAGGGCATATCACGACCAATAAGAAGTTTCCAGACATGAAAACGCTCGCCGACTACGTGCATGGCAAAGGCCTCAAGATCGGTATCTACTCTTCACCAGGTCCCAACACCTGTGCGGGATACGAAGGTAGTTACGGGCACGAGGAGCAGGATGCCGAAACGTATGCCGCGTGGGGCATTGACTATCTTAAGTACGACTGGTGTGGTGCGCGCAACCTGTACACCGACCAAGAGATGCGCGCGCTATATCAAATCATGGGCGATGCGCTTCTGAAAGCTGGTCGTCCCATCCTGTACAGCCTCTGCCAGTATGGTCGCACCGAGGTGTGGAAATGGGGCGCCGAGGTAGGTGGCAATGCCTGGCGCACAACCGGAGACATCCGCGACACTTGGGACTCCATGACCAATATTGGTTTCTCGCAAGACCAGCTGGGCCCGTGGGCGGCTCCCGGTCACTGGAACGATCCGGACATGCTCGAAGTCGGCAACGGGGGTATGAACGACGACGAATATAGAACGCATATGAGCTTGTGGTCGATTCTTGCCGCACCGCTGCTCGCTGGAAACGATTTGCGCAACATGACCCCCGCCATCTTGGAGATTCTCACCAATCGCGAAGTCATCGCCGTCAATCAAGACAAGGCTGGCAAACAGGGCCGGCGCATCGCGAAATCGGGCGACCAGGAAGTATGGGCTAAGGCGCTTTTCGATGGCGGGCAGGCCATCGGATTATTTAACCGCGGCGGCGCGCCCGCAAAGATCACCGTCAAATGGACGGACCTAGGGATGAAATCTGCACCCGCCAGTGCCAGAGATCTCTGGGCCCACGGCGACCTCAAGCTGGACGGGGCGGAATACTCGGTAACGGTGCCGGCCCACGGCGTGATGATGCTCAAGATAGCTGCTTCATCGGGACTTGCGGCCACCGGCATCCGCGGGCCTACTCTGCGCGCGCCGTTCAACTAGCGTGCCGCTAGAAGGCAAAAGTCTTAAACCGCGGTGTTCCCAACATAGATCCATTGCGGATCCAGCCCCGGAGGATAAGAATTGACGCCGAAAGGCCGGTTCAGACCGGTGGCGAAAATCCCCCCCTGCTCAGGCTGGCCCTCGGCGGTAATCCCGCGCCCTCGCCACCTGGAGTGATCTCTTCAAAGGAAGCTGCGCCTACGAAGTTTCTGTGGAGGCATCGGAAAGGTGTGCCCGCGGGCCCGTCCAAGCTTCGGCATTCGAACGAAAGAGGCGAGTAACGTCTCGCTGAATGTCACCGCGCGTGACGCCCCGACCGTCCTCTGACAAAAGACGGTAGGTGTCAGCGAGGATGCGCGCCAGCGTCCTGCGCGTGTTGTTCCACTTGTAGATGACTTGCTCGAGCACGCGGGCATCGGAATGCTGCGGAATGAAACTTGTCCCCAACATCTCGATGCGTTCGCGAGTGATCTCCTCCACTATCGAAGGATTGTTCATGAACCACCAGCAACCGAACGGCATCAAGTTGCTGAACTTCCGCGCGTAAACGCAAAGTTCGTGCTGGTTCTCCCGGCTAAGCACACTCACCAGAAAACGATTGGCAGGAAACTCGCGGCATAGATTTTCGAGTGCCCGCAAATCCGCCCGGCCCAGGGCGTCGCCCGCCAAACGCAGCGATGGATTGACCTGCTTGCGCACTCCAATCATGAGCGAGAGCGGTACCTCCAAATCGCGGCAAGCAGGCAGCACGGCCTCCTTCAGCAATCGATTGCCGATAGTGTCGCTCGGATATTCGAAGGTGTCCGGCAGCGAGACCGCCATGTATACGGGTTGCATGCGCTGGTACCAGTCCACCAAGAACCGCCGCACTTCCGCCCCCGACTTCCCGGATGCCTGCTCGTCAACCCGGTAGCCTTGACCGGCCAACACCTGCCAATGGGTAGTCCAGTTGCAAAGAATGCGATCCAGCCGCAACACCGCACAAAATTGCTTATCGCTCGTGACCCCGTTCAACCACACGGCGGCTTCCTGCGGATCGAGTGGATCATTCGTCATCACCACCGTACTCACGCCGGCCATCTGAAACACTTTGTGAATGTGCGTTTCGAGGGTCTGTGCTTTGAAGAATGATCTTGCCTCCGCTAGGTCGGGACGGTCCGTGGGCAGATGGAAAGCCTTGAGCACAGCGATTATTCCGCGCGTGGCCTCCGAGACGGGCGTATTTTCGACGAAGAGAGCCCGCCATATGGCATCGGCTTGGTCGCGCTTGGGAAGCGGCCAGTACTCCTCGGGCCTGGTGTCGGAACTTCGGAAGAATTCAGCCTCGAGATAATGATAGGTCAGTAGTTCGTCGATGCCCCACAACCCGAGCTTGCCGAATGCGGGAGCAAACAAGTGCGTGTGAATGTCGATGACCTGTGTGGTCGCGAGCACGTCCTCCACCGTCGAAAAAATCTGCGCTTCCGTGAGAAGCTCGCCGTCGCGGGAGATCGGAATCTGCCCTGTTGATTTGGGAAACGCAGTTCTCATGCCTGGCACCGAGTGTTGCTGCTATTACCTTTAATTATTCCGCCGCGCGCGGCTCGTGTGCCGCGGGCGGTGGCCCTGTATTAGGTTGGCAAGATACCTCGACTTGCGATTCAACAGCCCCGTCGGGGTCATGAATGCCGGAGATTACAAACCGTTCGCCGCGGTGTCAAATGGTAAGAACTGAATATAAAATTCAGCGAAACTCAACGAATGTCGCCCGCATCTTTTCAGCGTTGCCCCCGCGAGTGGCGCAAGCCTCGGACTTCAGGCCGGGGTAATCCACGACTATAGCGGTGTGGCCTGCTGATCAATGTAGCGCTTGAGGAGGTCATGATCTGTCAAAGGATGACGCTCGCGTCGCGTCGACGAATGGCGTTGTCCTGGCGCAGCAGGGATGGGAGCACCGCCGTTGTGCGTGGATCTCCTGCAATGGTCGACCAAGTTTCTGCGGGAATGCCCAAGAACACACTCACAACTTACAGGTCAAACAGCCGCCCCGCCTCGCGCTGGATGGTCTCGCGCCCTGTGTCCAATGGAGAACCACGACGATAGGGCCGGTCGGAGGTGATCGCATCGAAACTGTCAGCCACGGCGAAGATCCGCGCCGCCAGCGGAATCTCCTCGGCCTTGAGGCCGCGCGGATAGCCACTGCCATCGTGCCGCTCGTGATGCGTGAGAATGATCTCGGCGGCATCTGCCAGAAACGGGATGCCCTTGACCAGTTCAAATCCGATCTGTACGTGCTGCTGCATGAGGGCCCGCTCATCTGCAGTCAAAGGTTCCGGCTTCCAGAAGAATACCGTCGGGGATCCCGAGCTTTCCGATATCGTGCAGATAGGCTCCCCTGGCGAGACTTCCGAGCTGTTTGTCCGACCAGCTCACCCGCTGCGAGTGGCCCGCGGTTTGGCTATCACGGAGATCGAGCGCTGCGCCAAGCGCCTCCAAGGGGCCTCATAGCTCGCCTCGATCTGCTGGAGAGCCGCTTGAAGCTGCGCGGTGTGCTCCACAACCATCTCTTCAAGATGCTGGCGATAGTCTTCGACTTGCTGCTCGAGGTGCCGCTTATGCTCGCTTAAGGCTCAGAAGAACTACGCTTTCCAGAAGAGGTTTGACGAGATAGTCGTCTGCGCCTGATCGCATCGCCTGCACGCCCACGTCCACATCATTCACGCCAGTGGTGACCGCCATTGCTGGCCATTGCGCAATAGTAATCAGGCGGTCCCAGGATGATGGAGAGAAGCTTCGAGGCAGCCAGTTCGTCGAAAACCGCGAGCACGCGGGTGAGCGGGTGCCGACTTGACGCAATTCCGTCGACGATGCTTTCGCTCTCGGGAGATAGCTCCTGGTCTGGATTGGCCATTCGAAATGTCCAGTTTACCGGGCAGGCCCAACTCGCCATTCATGGCGTCACCCGCATGCCGAAGTGAAGCGCCGTGGCGAGGATCCTTACTGCAACACCCAAGGCCCGGTCCTCTTGATGAAGCGGCATCCATAGCGCCGCAGCGGCGCACCTTTCGAGTCCACGTGGACAATTTTGGCTTGGCCCACTACGCAGTCTTCACCGCCGCTTGTTAAATAGACGTCCACAATGGAATCGGCGGGCAGATCGACGGTGCAGCCGCACAGAAAGCCGTTCATACTCACATTCTCGGTGGTTGCGACCTCGTTGAATTTCTTTCCGTGACTGTCCGTGCCCCCCAGCTTTAGGGGAACACGCAACCGTACGCGCACTTCGGTTCGAGCAGGAGTACGACTGGTCTTAGCATTTTGGCGGAGGCACGCCCGTAGTGCATCGAAGTCAATCGGCTTCTCGATATAGTCCGCGGCACCGAGCTGTTTGCAATGTTCCTTCGTTTGTCCGCCGGCCTCCCCGCTCACGATAATCACCGGGATCATCTGCGTGCGGCTGAAGGAAGTGAATGTTTGAAGCAGTTCATAGCCGGAATATTTGGGCATTCTCAGATCCAGCAAAATGGCGCCGGGCCTGTGTTCGAGCGCGAGAGCCAGACCCTGCTCCGGCTCGCCCGACTCGATGACTTCATAGGTGTCGCTCAGCTCCAGGCGCATCAGACGCCGCAGCGCCTCATCATCGTCCACCACCAATAGTTTTTCCATGGGACGGTACCTCCTATTGGCTGGAACCAATTTCGCTTGGCTTAAGATCGATGGCACTGCTCGAAGCGGGTCCCTTCCCACTATCGAGCACTTCGCGAACCTTGCGGATAAGAACCTCTTCCGTGAATGGCTTGTGCAGCAGGTGTGTTTTCGGATCCAGAACTCCGTGCCCGGCAATAAAGCTGTCGGTATAACCCGACATGTAGAGCACCTTCATTCCCGGCTGGCGCGAAAACAATTGTTCTGCCAGCACGCGGCCGTTCATACCGGGCATGACGACATCGGTAAGCAGGAGATCAAATTTTCCTCCGAAGCGTGCGGCCAATTCCAGGGCCTTTTCACCGTTCTCTGCCGACAACACACGGAATCCGCCGCCTTCAAGAAAGGTCTGCGCCAGCTTTCTCAAGGGATCGGCATCCTCCACCAGAAGGATGGTTTCCGAGCCGCGCAGTTTTTCTCTCGAGTCGGTTATCGGCGCATCTACCACCAGCTGACCCACATGTTGGGGGAGATAAATTTGAAACGACGTACCCTTCCCCGGCGCACTGTCCACCCAAATATAGCCGTTGCTCTGCTTAACGACGCCATACACCGTGGCAAGCCCGAGCCCCGTACCTTTGCCCCGCTCCTTGGTGGTGAAAAAGGGTTCAAAGATGTGCGTGAGCGTTCCAGCGTCCATGCCCGTCCCCGTGTCGGTCACCGTCAGTATCACGTAGCTTCCCACCTTGGAACCCGGATGGTTCCAGGTGTAGGCTTGGTCCAGCTCCACATTGCCGGTCTGGATTTTGAGTTTGCCGCCCATGGGCATGGCGTCGCGCGCGTTAACTGCCAGGTTCATGATGACCTGCTCGATCTGGCTCTGGTCCGCTTTCACGTTGCCCAGCTCAGGATCCAGCGCCAGGGACACTTCGATGTCTTCTCCCAGCAGCCGCGGAAGCATTTTTTCCATATCGGAAGCGAGCGTGTTGAGGTTGAGGACCGCGGGCGTCAAGACCTGTTGTCGGCTGAACGCTAGCAACTGTTTGGTCAATGAGGCAGCTCGCTGGCCGGCCTTCTCGATTTCGAGGGCATGTTCACGCAGTGCGGTGTTTGTGCTTAGGGCCTTGCCCAGCACTCTGCTGTAACCGATGATGACTCCGAGAAGATTGTTGAAGTCGTGCGCGATTCCTCCCGACAACCGCCCGATCGCCTCCATCTTCTGCGCCATTCTCAGTTGTCGTTCGAGCACGCGTTTCTCGGTCACGTCCTCTGCAAACACCTCAAAGTACGCCGGTGCGCCGTTTTCATCGTTGATGCTGCGGCCCGAGCATCGCACGGTGATCGGCGTGCCGTCCTGCCGCTTCCACTCCATTTCGACGTCCTTAGCTTCTTCGGTGCCAGTGAGGAGCTCAGCCAAACGCTGATATTCGCCGGTGTGCCGGAAGATGTCACTTGCCAAGTCTTTCCGGAGAAGCTCCTCCTCTAGGTCATAGCCGAGCATCTTCTGGAACGCCGGATTAACCTGCAGAAATCGGCCAGACGGGCTCGAGCGATAAATCCCATACGGCGCGTCTTCCACCACTGACCGAAACCCTACCTCCGACTGCCGCAGAGCCTCCTCCGCTCTCTTGCGCTCGGTGATGTCGCGATTCACAATTACAAGCTTTTCAGGATGGCCATTGGCATTCCTAATGACGCTGGATGTTGATTCCAGCACCAGCCATGTGCCGTTCTTGTGGCGCAGACGGTACTCCAGCGTTTTTCCTATTCCGGAGCGCCGCGCATCCTCGGCGGCTTGCTTGACGCGGTCACGGTCATCGGGGTGAATCTGCTCGAAAGACGAGGAGGCCTGCAATTCCTCTGGCGAGTATCCCAGCGCCTTCTGAAAGGAGAGACTGTTGTAGAGCTGCCTGCCTTCCATATCTACAACCGCGATCATGTCGGCGGCGTTCTCACTGATGAGGTGAAAGAGTCCTTCCCGTTCCACCAGCTGCCTGCGGATCCGATAGATCAGGAGATGCTGATAGATGGTGTAAAGATCGAAGAGGAAAACCAGACCCACTAGCCCGCGAATGGCCTGCGGCAGCACGTTGAGCGAGTAGAAGTCCTGATGTTGGTGCGAGTTCGGAAGAAGAAAAGAAGCCAGCCCGATGGTCAGCAGAAGAGTGATGATGGCCGCTGCGGTCCACAGCCACCACTCCCGGCGCTCAATCCGTCGGAAGTTCACGCGAAGCGCCTTACCTTGTGCGTCTCCCAGCCCGCCCACAGTCTTCGGCTTGTGCAGTTGCAATAATCACCTATTGGCCTGCGCTTTTCGCCGCAGCCGCGTCATGTCTTTAAGCTATCGGGAAGTTGCCAGCTGAGTCAATAGTCCCCGAGGACCGTGTTCTCAAAGTGCTGATAGCGGTCTTGCTCGAGCCTCTTCGGCTCCCGACTCGCCCCTCAGGTGCAAGCACGCTGGTGGCGCTGGTAATCCCGGTCCACCTTGTCAATTCCCGTTGGTCAATTTCGACGGATTTAGTCATATTGCAGATCGATTGA
>MNIJ01000158.1 GCA_001919715.1 Acidobacteria bacterium 13_1_20CM_58_21
CAGCATGACCAATCCGCGATACGCGTCTATTGCGACGTTGCGCACCGCGGCTGGTTTTACGGGGGCCGCCTCCCGTGGAATCGGCGTCGTTTCCATAATTGGTGTTGTTTGGCTCAGCGTCGCCATAAAGCCTCTCTGCTACAAATTGGTCCAAGCATACACGGAAAACGGGTGGGTGGAACACATATACGATCGTTCCGGCGCTGCCAAGAATCTCTCCTTACCTGCGCGTTAGAATCATTGAACCCTCTCGACGACGGCGGTAATTAACCCGCGACCTGAATCCCGACCCTAACGCGCGTGGCAACCACTGGCACACTGGTCAAGCTGGGGAACGAGGTACAGAGCGACGCACAGGCCAGTGAAATGACAGTGGAGCGGAAATTCGCCATTCTCTTTGCCGGGGGTGAAGACCCTAGCCGAAGATACAGGGTTTGCTGGATTGACCTTCCTACGCGGTTAATAGAGCCTCTGCTCGAGAACCGCTATGCAACGGGCATTGCAATCGTCAGGAGGCTAGCAAATGGCTCGATACCTCCGTATACGGTGCATCGTGAAGACCGAGCGAACGGGCGCGCATGAGCGCATCGGTGCGATTTGTGCGCTCACCCCGGATGGAAGTCATTGGACGCTAACACAGGAGGACGCTGTTTCACAGGTCGAGAATGGGGACTGCCGGTTTTATATAGAGAGACCTAGAGATCAGCGATATGACGTAATCGTCGCAACGGATGTTCGCGCCCACAGGTACCTCAAAATGGTCGCGGATAGAGATCAACCTGACCAACTTTTGTTTCTCCCGGCCTGCCCTCATACACCCCACTCCATAGCGGGCTCGACCGCAGTGGGAGCGACGCTGGACCGACTGGAAGTGGCACAAGAACCCGGATACCGCGCTCTACCTTTGTAAAGGACACGCCAGGGAATTGCTCCTCATTCGGTGACGTTTGCGAGGATTCCCGCATGAAGTACCGCAAGCATAGACAAGGCTCCAAACCTGCGATACCTCCCAACCCCACCCTTCCCAGTGAGGTGGAAAAACCTGCTAGCCCTTCCGTCGCGCTTGCCGGGGCAGACCGCCGGACTAATCCTCGCTACGACTTCGTTGCCGCTGTTGAGGTCGTAGCGGCTGAATCCGGTACGCGGATTGAAACGCGCGTCCGTGACTTGAGTCGGCAAGGCTGCTATGTGGACACCAACAACCCCCTCCCTTTAGGGACGGTCACGGACGTACGCATCACAAAAAGTGCGCAATTGTTTAAAGCCGAGGCAAGGGTCGTCTATTCCCGAGCCAGCAAGGGCATGGGTCTGGTGTTTACCGCCATTGAGTCGGAGTATTTTCCGACTCTTGAGACGTGGCTTGCCGAATCCCGCGAAACCTCCTGGCTCGCGGCAAACCGCCGAAGGAGTCAGCGAGTATTGATGACCATTCCAGTGCGAGTCTCCGGGCAGATGGGCGTCGGATTGCCTTTTGAAGAAGATACTTATACAGTGGCGATCAGTGCGCACGGTGCGTTGATTCTCGTCTCGACACAGGTGTATCGAGGACAGCGGCTCAGTCTCTCAAACGTACAGACAAAAGCTGCTCTGGAGTGTGTTGTTGCCCACATAAACAAACATCAGGACGAGCCTCCGCAAATTGGAGTGGAATTCGTGCTGCCCAATCCTACATTCTGGCACGTAGCCTTCCCGCCGAGAGATTGGACACCCCGGCACCCAGATGCGAAATCCAGCGTAAGGACCGGCGAATCGAGTTGAAATCCAGCGCTCTCAAAGGCCTCCAGCGAACTAACTTTTGCAGCGAATGACACGGCTCAGGCGCGTGCCGTGCTCTGGCCCGTTACTGTTTTAAATTATCCACGGAATTCAATTCTGCATCTGAAATGCCCAGACTGTCAGCACTCATTCACTTCGGACCAGCTTGCCGTTGGTAAAATCGATCACGTCGGAGTCGGTTATGAGGACTATCCTGTGGCTCCGGTGGTAAAGTTTCGCCTCGTGCTCCACAGCCAACGCGATAATCAAATCTTGATACCGTAGAACAACACTACGCGCAATCGCATCATCCAGGCTAGCGGAATGCTTGGCCCTCGCTCCTTATGCCGCCAGGAAGACCGCCGCACTGTACGGCACTTCGCGCACAACAAAGCATAAGCTCCCGCACCTCGCTATGCGGCGCGTGATTTGGCGTGTTTTATTTGGACTCGTGGCCCGTTTGGCATAGAATCCACAACAGCGAGGGCCTCATTCCATTCCATCTGGATTACATCGCGCCAGCCGTTATCAGTTCGCGGCCAGCATTGAGCTGACCGACGTGCGGTCAGAAAGGCTTCTCACCGCACGTACCATCAACCTGAGCCTTTTCGGCTGCTACGTGTACACCTCAAGTCCATTCCCAGAGGACACGAAAGTTTCGCTGAGAATTTCGCATGGCGGCGCAAGCTTCGCCGCATTCGGCAAGGTGGTCCACTTCAAGCCGAACTCCGGGATGGGAATTGCCTTCGCCGAAATTGAGCCACCCCGCCAAGCAATTCTGGAGAAGTGGTTGGCGAGCCTGCGAGCTGAGTAGTCCGGACCCCGTGGGTGGCACCAGTGACGCGTCGAAGACGCAGTCAGGGCTGAACGTGAATCACTTCCGACCACGTTGCATGAAGGCACGGCCAGACACACTTATTTCCCCGTATTATTCTCGCCGTTGTTTGGCGCTGTCATTCGCCAAAACTCCGGCCGACTAGCTTCGCTGCTGTAACATTGTTACGGCGATGATTTTGGCGAGGGACAGGATATCTTGGGCAGATTAGTCAGGACAAATCCAGCCACGATTAGGGCTACCAAAGCAATCCCCACAAGCCATTTTATGGTTTGCGTTGGCCCTCGCATGAGCCGTTTTTTTGCTGTGGACTGCGAGTCTTGCATCTTTGTATCCGTTGAGTCCTCCAGCGGGTGGCGAAAATAGAGTAGCATCAGCGAGGGCGCGCCTAAAGTGCAGCGGGAGTGAACGGTCGTAACGGCACCAGCCTTGTGCTCTTTCTGCTTTTCATGCCACAATTCGTCAAACTGGCACCCAACCCCAGGGGTAGGCGATTCACATGAAAACATAGCTGTCGCTTGGCCTGAGAAGCCCAATATACTTGGCTGCGGAAGCGACTGCACCATCTCGCAGGACGGGCCGCGAAAATGGGATCACGCATCATGCATAATCGTTCGTTCCTGCGAGGCGTTGCTGGGTGGGCGTGCCATGAGAGATGACTGGAAAAAATTCGAGGGCCAAGTTGTCAATAAGCTGTTTCCGCTGCGCAGGTTTTTGGGCAGCACGAGCCATAGCGCGGTCTTCTTAACGCAATCCGGCCACGCGCAACCGAAAAATCTCGCCATTAAATTCGTAAGTGCTGGCGCGAACACGGATTCCCAGGTCTCTCTCTTGCACCGCGCTTCGAAGCTTAGTCATCCAAATCTCCTCGGCCTGCTACCTGGCGGACGCTGTCGGCTTGCGGACATGGATCTGGTTTTCGTAGTGATGGTGTACGTTGAGGAAAACCTCGGACAAGTGCTCCCCAATCGTACATTCACGGCAAAAGAAACCGCCGAATTGCTCGCACCGCTTCTCGACGCACTTAGCCATATCCACAGCCAAGGCCTCGCGCACTCTCACATCAAACCTTCAAACATTATGGCCATCGGCAATCAACTCAAACTCTCGAGCGATACGGTTCTCCCGCTCGGAGAACTGCGCCCAGCCAATCGCCCGGCTGACGCATACGACGCGCCTGAGGCAGGCACTGCACAGGTTGCCGCTTCGAGTGACATTTGGTCCCTTGGCGTGACGCTGGTCGAAGTGCTTACGCAACGCCCTCCTACTCCATCGCCAGAAAATCAAGCCGATCCGATTGTTCCGGACACACTTCCACAGCCGCTCCTCGACATTGCACGGCACTGTCTGCGGCGCGATCCTCAGCTCCGCTGGACAACGGCACAAATCTCGGATTGTCTCAACCCCACACTGGTCCAGGTTGCCGCGCCGGAGATGGCTGCGAGCGCTCAAAAGACGACTCCCACGCCGGTTTCCCCGGCTGCAAACGCTTTAAAGACGGTTCCCGCTACGAATGTTGCACGTGCGGAAAAAGAGATAGAACCCGCGTCGGAAGCGTGGCAGGACATCACCTATTCCTGGGTGGTTCTCTGCAAGAATTACTTCTTTCATATGAAGCAGAATTTTTTCTTTAGGCATAGAATCCCCCTCGCATACACAGATCCCTACTCTCCCGTTCCTCAGATCGATGGCCCTTTTGAGGTTCGGTGCGACAACTGCGGTAAGACCTATGTCTATAAACGCAGGGACTTAAGGAGGTACGAGGGAGAAGTTCCTAAGTTCGAGACGCATCCGCTCTTTTGAGCCTAAGCTTTGGGAACCATCGCCCTCTTGCGAGAATACCAGATCAGTCATTCGCCAAAACTCCGGCCGACTAGCTTCGATGCTGGAGCATTGTTACGGCGATGATTGTTAGGGGTAGCGGTGTATCTGCTGCTGAGCCTGGGTCCGTGACTTACCATCCGCGCACCCCCGATGAGACTGGATCCGTGGTTCTGGGGAGGGCACCTGCATCGACCTGGCCCAGAGTTTCGGCCGTCACTACCTTTGGATTCCGTCCCACTCGTGCCGAACCGCGGGAATCTCTTCCCATCCACTTGGCGTTCTGGAGCACAGCTGATGATGTCGGTCCACGTTGGTGGGACACCCGAGGTCCACCACGGCGCACCGTGCGTACCTTGGTTAACTGTAAAAGCCGCCGGCCAAACCGGCAGCGCAAAAGCGGAGGAGGAACAAGCTTGCTCCACGAATTCCTAACCTCAGTACTAAAAAACAGGGGTTTTGCAACAAGCTTTCGTTAGACTGAAGGGCCACGAGATCATCGGATCATAGGAAAATTTCAAGTGTCGTCCCGGTTGAAGCGGGACGGCACTTGTTTATTTCTACTGGGCATTACCTGCCCGGGTTATCGTCAACTAGCCGCCGTCGACTACCGGGCAACCAACGCAAATGGGGTGTACGGAGGAGCGGGAATAGGAATCGTTCCCGTACCGTTGTTGCGAACGGCCAGCGCTCCCACATCAGGAAGTGCTGGTAGAGTCGCTGGCGTTGCGTACGTCACACTGAAGGTGCATGTGCCACCGCCCGCCAGTGGGGTTGTGAAGGAACAGGTGTTTGCAGTCACAGAGTACAACCCGCCGATGTTGACCAGGAGGTTCTCCGCTGTGATTTGCACAGGTGCGGTACTGCTGTTAGTCACCGTGACCACGCTAGTGACTGGAGTGCGCAGCGTTGGAATTGTGAAGGCGAGGGTCCGAACGCCCGCTATGGTCGCCAGTGTTCCATTGGTAGCCGAGGTGAAGGTCACCGTCCCTACGTTCACCGTGAAAGTCACGGTGTTGCTGGTTCCCGCTGGCGTCGTGACGCTAACGGTCCTGGCCGAGAGGGTGGCGGTATTCGAGATTGTGAAGGAGGTCGTAACCGTATTCGAAGTCACGGTTAAGGCGCCGACGGTGATACCCGTTCCGGACACGTTCACAGCCGTTGCGCCGGTCAGGTTCGTGCCGGTCAAAGTCACCGGGACGATGGTGCCGCGTGTGCCTGATGTAGGAGCGATCGAGGTCATCGTCGGCACACCACCGCCAGCGGTCGCCACAAACTCAACCGCCCCGGCGTCGACGAATCCGTTCTTCCTCAGAGTGCCGAAGAAGTCAGTCGCCGGTGCCTGGTTGTAGTTCGCCGTAGCGGTGCTCGGGATGTAATTGACGGCCGGCGAACCCGCCGCCAGCGCGTAGTCGCCGAGTATGGAACCGGTCACTGGGTTCGTCTTTGCCAGCGGGCCCCAACTGATGTTGATCCAGTTGTTGCCTTCGTCCACTGTCGCGGCTGGCGTCAGGTTGAAGATTGGGTTGGGCACGGTGGAGTCCGAGATGCCTGGAGGCACCTGGTAGCCCATCGACTTAAATTCCGGCGGCGTTCGTGAACCGTTGCAGTACTGGCTGACAACTGTCGGGTTCGATCCGAGGTTATTACCGCCGGCGTAGTCTGCCGCGTCCGTAAGTATCGAATACGTCGGGGCGAGCGTGACCGTCGAGCTATGGTTGCTCGGTCCCGTGTCGCCGCGTACGCCGATGTCCCAATAGCTCGCGGAAACGCAAGCGCCGGTGCCTCCGGTAATGATCACACCGCCTCCGTTGGCCGTCGTGGCGTCCGCTGTCGGCTGAGTCACAGCTTGCGTCGTGGTGAACGCATTATACAGCGCGACGACGTTCTGCTGGTTCTGGCTTCCCGTACCGAGGGTGCCCACACCGATGTAGAACGAACGGTTTTGCCAGAACACGTCGTTATAAAGAAGCGGATACGAGAAATTCCGGCAAGCCCCATTGAGAACCTCTAGCAAGGGGTTCGAGGGGTTGGTCGGATGACCTGCTGGACAGCTGATCGTGAGCGTGCTGGGCAGAGATGTGAGCAGTTGCGGACTGTTCTGCATGGTCACGAGGCCGGCGACCTGAGGTGCCGATGCCGTGCCGCAGTTTGTGGTGCACGTGGGCCCCAAGCTGCTGGCAAGGGGAGCCCCAAGGGTATTGAAGAGCACACCCGACGAGGCGGTCGCATCGTTGGACATGATCGTGTTGTTGACGAGATTCACCGCTAAGGCATCCTGCAGCGACACTCCAGCGCCGTCCCAGCCGGCAACGTTATTGGCGATAATATTGTTGGTGACGTTGACGGAGTACCATTGTGACGGACTTGTGGGGAAGCGGGACACCTCTGTGCCGTTGACGCCCTGGAAGCGTAAGCCGCCGCCGCTACCGCTTTCCGCGGCGTTGCCCATAATCAGGTTGGCATTGATCACCAAGCCGGGACCCGTACCGTCGCCCAGCCCAGGCGCGCAATCGACGTCGGTCACGCTGCCGCATTCGAGGCCCGCTGCATTAAAACCATCGGGGGCCGTGTTCATGATAATGATCCCGCCGCCGTTGGTTGCAATCGTCGGGTTGGTACTTTGGTTGAACAGGATCGAGTTGTGCTCGATGTCGCCGTTCCTGCTGAACCCAAGTTGAGCTAAGCCGCCTCCGTCACCGGTGCTTAGATTCCCGCATACCCAGTTGTAGTTGAACCGGTAGTTGTCGGCTCCGGTGCACAAGGTAACGCCACCTGACCCAGCCGGCGTGGACGAGAACAATTCGTCGCCGATCGAAGAGTTCCTCGTGACCGCATTGTGGTGTATGTTCACGTCCACGTCATAGCAGAACGGCAGCTGCTCATTCGTGACGAAGCCCGGAGGAATCGCAATCTGGACCCCATTAACGACAGCGCCTGGCACGCAGGTCCATGGTTGCTGGTCAAAGCCAACCGGGTTCCCGCTGTTTCCTGCGAGGATAGCGTCTGGAGATTCACCCTGGCCGACGTTGATGCCGCCTGACATCGTCCCGGCATTGTTGTAGATTCGGTTGTTGGCGACTTGCAGGTTATGCCCCCACGCGTGTATGAAGATACCGCCGCCCCCTTGGGAACTGTTGGTGATGGACAGGCCATCGATGCTCGACGGGTTGCATTGGAAGTTGCTGGGGAACGGATTGGCGACCGCATTGGGCCCGGAACCACTCCCGCAATCGCTGCTCGTGAGCAGAACGGTGCCAAGAGGCATCTGGCTCTCGGTCGCAATCGCGCCGGTGATATCAGACCCGGTTCCGAAAACTTCAACGCCAGCGGGGAAACGCACTCCTTTCGCGAGGACCGTGATTCCAGCTCCTTCGTATGCTCCCATCAGTGATGGTTCCTGCAACAGCTCCGCCAGGTTGCCGTTGACGGTGGTGTCCCACCCGACAATGCCCTCCAGCGGCAACCGATCCACTTGCGGACTGTTGGGGGCGCCGCGGAAGTAGTTCCAGCCCTGCGCCGGGCAACTTTGGGCCCCGGTCGAGTCATAAGGATTCACATTCAAGAGCGTTGTCCCACCGGCAGTGGGGTTGTAGGGTTGACCATTGAGCGCCAGTCCGAACAGACAATTGACCTGCGCGCGCCAAGGATTCAACTTGCCTGCTGGATGAGCGTTCGCGTTGAGAACGCTGGATGCAGCCCCTACGCCCTGTAGCCGTACCGGCTTCCACATGAGCAAGAGTTCATTGTAGGTACCCGGGTTGACGATGATCAGGTCGCCCGGAGCGGCAGCGTCAATCGCACTCTGGATGGTATTGCCGCTGCTGACGTGGGTCGGAGCTTTGCCGCCGATGGTGACGGTCACTGTGTCGATCGATTGTTTGCCGTTGGATGCTGTGACGACCAATTCACCGCAACGTGCGTCTGAGCCTCCGTATTGCGCTTGTTGCTGCAAGTTGCACAGCGGCACGTCGGGCACATTGACAGTAATTTGTGTA
>MNIJ01000234.1 GCA_001919715.1 Acidobacteria bacterium 13_1_20CM_58_21
CGCCATGCGCGTCGATCCGATGGCAGCGCTCAGGCATGAGTGAGGACAAATGAAGAGGTGGGGCCGCGGAAGTCAGGTTAGGGCCAGGCGCTGAATTACCTGCGCGAGCTTTCGTGCGAGTTGAGTGCGATTGAGCTTCGAGTCGTCGGCATAAAAGGGATCACTGACCCATTCAAACACCGCCAAGAGATCGCGCTGAAGCATAGCGCGCTTCACAGGATCAGCGGCCCCAGATGCACGCACAACCTATGAGGATAACATCTGTTGGAAAAGTTATTGTTGAAACGGCCAAACCGAATTACAAGGCCTACGTCGGTGCGCTCGGTTCGCTTCCGGGACTGAAATTGGCGTCGGGATCGGATGCGACGGGCCCGACCGGCAAGCCTTTGACCGTGGAAGAGCAGGTCAAGGAGTTCGATGAAGCGGAAGCCCTTTGGCAGAAATACCTCACGGCGCACAGTTCGTCGCTTTTGACGTTTGGAGGGGCGGGACGATCGCACCAAGCATGTCCTCTCGCTACGAGTTGCAAGCCCTGCGGGATCGCATGCGTGAACTTGACCGCATCTTCGACCTCATGTTGAGGCACTGACGTCATCCAGATTGATAGAGTGCTTGTGTTGGATTCCGGCGTAAGCGCCGGGAGCCCTCTGGTGGCTGCACTGCACCACCAAATGCAAGCATTCGGATCCTGCCCCTTCTTCTGGTTGCAAATGCCCTTCCTCGGTGGGTTCACGAGAGCTCAATTCCGGCCCCGCTCTGCAATCGACCCTGATATATCTACGAATCGTCTCGCAAATCATTTCACAAATGATTGCATAAGTTGTTCTAACTTGATCATAATAACTTATTAGATAGATACGGATTCTAGTATATAATCGTTTCATGCTAAGGGACGCTGTAAGTGAACTGAACCGCGGGGTCTTACCTGCGGCGGACCTCCGAGAGCGGCTAGGTGTGTCGCCCGCGACACTTATGCGCATGGTGAGAGAAGCCGGGCCGGAGATTCTGCGAATAGGTCGAGGTAGGGCGACCCAATATGGGTTGCGTCAGGTGTGGCCGAACCTGGACAGCTCACGGTTTCCGTTATTCCGAATAAGCGAATCGGGCACGGCGGTCTCCGCAGGGGAGCTCATTACACTCGCTGCTCATCAGTCAGCCTGGATGCCCATGGCCATGGTCGTTGGTGGACTTCCCGTCGAATTGGTTGACGCTCGCCCTTCTGGTTTCTTGGGCCGACATTTCGCGGCCGCTCACGCCGATCTCAGGCTACCGCCCCGATTATCGGACTGGTCTGACCATCACATTTTGCTCGCGATGTCTCGGGGGGGAGAAGATTTACCGGGCAATTTGATTGTCGGCGAAGAATCCTTCGCTCGATGGCAGGCACTTGGGCCCGTTTCTAGAAGCCGCGACGATTACCCGGCTCTTGCAGAGGCTACCATCGCAGGTCATCCGCCCGGCTCCTCCGCAGGCGGAGAGCGGCCGAAATTCGGAGTGCTGGTTGACGACCACCCTATGCTCGTGAAATTTGCTAGGCGCGGAGGAATAGGCGATGTGGTCGCCAGGCGCTGGTGCGATCTGCTGATCCTAGAAGGAATTGCGTTGCAAGTCGTAGCGTCACACGGAATACCAGCCGCACATACAAACGTCATCGAAACGCCTGACTATTGGTTTCTGGAGAGCGAGCGATTTGATCGATCGGGGTTGCGCGGGAGGATCGCAGTCTTAAGTCTTGCGGCGGTTCACGACGATCTCGCGGACTCGTGGGCACGCGCGGCCATATCACTAAAAGACGCACGACGTTTGAGTGATGAAGATGCCCAACGGCTTTGCTGGCTTGACGCTTTTGGAGCGCTCATCGCAAACGCGGATCGGCATCAGTACAACATACTGTTCTTTACAGAAGGCTCTCATTTGCGTCTAGCTCCAGCATTCGATCAAGTCTCAATGCTGTATGCGCCCACCGCCGATGGCCAAGTGCCACCTCGCGAGCTTATGCTGCCGCACCCGACTGCGAATACATTGGAAGTTTGGGAGGATGCACGCGAGGCAGCGCGGCAATTTTGGGAACGGGGAAGCGAGGATACGCGGCTGTCCGATGATGCTCGGATGTTCTGTGCAAGCAACATGAAGCTCTTTGCGTAATAGGCTGTCCTCCTGCCTGCCAAGTAGACGTGCTGTGTGGCATCTCTTGCATTCTTGCGTGGAGTACCCATTTCCAAACGATAAGCACCCTCTTCGTTGAACATGAATATCAATTACAGAATTCGTACGAGGCTCGTGCAAGCTCGTCGAGGAGATGTGACTATAAACGTACTGCGGCAGTAAGAGGCCAACGAAAGCATATGTCGGAAAGTATCCTGGCACGCCTATCGAGGCGGTATTGTGCGCGACAAGTATTTCGCAATCGTTTTGCGACCGTGAAAGCAGCACGAACTGAAAACAGCGACTGTAGCGCCTTCAGGCGGCAGGCTTACAAAAATTATCTCCCCAGGAAATCTGCAGTACTCCGCGGATAACCGGTGTTCTAACGAAATGACTGATGAATGCGGCGGCCTGCTTCGGAGGCCGTGGACTTTTTCCAACCCACAACCCAACCCACAACACTAGATATCTTGTACGACTTACGCGGTGTTTGGCAGTCCCCACGGTCTTGTAAAACCTAACCACGCTACCCTGATAAGGGCGAGGTCGGTGGTTCAAGTCCACCCAGGCCCACCATTCAAATAGGGGTCCAGCCCGGATCACTCACATGCGATCTCGCCGAACTCACACGAGCCCGGCTATGGTCATTGCGTGAGGCAAGATTCCTAAGAATTACCAAAGGACCTTGAGACCGTGGTACAGGCTGAATTTTTCGTCGCAAGTCATCACCGGGATCTCTTCGCATAAAGCCTGGGCGATAATCTGACGGTCGAAGGGATCCGCGTGCAGGGGCGGTAGATCGAAAAGAAAGAATGCATGGTTCGCTGTGTACGGCAATATGCGAATGTCCAGGTCCTCAAGCGCGTGGCGCGTGTCAGCGGCGGACAAGTTCAACTTGCCGCGGGCTGCTTTGGCGGCGATTTCGGAAAGAGAAATCGCGCTCAGTTCCAGGATGTTTTCGGTGTTCTGCAAAATGCCAGTCGCGCGCTTGGTGAGTCGTTCCGGTGACTCAACAGAGAAAATCAGAGCGACCGTGTCCAGGAGCAACCGCACCTAGTCACGTCCTTCGACGAAAGCGTCGGCTTCGTCGTCCGACATGGGTTTCCACCAGTCGATATCGCGAATGTGAATTTTCCCTTTCAGTGTTCCGAGCTTCCGCTTTTTGCGACTCGGCTTTTTTGTCCGGATGATGTCCACGGCAGGGACACCACGTCGGTAGATGGTCACTGTTTCGCCATTCTCGACAGCCTTGATTAGCTCGGGAAGCTTGTTCTTGGCATCCGCTACGCTAACTTTCATCGCCTCTACGATAGCTATCTCATATGGCTATGTCAATCCCAAAGAATCGGTACCGGCAGGTCCGTGACCAGCGGCCTCAACTCTGATAAGGGCGAGGTCGGTGGTTCAAGTCCACGCCCAGGCCCACCATCAAATCGCCAGTAAATACGTGGAAACCGTTTTGCCAACTATTTGCCAACTTTCCGGGCAAATCAAATCCCTGTCCCTATGCCATATTGAGGATCTCGGTACGCCGTATCGTTGGGCAATAGTCCCGATTTCCCAGAAGATTGTCGATCACTCGCTGCCTTCGACCCCGTATGCCCGCTGTCGTCACGTGCAGTGCAGGGTCGAGCAACAAGACATTAGTTCGGGGGCGGTACGTCCGGTACATCGAGGTTTTTCCCAGACAGGATCTCGTACAAATACCAAGCAAGTCGCGCAGGTACCCGCCTTCAAGGCACTTATCGCCCGCTGATGCGGCAAGCGTGCCGAGCGGCCGCGTCACAAAGAAGTCTTGGCGCGTAACGAGCCCCACCAGCTGCGCCCGTGTCTCGAAGAATTCGGGGCGAACTTCGACCGGCTCAATCAACGCGGCTAACTCCGCCAGGAATTCTTCAATAGCCTCGCTGCGCCAGCTCGTTCCGCTTTGCCTCGCCTTGCGCTCATAGGGAACAGACCAGCGATTGGCCAAGGCCGCAGAGTTAGCTGAGTTCTCGGTTCTGGAACTCTCAAGAGTCGCTCCCGGAACCCTGGCAATAAGAAGAAACTCGTGACGGCACGACCGGTGCGCAGCAGAGGCGGACTGCCAACCCCTTGGACATCGAGTTGCACGGAAGCGACGCAGGCTGCGGCCTTCCATCGCTGTAGAAATTAGTTGTGGCTTTTACGAAATACGGCCTAAGGAGCAGGCGGTTTAGGTGCGACTGATGGCGGCGCGAACTTGGCCTCGTCCACGGGAACGTTTTGTTGAGCCTGCTCGATCTGGATGACGAATCGGTTGCCAGGGCGCGCCAGGTTCCAGCGGAACGGCACCTTCACGCCATTCGCATCGCGATAATCCGCATAGTCGATTTGTGTTGGGTTACGGCCGAGTGGAGTTTCGGCGTATCGCACCAAGCGCAACAGCAGGCTCGATTCCTTGTCCAAGTACAAACGGAGCGGCGGTTGGCCCTCGGTGCGCCCCACAACCATGTAAGTATCATGACCATCGATTTTCTCACCCGCATCGACACTGAATTTCTGGTAGAGCGTCTTCAGGTGCGCCGGAAGGTAAAGATCCGCATCGATCCGTGCGGCGTCATTTTCCGCCGTCGACATCGTATGCATACGACCGGGAACACCGAGCCAGCCCTGTTTCCCATCGAACGCGGTGATGCTGTCCCCGCCCTGGAGATGCATGATCGAGACGCGCTTATCCGGAGCCTTTGAATAAACATCGACGGAGAAATGCTGGCCGCCGAATGCGGTGAGCGTTCCCTTTTGCACGCGGCTGGTGATTTTCTGGAGCGCAACCGCCCCGCCGATGGCGGCGAGATATTTATCGAGAAGCTGGTCCGCAGGCGGCAACGAGGCTTTCGCCTCGCCGGGTTTTTTCTCTTCGCCGCCTGCCGCCCGTGGTTCGTCGTCTGTGATGATGGGTGTGGCCGCGGGATCCGTCGAACCGCGGTGGCAAGAGTAGCAGGTGACCTCGCGGTGACCCTCGAAGTTGTCTTTATTGATCGCCATCATCATTTCGATCATCTTGCGCGCCGTGACTTTGGGATTCTTGTCGTCCTTTTCGTTCGCATGCGCAACGTGGCAGAACTCGCATTCGACGCCAAGAGAAGCAGCAATGAACTGCATCGAGGGGATGATTTGGTCGGCCGGGATTCCCTTGAGAGCTTGAATATTCTTGAATTCTTCTTCCGCAAGCTTGGATCCCGCTGAGGCCGGGGAAGGGGACTGTGCCAATGCCCCCGCAATCGCCAGCAAGAGGCACAGTGATGTTCCCCAAACTGCAAACCAGATATTCTGACGATTCCCGTTCATAGATTCGACCCTCACAGGTGATGTGACGAAAGTACGCGCGGCGCGGTTACAAAAACTCCTGAGTCCTCCGGAATTGAGGGCAAGATCAGGCGCTGATTTCGCCGCGCTTCGCAAGCGCAGTAATACGGTCAGCGGCGCGGAAGGCGAGCGCTTCGATGGTCATGGTGGGCTGGCCGCGGCCGGAAGTCACCAGGCTGCTGCCATCGCAAAGAAAGAGGTTCTTGACGTCATGGGCGCGGTGGTCCGAATTGATCACCGACGTCTTCGGATCGTTTCCCATACGGCAGCTGCCGAGAAGATGCACGGCGAACTGCTGCTCCCTGGCCGGGAAACTCCACTTTTTGTGTGCACCCGCGGCGTCAAAAAGTTCGTGAGCGCGCGCGAACATCCAATTCCCGAGCTTCAAATCATCAGGATGATCTTTGTAGGTCAGGCGGAGCGCAGGCAGGCCCCAGGCATCTTTCAGATCGGGATCGAGCGAAAAACTGTTGTTCTCGAGAGGCAGGGATGTACCATGGCAGAAGATTTCCATGGTGCGGTTGAAATCGTGCGCGAGGGCGGCCTTGAAGTCCTGGCCCCAGCGTGGCACCCCAGGGGGCAGACCTCCGAAAGCAAAACTGATGGGCGTGAAATCGAAGCGAGCATCAAGCCCGCCCCCTCCATAGAAGCCGACTTTTTGTGGATCGAGCTCATAGAAATCGTGCAGCACGCGGCTGACGGCGAAGCCCTTGTAATCGTTGAGCGGATTCTCGAACTGAGCGGTGACAACGCCACCGCTGTTGAGCATCAAGTATTTTCCGACGATGCCGCTGGAGTTCGCTAGACCGTTGGGAAATTGCTTGTTGGCGGAGAGCAATAACAAGCGTGGGGTCTCGGCACCGTTGGCACAGACCACCACGGCCTTGGCCTTCTGCAGATGCGTGTTGCGCTTTTCATCGAAGTAAACGGCCCCGGTCGCGCGGCTATTTGCGTCCGCCTCGATGCGATGCACGTAGGAGTCAGGACGAATTTCGCAGCGGCCGGTGCGCTCCGCCATTCGAATGGCGGTGGCAAGTGAACTGGATTTGGCGCCGACTTCGCAGCCGAAACCAAGACAGAAGCCGCAATTGACGCAAGCGCTTCGTCCAGCCCGCGGTTGAGAAAGAATGGCCATGGGCGCTGGGAAAGGATGCCAGCCCAGCTTCCGCGCGGCACGCTCGAAAATTACGCCCGAAGACTTCACCGGCAGCGGCGGCATAGGATAAGGCTTCGACCGCGGGGGATCAAAGGGACTGGCGCCCGCCAGGCCAGAAACGCCGATTTCCCATTCCACTTTCGTATAGTACGGTTCGAGATCTGAGTACGTAATCGGCCAATCCATGAGCCCGGTGCCGGCAACGGGGCCGACTTTGCTGCGCTCGATGAAATCGATTTCGTGAAAACGCCAGAAATTCGCCGTGAAGTGCACGCTGGTGCCGCCGACGCATCGCCCATAAACCAGGGCACGCTGCGGCTTGGCTTTTTCGTCGGGCGTCTTGCGGAACGTATTCGGCTGAAGTTTCGGATGGTTGGTGAGCTTGTCCTGGACCAGGATTTCGATTTCGTTGTGGCTAAAATCGGCTTCCGTCAGGTAAGGGCCCTGCTCCAAGACAACCACGCGAAAACCGTTGGTCGAAAGCTCCTTGGCGAGGATGCCGCCGGCCGCGCCAGAGCCCACGATGACAAAGTCCACTTCGTCGGAAGTCTTGTAGTGGGGCTGGTCGACCGTCATTTCTTCTCCGCTTCCTTCGCCACGGGTTGCCAGCCGGAATAGTCTTTGTCGTAGTACCCGAACGGGGCCTGAAACATATGTTCACGCTCGCGGCCAATAACTTTCCACCCGACCCCATCGTGATTGCCTCCGTATTCGGGGTCGATCAGGAATCCCGCGATGGTATGCTGGCGGAGCGTCTCAAAAAAACTCTGAGCACCCGGCCGCGCCCGGAATGCCCGCCGAGGAGTATCGGACTCTTCATCGAAGGAATGCAAAACCGCGTCCTGCTGTTCCGTCGCCAAGCTGGAGAATTTGGAGCCACTGGGGAACATCTCACGCAACCTGGCCTGCAATTCAGGCAGACCTTCGCGGTAGGTTTTTTGGTCGTCGACGGCAAAGGTGGCCAGGCCACGATCGATGAAATATACGACGCCGGCTTCGCGCGCCCCCGGAGTGTCGTCCGTCGGAATAATGCGCGCGGTGATGGCCTCGATCTCCGCCGCCTCCGCTGGAGTGAAAAATTCATATTTTGGCGGCGGCGTAGCTCTGGCAGCGTTATGGGCGTGCGTTGCGGCAGACAAGAGGGCCGGCCAATTCGTCGTAACCCATGCGGCGCCGAGACTTGTTCCTGCTCGCAGTAGAAAATTGCGGCGGTTGAGCTCAATCATAGTTATTGGTCGAAATTCCCAGACTTGCCGACTGTAGGATGAAGCCGATTCTCCGTCAAGAACATTTGACGCACATACGCGATTTAGAATTTCTATCAATCCCGGCATCAGGGGGCATCAGGGAAGGAGCGTTGGCAGGCAGAGCCGCCTGGTATAGGATGCGCCGCATTCGGAATTCACTTTCGATTTCGCGAATCCGCCGTGATTCTGAGACACTATTAGCGGCTTATGGCTACGCTAACGGGGGCAATTGGAACCGGCAGCAAATGGCTGCTTGACAGAATAGTTGGCGGCATCGCCGCTACCGGAATCAATCCCAATCTCCTGACATTTCTTGGACTGGTTGTGAATTTTGGCGCGGCAGCTTTTTTTGCCGTTGGCAGTTTCTTCACCGGCGCGCTGACCATTTTCTTTGCTGGTTTCCTTGACATGCTGGATGGGCAGGTCGCACGTCGGCAGAACCGCGTCACTGCCTTCGGCGCATTCTACGATTCAACTCTCGATCGCTATGCGGACATGGCCCTCTACATGGGCCTCTTGGTCTACTATTCCGTGAGCGGCAGGACTCCCTATGTCGTGCTTTCCGCGGTCGCTACAGCCGGCTCCGTCATGGTGAGTTACGCGCGCGCCCGCGCCGAATCCCTCATTCTCTTATGTAAAGTCGGCTTTATGGAGCGCCCCGAGCGCCTTGTGCTGCTCATCATCGGCGGGCTGGTCAATCGCATGGGTCCAGTTCTGTGGGTAATTGCCGTGGTTTCCACGATCACCGTCATCCACCGCATCTATTACACCTGGCAGGAAACCAGGGCCGGCCGTGTCCTTCCCGGAATCAAGCTTTCGCTTTAGCCCGCATCTCTTTGCCGTCCCTTCCCTGGTCTGCCCCTCACCCAATTCTCAACTAAGCGGGGCGCATCGGTGGAGTCATGCGCTGGCCATTCGCTTTTGGTATGGGCAGGGCACCATCACGCCGTAGACGACTCTTGCGTACGCCAATTTGAAACGCCGATGCACCCATCCGACGGCAACCCAGATACTTATAAGTAATAACATACATCATGTATCAATACCTATCATGGTTTCGTTGGGTCGGCACGATTCCTCTGTCGAACAAAGCGTGCCCGTAACCCTTGAAGTCCACACTGACGAGCCACTACCAAGCCAGCAAAAATGCCGCCTCTTTAAGTCTTGGGAGAATCCGCACTTACAAACACCGGTCCTCTTCAGGGATCCTCCAGTCAAGCAGGCCCTCTTTGTCCGCTCACGCGTCACCATTTCCGAGCGGCCTGCCTTGCCCCACTATGCCTGTGCTCCCCCTCGAGGCCTCTTCCAAGGGTGCTGCCACGATCGCGCGAACGCGTTCGCGCAGTGCCGGCACATCTTCTTTTGTGAGCCCCTTGGTCTCTATGGTGTCGTGAAGATGAACCGTAATCTTCGCCGGCCAGAGCATCCAGTGGCCCGTCCGGTGATGGCGGAAGGATCCCACGAGACTGACAGGCACGATGGGAATGCCGAGCTGCTGCGCCATGCGGAACCCGCCGTCTTGAAATTGATCCACTCGCCCGTCGCGAGTCCGCTTGGCCTCCGGAAAAATGATCAGGCTCGTGCCGCCGTTGATGGCGTCCTGTGTCATGCGCCACATGCGCTTCAAGTCTGACGGACGCCGGACATCCGGAACGGGGACGTTGCCGAAGCGCTTCATCAGCCAGCCGTACGCCGGAATCTTGAAGTGGGATTCCAGCTCCCATCCGCGTACAAACTGCGGGATGGCGCAGTACAGCATGAAAGGATCGAAAAGATTGACGTGGTTGGCCATGAAAAAGCACGTCCGCTGGGCATCGAAACCGCCGGAGCGGCGGGCCTGGACTTGCGCGCCGGAAAGAAATGCGATGCGCCGGCAGAAACTGCGCTGCAACCAATCATGCTCGCGAGGATCCAGAAAGATGCCGAGAAGGATCAGCAGCGGCACAACAAGAAAGAAATGCAAACCGCTGAAGATCCACAGGATCGCGCTGCGTACCACCAACCAGGCCCGTTTCATATACAGATGTTCACGGCGGCGGGAAGAATGTCGAGTGCCCGGCACTCCAGTGTCAGCACTTCACCATCGATCATGATATCCACCGCTGCAGCCCCCTTGAATTCGACGTGACGCACTGCGCGGCGCGAAGCGAGCGGATGATTGACATGAGAGCCGTCGTAGAGACGCGGCAATGTGCGGAGCAATCCCAGCCGGCCGATCGGGCCCCAGCGGACAAATTCAATGAGCCCGTCGGTAGGATCCGCGTGCGGCGCAATCAGCATCCTGCCGCCCGTGTACTTGCTGTTGTTGAAGGTCAGGAAAAGAGCGCGCCGCTCATCCCACTCCTGATCGTCATCGCAGCGCAAAGCCAAAGAGCGCCAGCGCAACTGCACCACGCGCACGAAAACACCGAGCAAATAGCCGAAATCGCCAAACGGCTTGAACATTCGATTGGTCAAAGCAGCGACATCAGCGGTAAAGCCAACGCTCAAGAGATTAAAGGAATAGATTTCGCCGGTGGCGTGTGTCAGGCGCAAAAGGTCGACGGTGCGGCTGCGGCCCTGGAGAAGCGCCTGCATCGAAGCCGCGGAGGCTCCGTCCTTTGTAAAGTCGCGCAAGAAAGAATTGCCGGTGCCAAGCGGCAGGAATCCCAGGGTGATGCGTTGAACCGCAGAGCGTCCCGCAAAAACACCATTGAGGATTTCGTGAGCAGTGCCATCTCCACCGACTGCAAGAAAACGCCGGTAACCCTGATCGTAGGCTTCGCGGGCAAGTTGCAAAGCGTGGCCTGGACACGTCGAAGCGATGACGTCGACTTTCAGCCCTTTCTCGCGTAAACGCGCGAGGGCAGGCCCAGCGAGCTTCGCCGAGCGGCCGCCACCGGCGGCGGGGTTGACGATGGCGAAAAAACGATCCATTTGAAGAATGAATCCGGAATTCTAACTTCCGATCCTCACAATCATTTCCAAACCGTTTCATAAGGGCAGAATCGCAGCCGCGCTGTCCAACTTCGCGAGACGTTCCGCCAGTACATTGCGTTTGATCTTTACAGAAGCCGTCCGGGGAAAGTCCTCGTCCAGCAGAACAACCCCGTGGATACGCTTGTAGTGTAGCAGGCGATTGTTGTGCGCGTTGATGTCCCGCAGGAGTTTTTCGCCGTACTGCTGTCCCGGCTCGAGGTGCAGTACCAGCACAAGTTTTTCGCCAACCATCGAACGCTTGGGCCAAATGTAATTGGCGGCGAAAACGCAAAATTCTTTTACAGAAAGACTCTCGAAAGCAGTTTCGATGTCCTCAGGATAGATATTCTTCCCTTCCTCAGTGACGATCATGTTTTTCTTGCGGCCCGTGAGCTGCAGGTGGCCTGTCTCGTCGAAGCAGCCAAGGTCGCCGGTCAGGAGCCAACCATCGACGATGGTTTCCGCCGTGAGTTCAGGGTCATTCAAGTAGCCCGCCATGACGGTCTTGCTGCGAACAGAGACTTCGCCAACGCCGTCGGCAGACGGATCCACGATGCGCACTTCCATCCCGGGCAGCGGCTTGCCAACGGTGTCTGCGCGAAATGGTTTCATATCGTTGACGGTGATCGCCGTGCCTGCTTCCGTGAGGCCGTATCCGTTGGCGACGGGAATCCCCAAATCGTAGAAAAATTGCAGCGTCTGCGGTTCCGCGAAGGCGCCACCGACAATGATGGCGCGAAGCTCGCCGCCAAACGCCTCATGAACTTGCCTGAGCAGCTGGCGACTGACGCCAAGACGAGGCCGCTTCTTGGTGAGCATTTTGTTGATGCCCACGAGCACATTGAAAATTTTCCGTTGGCCCGGTGGCATCGATTCGAAGCGCGCCTGCAGGCTTTTCTGCAGGTTTTTCAAAACGAGCGGAACGAGACTCACATAAGTGATTTTGTATTTCGGAAATGCCTCGCGCACATGTTCGGGACGCAGGGTGCGCAAATGTACGACCGTGGCGCCGCAGGTGAAGGGTCCGAAAAAACCGACCATGAAATCAATGGCATGGTTTGTTGGCAAAATACTGAGGTAGCGCACGCCGGGCCAGAACGGATAGATCGATGTGAGTGCGATGCACTGTTCCAGGTAGTTTTCGTGCGTCATCATGCAACCCTTCGGGCGGCCGCCTGTCCCGGAGGAGTAGACAATGCAAGCCACTTCCTGGCGCTTCCGCGCGATGAAGATGGGTTCGCCCGCTCCGCGGAATTCTTCCCACCGCCGCGCACCGGCGAGTTCGGCGCTGGCGGGACCTTCGGTGACCAGCACGGTCTGTACATGCGTCGCGGCCGTGCGGCCCGCCGAGACGCTGAGTTGCCGCCAGATCGGATATTCCGTGATCAGTACAGCAGCGTCCGAATGCTTGAGCAGTTGCCAATGATCGTCCGGCGTCAGTTTGTAATCGAGCGGCACAAGGACGCCGCCACTGAAGAAGATGGCGTAGGCCGAGATCAGCCACTTCGACTGATTCGTCATGATGATGCTGGCACGAGCGCCAGCGGAGAAGCCTACGTCCTGCAAAGCTTTGGCCAGCGGATGCGCACGTTCTTTGAAATTTCGGTAAGTCAGGCGCTCTTTTTCGCGCTCGCGGTCCGCTTCGATCAGGCACACTTCGTTCGCAAACTGATCCAGCGCATCCCGCAGCGCTTCGCCGATAGATTGATAGTGAGCCAGATTCAGCATAGGAGATTAGCTAATGCGTCCGAAAGGCACGGAGCAGAAGAGGGTCAAGGAACGAACCTCTTGATCCCATGATGCCGTAGGCGAGAATTGAAATAAATTGGGAGTCCCACTATTAGCTTTGTACGTCGCTGATACGTGAGCACCTGTGCCTCACAACCGCATCGATTCCTTCGCCACTCTTCAATCCTACAGCAACGAACTTCTCCAGCCAGTGATCGATCCGGCATTCTGCAAATATTGAATCCGGACTGATACTTGACGCTCCAAATGAAAGCGGGCGAATTCAAGTTCCAGGGCAAGCGCGGACTCCTGGATGGACTCCTCACGATGAACTTCAATCGCGCATCCAAATGATCCGGCTTAGTCAGGTCGTCAGTTTCCATGATCTGCCCTGCTCGATTCCCTCCTCACTCAGCGCCTCTGCGCCCAATCTTCTTGGGTTTACAGGCGGGACTGAATCCGTTCAGCCAGGGTCCTGAAGTCGCTGACTCCTTGAACTTCGTAGTCTGGCAGCTCGATGCCGAAATGACTTTCGAGGCGGGAGAGCATCTCCAGCGTCTGCAGGCTGTCGATGCCGAGTCTCTTGAAAAAATCGTCTCCCGGCGCGAGCGATCCGGCGGGCAGCTGAAAGTGCTTCGCCGCCAAGTCCAACACTTCCTGGGTCGTTTGTTGTAGGGTTCGCATAGCACGGTCAATTTATCATCCCTGTGCCGAGAAGGAAAATCGGACGAGACGATAGCACTGGGTGCAACATCGCTGTTGTTAGACACCTTGCGCCTCCGAGACCCTGAATTAACTCCGGAAGCTATGCGCTGATGATAACAAGAATAGTAACGGGTAAAGTGATGGGAGCACTCACTAGACGAATATTCATCGCCTCAGTCCCGCTTTGATTCCGCCAATTCTATTTAGAAACTTCAGGGCCCTCAAGGTCATTGAAACGACCCTGTCGCCGAACGGAGCTGCAGAAATCTCCGCCCAATGGACAACCCCCGCGCCGACCACAGAAGCAGTATCAAAGCGGGCCGACGACTGGCCAGCCGGTACAAATTGTGATCGAAACACATCCCGCGACAGCCGACTTTAATCGTTAACCATTGAGGGAGGCTTTCGCCGCCCACGGAACGGATATGAAATCCCGCACACACCAAGGGGAGGGAGCCCCGAGTGATGAGCAAGACCCGTGAAGGTCACGGATGCAAGGTGGGTTTGCCCTGGCGTGCGAGCCCATTCTTTTGATTTGAAACCATAGGCTTCAAGGCAGATAGGGCATGGGGCTGGGGTCTTCGACAAATTTCTTCAGTGCGGCCATAACTGCCGGGCGAGTAAAGAGTTCGCAAAAGAGGTCGATCTCGCACCGAAGCTCGTCGTGCGGAATGGGCTTGATGAATTTCTTGGCGGCGGCACGCGTCACGGCATCAAATTTGGTGATTTGCGCAGCGGCCGATCGTGCGATACGGAGAGCTTCGCCTTCACCGGCGAGCTGCGCTACGAGAGCGACGGCGTGTGCACGAGTCGCGTTGACCGTTCGCCCAGTGAAGAGCAAATCCCTTAGGAAAGCGTTGCCAAGATCGCGTTTCAACCGCGGGATGCCGCCGAAGCCGGGGATGAGTCCCAGACGCAGCTCGGGGAACGCAAACCGCGCCATCTTGTCGGCGACGATAATATCGCAGGCCAAGGCGAGCTCGAGTCCTCCGCCAAAGCAGACGCCGTGAACGGCAGCAATCGTCACGAACGGTGCAGCATCGATCGCGTTCAGAACGGCGTGAATGCATTCCAGAAAATGGCGAATACCCTCGACCCGTTCTTTTTCAGGAAGGGCTGCGGCGCCATGATATAGCTCGCGCAGGTCCGCACCGGCGGAGAAAACGGATTTGCGCGCACTCGCAAGAATGCAGACGGAAGTCTCCGGCGCAAGCACAGCAAACGCGGCAACAAACTCTTCCAGCTCCGCGAGCATGGCTGTGCCGATTTCATTGGCAGGCTCATGATCGAGCGTCAGCTCGATTACCCCTTCGCGCCATTCCCAATGCAACGTTTTGCCAGTGAAGGTTTTCATGCGTGCTGCCCGCTGACCCCCTCGCGACCCCCTTTCGAATCGTACATGGCATTGATTTCTGAAGCATAACGCGCATTTATGGCGTCGCGGCGAAGTTTGCCGTTGGCGGTGAGCAACCCGGTTTCGACGCTAAAAACATCGCGGATAACGGTGAAACTTCTGACCTGCCTGTAATGCGGGAGTTCAGAATTCACGGCATCGAGCACGGCTTGAACAGTTGCGGATTCAACTTCCCCGGTCACGAGCGCGCAGAGATAGCCGCGTCCATTGCCGACCACGACGAGCTGCTGCGCCGCTGGGAGAAGCCGCGCCATTTCTTGTTCGATCGGTTCGGGCGCAATGTTGTGTCCGGAATTCAAGATAATCAGGTTCTTGATGCGGCCGATAATGCGCCAATTCCCGCGAACGTTTACTTCGCCCTGATCGCCGGTGTGGAACCATCCCCCCTGCAGTACGCGGGCAGTTTCTTCCGGCCGGTTCCAGTAGCCCGGGAAAATGTGCGGCCCGCGCACGACGATCTCTTCGTTTTCGCCGATCTTCATCTCGATTCCGGTAATCACGGTGCCCACATAACCCGGCTCCACGGGCACGCGCGGATCATCCAGCGTGCAAATGCCAGTGGTTTCCGTGAGCCCGTAGGCCTGCAACAGCGGAATGCCAAGCATCAGAAAAAATTGTTGCGTCTCCGGAGCGAGCGGGGCTGAACCGCAGATCAGCGCGCACAGGTGTGTGCCGAAGCGCTTTCGAATCTTTCGAAAGATGAGCCCGCGGCCGAGCGCCAGCCAGAACGCATCGAGTGCGCGGCCACGACCCGCGGGCCGGTGCTGCCAGGCTGTGCGTGCTTTCGCAAACAGGGAACGAATGACCGCCGGCCGCTTGGCAATGGCCTGTTCAACGCCGCGCCGGACGCGCTCCAACAGCGTCGGAACATTTAGGAAATAGTTCGGTGATGCCAGCTTGACTTCGTCGGCAAGGTGGTTGAGATCTGTCGAAAGAGTAAGAATGCTTTCACGCGCGAGACAAGACTGCAGGAGAATCGTAGACGCCGCAAAATTAAATGGCAGGTAATGAAACACGCGGTCCGGTTCGTGTGTCGCACCCATCAGTTGATCGAGGCGTTCTGTCGTCGAGGAGAGCATGTGAGTGAGGTTTCCCACGTTCAGGCAAACACCTTTCGGCTCTCCCGACGTTCCTGAAGTATAGATGATGGTGACGATATCGCTGGCGATGCGAGGATTGGGTGCATCGGCAAGCGGAGGTTGCGGCACTGACTGCCGCAGGACTTCATCGAAGAGCACACGGCGAGGAGCCTCGGGCCAAATTTGAGCCACGCTTTCGCCGAGTGCGGCCTCATTCACAAAAATCAGGCACGGCCGGCAATCCTTCATCATGCCGGCGAGTTCGGCGGGCGTCTGCCGCGAATACAGGGGCACGACGATCATCCCCTCGGCCATGACCGCCAAGTGGAAGACGGCCCAGCGAATGGAGTTGGGAGCTAGAAGAGCGCAACGGGCCCCCGGCCGCACGCCGGAGCTTCGAATGAACATCCGGACAAGCTGAATCTGCTCTAGCAATTCCCTGCCCGTCACGCTCACAAACTGATCCCCGCGAATTTCGCGAAGAACGACGCGACCATCCGCGTGCTTGAGTCGAGCAAGAATGGTTTCAAGGAAATTGGGCATGAAGAGTCAGCGACCTGCGGCAAGCGCGGCCGGCGAAGAGTCGTAACGCCCGGCGAGCTGAATCAAATTATTGTTCAGTGGCGGCAGATACTGTTCCCAGGAAAAGACGCCGGAGCGGAGCGGAAATTCTGGATAGACACGCCGGACGACATCTTCAAGGAAAGTGCCCATGCGGGCCATCACTTTGAGGTTGCGGACCACCGTCTGCCCGATGCCTTCGCGGACGGAGTCGGCTTCCGCAACCAGCGTCTCCATGATCTGGAGAAGCTTCGGCTCCAGATCGGGGTCATCGACAGTCAAGAAAAGATGCTGATGTCCACGCTCGCGCATCAGATTGCGGATACGCTCGTCCATGGTCACGCCCGCCGAGGCCACCAGGCTGGGCATGCAGGTCACAATACCGTGGTAGCGCGAAGAAACCATGTAGGAACACGCGCGCAGAATCGAAACAAGCTGGAACATATTGTAATCGTCCGAAGTGAAAACCGGCGTGCCTGGAATGCGTGTGGCGATCTCGCGGCAGGCAACCGCGTCGAGCCGTTCCATCCCAACCAGAACCGGAAAGACGCGATGCCGCTGGACGAACGCCTGCGTCGCCTTTGTGAATCCTGAAACGTAATGTTCGTATTTTCTGTCGACTTCCCGACCCGATGCGAAGAAATAAACGGTGCGGTACTGGGTATCCTTATACGCACCAGTGGTTGCCCGCGCGATATATTTTGCAAGGGAAGCCTTCACCGGCCAGACAAAAGGGTGAATCGGGCAGAGAACCAGGACCGGTGTCCTTTCGTCCCATCCGGCCTCGCGCAACGACTTGCGGGCATATTCCGGCGGATGCGGTTCGAACGTCCAGGCCGTATCGGTGCCAAGCTCTGTCGGGATTCCGAGCGAACTCAAGAGTGTGCGCGATTCCACGTTTCGCGTGATGACCAGAGAATCATGGACGTAACGCTCGCACATTTTCTGAATGAGTCCGTCCATGTGACCTGCCTCCCCCCCGTAGGCAAGAGAAAGCTTGTTTTCGGCGGAGGCCAGTCCCAGCGAACCGATCATCATCGTCGTCAGGGCGTTGGCAAACTTGCTTTTGAACATCGAGCCTTCGCAAGCGACGACGCCATGATTCTGTCGCACCTCGCGAAAGAGAAAAGGCGGGTACACGTCAGGAAGGTAAACCTGACGCGTTCCTTCGAAGTAGCCTTTCGTCCTCTCGAAGTCTTGCGTCATTACGCTGAAATCGACGTGCTCCGCTCCCAGAACATGCCGAATCTGACGCAACATCTCCTGCACGCGCACATCGCTGCCGGTGTTGCGCGTGCCGTTGTAGCCCGCGAAGAGCAGCTTTAGTTTTTCACCCGGTCTCCAGCGCTCACCGAGCCCGAGCATCCAGCCGAAGCGCCGCATCTCGATCAGCGCGCTCACCCAGGCGACAAGTAGAAAGTCGGTCAAGCGCGGCCTCTCCCTGCGGCAGCATTTTTCTCCGTGCCCGGAGTGGAAGGCCAAGGCTTGGCGGGGAACTGGAATTTATTTTCGCGGCTGTACTTCAAAAGAGGAGCTGCGTACGTCGAGAATTTTGCCGGCGCTTCTCCGAGTTCCGCGACGATGCGCGAATTGTCGAAAACGGTGTTCCAATCGAGATACGGCCAGAAAACCTTGAGCAGCGACGCGCCGTAGCCGACCGCGCCGCGGCGATTGGCGACCCAATTTACCGTGTTGGAAAAGGGTCCGCCCAATGACGGCAAAAACATGGGCCGAAGCATGCCACCGGCTTGCGAAATCGCATCCGTCAGTTCCTGGTACGTCTGCGAGCCCGTGCCCGAGGAAAGATGGTAGATGCCGTGAGCGGGCGCCTCTTTTTGATGAATCGTCACGATGGCCTTGCCGACGTAGTTCGCCGGTACGATGTCGATTTTATCGTGAGGGCGCAAGGGAAGAACAGGCATCTGCGCCAGAACATGGAACGCTTGAACCATATCGAATTGCGAAGTCTCCTGGCGGCGGCTGTCGCCGAGAATGATGGCGGGGCGGAAAATTGTCTTGGGCACATCGGGCAAGAGTTGATTCGCCATGTGTTCGCAGAATTTCTTGGTGCGCGCATAGGGATCGTAATCCGAGCGCGACCAATCGATCGAGGCCTCTTCCGTTATGACTTCATTTTTCCTTTTGCCCGCAACCGCAACCGTGGAAACGTGCGAATAGCGGCGAAGGCCGTTGCGATTCTGCCCGCGGCGCGCGAGTTGAATGACTTCGAGTGTGCCTCGCAGGTTGACGTTCAGGCACTGCTTCTCCGATTTGCGGTTCAGCGAAGCGGCACAGTGAATCAAGGAGTCCGTGGTGTCCACCAGCGCATGGTATTCGGCATCGGGGAGACCAAAACACTCGCTCGTCAGATCACCGCGAAAAATGCGCACCCGCGTGTTCAGGTATTCGGCGAATTCGGGAAAGTCGAAATGCAGCTGCAGCGATGTCCAAAGACGCTCGCGCGCTTCCTGTTCGGTTTTGCCGCGAATCAGGAGGTTCAGCTTGTCGCGGTACCCGGTGAGGAGCCCCGCAGAAAGATAACTGCCCAGGTAGCCGGTCGAACCGGTTACGAAGATCGCCATAAAGGATCGGACGGTGTCGCGGCTTTGGAGAGCGCCGCTCCACGCGCGGGTTCGCCGGACCAATCCAGCGCACGCGGCTCGCGCGATTCAAGCGGCCGGCCTTCCATCAGCGGGTAACACCAGCGGCGTAGCGCTGGGATGTGCACGTTGATCCAGTAATCCCACCAGTCGATCGATTCCGGCGCAAAGTCGAAGAGCGCATACTCCTCGGGCGGCAGCATGGCGGAGAGCAGGCGCGCGTTCTCACATTCGAAGACGTGTTCATTGTGAAGAATAAAAGGCTCGTAGAGCTCGATCAACTTCTCAGCACGGATCAGGTCCCGCTCCGCTCGGGCAAGCGGCGGCTTCTTCATATGAAGAGAAATGGCCACGCGATTGATACTGGAGATGACGGCCTTCTGCATGGGAATCGAGAGACGCTCGTAGCGTTGCTTCGAGACCGGGATTGTTTCGAATTTCACCTTCAACCAACTGTCGATGCTCTGCGTGCTCCGGTAATGCTTGCGGTGGGCCAGCCCCGTGAGCTCGATGCTGCGCCCCATATTGACGGGGTTGATCGCGGAAGTCGCAAGCTGGTACATGCGGGCATGGCGCCGCGCGATGACGGCAGAGGCGATGAGCGTTATCCCCCGGCAGACCATGTCGACGGGAATCACGTCGAGACACTTCCGCTCATTCGAAGGGAGCTGGCGAAAATTCGTTCCCAAAAGGTAAGAAAGCGGACCGGAAGTATTGATCCCTTCATTCCAGCCCGCAAAGGGAGAGCGTTCCGAGCTCTCCACGATCGACGGGCGCACGATGGCAATCGGCAGATCGCGGCCCCGGCGCGCGAGGATGGACTCGCCAAGACTCTTCGTGAAGGTGTAGGTATTCGGCCAGCCGAGATGCTGCGCCCGACGCAGGCCGACGCGCACGAGTCTGTTGCGCGCCCAGCGTGCCCGATTGCGCTTCAGAACACCGTCGAGCTCTCCGGCGGGCGCGGACGCTTCATTACCGCCGCGTCCCAGCGCCTGGCGACGAAGCGCTTTGTCAAGTTCTGGACTTTCGGCGCGTTCTTCGATACGGCGAATCGTCTCGCGCAGCGAATCGACTTCGCGCTCGGCCTCGAATTGGGCATCGCCGGCGGGATTGTAATTGCTCTGCAACTCTTCGGTGACACGCCCGTCGCGCATGCCGACAACGTAGCAGGTGGAAAGATGCATTAGCCCGGCGTGATTACACTTTCGTAGAAAGCCGAGTAGATAGATCGCCGAATCGACGTTCGAAGAAATCGCATCGCGCAAATCAGGATTGAAATCCGTCAAGCCGGCGCTGTTCACGATGAGGTCGAGTGACTTTGCCAGCCGCGCTTGGGTCCCCTCGTCGAGCCCCAGACCCGGCAGACTCACGTCCCCTTCCACGACTTCCACTTTTTCTTTCAGAAATGCGCCTAGCTTACGGCCATGGCGCTCCTGAAGTGTGTCGAAGGTGGGAGATTCCTCGACGATCTTTTCGAAGCGTCGCAGCGCCGAGGTCGTCCGGTTGCGTCGAATCAGCAGCGTGATCTTGCCGATGTTGGGAATATTGTCGAGCAGATCGACAAGCCAGACCTTGCCGATAAA
>MNIJ01000048.1:0-2611 GCA_001919715.1 Acidobacteria bacterium 13_1_20CM_58_21
CCTTGCTGTAATAGCTGCGCGCGTGGGTAGGGTTGCCACCGCGCTCGGCGTTGCGCCCAAGCCAATAGAGGGCGTCGACGGAGTTGGCCGACACTGGATACTTCAAGAGAAATGTGGTGAGCCGGTCATCGGCGTCAGGCTGCCGATTCAGGTAGGCGACCCAGGCGATGCGCCATTCGCAGCTGAAGGCGTATTTTCCGTTCGGAAAGGAGTCCAGGACGTGCTGGTAGGCGATGACTGCTTTTTCGCGTTCGAGCTCCACCCAATGGTAATTCCCTGCCGCCATCAGTCCTTCTTCGTTCCATTTGCTCATGGGATAGCTCTTCGCCAGCATGTTCAGCGCCGAAAACATCTCCGCTTCTTTTTTCGCGAAACGGTAGGCCTGGGACAAGGCGTAGAGCCGCTGGGCATCCACCTCGAGGTCTGGGGTCTTCACCGCGGCGATCAGGGAAGGTGAACCCTTCAACTGAACGCGGCATTCCGCGACGCGAAGCTGCGCGCGCTGGCGCGCGGGATTCGCTGGATCTTTGAGCATGGTGAGAAGCTTTTCGAATTCAGTGCGCGCTTCCTTCCATTTGTGTGCATCATAAAAGACCTGGGCGCGCTGCTCCTGTAATTCCACGCCGGGATAGACGTACTCTTTTCCCAGAGCGTGCATCAGCTGCGACAAAGCGGAACCGGCGGGCTTGGCTTCGTCCGCCAGAGGGAATCTGTAGAAGACGGTCTGATAATCCTTTGCGGCGCGAGGAAGCTGGCGCGCGGCCTGATAGGCACGGGCACGTTCGTAAAGAAGGGTCGGCTTTGATGTGGTAGCAGAATAGGCGTCGAGCACATCGATGGCTTCCTGTGCGTGTCCGAGCTGGACCGCGGTGGGCGCGAAGGCCTCCAGCAGCTGCTCGCGCATGGCGGTATTGGGGTAATCGTGCTGGATGGTTTCCAGCACTTTGTAGGCGTCCGCACTGCGGCCCAGTGCACGCTGCGTCTGAGCGGTCCAGAACAAAGCGTATTCGCGGAGCAGTGCGTCGCTCTGCGCCTTGATTAGCCACTCGAGACCCCGCGCAGGTCGGTTCTTGGAATAGTCGTCATAGCCAAGAGCCAGCGCGGCACGGGCGCCCCAGATGTTGGTGGTGTTCTTGACAGCGAAGGTCGATAGTTTCTCGTTTGAACGGGGCTCGCCATTGTGGAGCGCGCGGGCGAGATCGGAAAGTTCTTTTTGCGCGGCCTCGTCGTCCGGCGTATCGGCGGCAACTTGAGGCACGGAGGTGTCTGGTTTGCAGCCCGTCCGGCAAGGGGGCGACTTGGGCTTTTTCGACTTGTGCTGGTGCTTGGACGACTGCGCAAAGGTGTCAAACGCAACGCCGAAGGACAAGCCGACAATGAGTATCAGCGCGACGAGAGATCGTGACATACAAACACAGGATAATACGGCATCGTGGGTAGCGCTACAAAAGTGAGCAGCCGGCGTTCGATTAGTGATGGCGTGCAGGCATGGCGTAGGGGTAGTCACCGAGGGCGTGCGCGTCCCCTTCGGCAAGGATCTCCACCATCCAGCGATAAAAATAATCGACTGGATGATCCATGATCGGTTTGAAGCGGCGGTCGTATTCTCGATGAGCTTTTTCAATGTCGTCTTTCAATCGGATGCAGAGATCTTTGTTTTGGCGGCCGAGGCGTACCTGCTCTGGTCGGAGCATTTTAATGTCCTGCATGGAAACCTTGGCTACCCGGTTTGCGCGGCGGTGCAATTCCTGTTCTTCGGAGGTGAGACGGTTGACGTCAAACTCACTTTCGAACTCGGGCTCGGAGGCGACCGCAGCAGCGGTCGGCTCCATTAGTGGGAGTGTTTCCGGCTCGGTGGGCAACTCAAGCTCGGTCGTGACTGGCTCTTCAACAGCGGGCTCGACGTCAACTCTCGCGGCCATGGGCTCGCGTGGCGCAGGCTGTGGACGTTGCGGTGCGGCAGGCGGCTCGGCCGAAAACTTGCCGACCAAGTCAGCAATTTGAGATTCGAGCGGCGAGTGCGACCCGCTCTGCAAAGAACCGGTGATGAATCTTAATAACACTTCGAAGGAGGCCTCAAGAGCGGCCGCCGAAGTTTGCGCGCGGAGCAGTGGCGGGAGCGCGTTGCTGGGCTTGTTGCTGGAGCATGCGGAAACAACGTCGTTAACGGCGTGATGCAGCTCGTCAGACGTGCGCTGGATGCGCTCCAGATTGTCCCGAAGCGCGCGGACGATCGCTTGTTCTACGGCGCTGGATTCTTGTGCCATATCGGTCTTCGGGGTGCCTGTGCCCATGAATTCCCCGTCTTGGCATTTTGGAAGGTAGGTGGTCGCGAGTCAACGGGTTGCGGGTACCGGTGTGCCCAATTGTTGCTTAACCAGCAGTAGGCGGCAGTCGGCTGGCAGGCGAAGCGGGCCGGGGCGTCCCGATGGGCAATTCTTCCGGGAGACGGACTACTGAAAACTAACGACCCTCCCGCCTCTTAGCCCAAGTGGTAGAATAGAAGAGTCTGTGGGGGCGACACGGTTTCGACGGAAGCTGTCGCGGCCCGAAGGCATGCCGGGACCCACCTGCCCGTAACTTGGTGGAAACTAGAAATGCCAACAACAAC
>MNIJ01000048.1:2760-13999 GCA_001919715.1 Acidobacteria bacterium 13_1_20CM_58_21
CAATGTTTCCAGTAACTTACGTGTTATCAAGCGGCGCGAATAGTTCGACTCCCCCCGCCTCCACCATGCTAAGCAGTCTGTAATCAATTAGATTACAGCCATTTTTGGCGTCGCTACGTCCCAGATACGTTACTCATTGTGTCCCGGTATTGGAGGCGGGGGAATCTCCCCTGCACCTATTTGGGTCCTTAATCTGCACTAACGAATTGTATTGCAATGTGATGCAATTCTGCACTACAATGTAGTGCATGAAGACAGAAGTATACAGCTGGCGTTTATCTGAAGAGCTTAAGTTGGACCTGGAGCGGGAAGCGTATCTCCGCAAGGTGTCGGTATCTTCCATCCTCGAAACGGCCGTCCGCGATTGGCTGAAGAAGAGCAATACGGATGCTCCAGATGACCAGGTGCAGCGGAAACTTCGCGCCGCTGCGGCGCGTTGCCTAGGCGTACTCACAGGCCTCGATTCCCGGCGCGCCGAAACAGCGCGCGAGGCGGTCCGCAGGCGCCTCAAGCGGCGCTATGCCCGCTAATGCGCTCATCGATACTGGCGCGATTCTTGCGCTGCTGGACAGAACCGATCGATGGCACGATTCCTGCGTCGACGCATTCCATCAACTGCGCCTTCCCTTGCTAACCTCAGAGGCAGTTCTCACCGAATTATTCCACCTGGTTGGCGATACGCGTTCGGAGATGGAGGCCGCCTGGCAGTTCGTCCGTTCCGGAGCGCTGGTCTTCAGGACAATCGAACATGCGGAACTGCAGCACGTGCACGGTTTGATGTCGCGCTACTGGGATCGACCCATGGATTTTGCCGATGGCACTCTCGTGTATCTGGCGAAGCGTGAATTTCTCTCTGTCATTCTTACCGTTGATCATGCAGACTTTGCAACGTACCGCATTGAAGGAAAGCGGCAGTTCCGGGTGCTCCCGGCCAATCACCCGTAATTTGAACCAGTCCTGTGCGGCCCAGCTACCTTCCAAATTGAAGCCAATCTCGAGATTTGAAGGCCCGATTCATGAGGCGGACGTGGCGTCTCGTGCCGTTCTTGTTCTAGAGTAGGGCCGTTGGTGTCCACCTCCAGCGAATCGATGGAGGAAAAATGATTTCGAGACGTGAGTTCATGGCCGGCTCGGATGCTCTGGCCGCTTCGAGTGCCCCAACAAGGCTAGCACCAGGGCCTGAATCGATCTGGATCAACGATGTTCATTCCCAACTCAATCCCACTCGGGCTGGGAATTTCACAGCCACGGTCACGGGAAGATGTGTAAAGCGTGGTTCGTGCCGCGCGCAAAGATCGAAGGCAATCTCAGTAGCGAATGGGCGGCACGCAACTTCCTCAGCACATCCGTACGGTCACCATCGCGGGATTTCCTCTTCGCGAACACTGTAACGGTTCAAACGATGGAAGCCTGGTTTTGTGGATGTTTGCGCTTTGCCAGGTCTGCTCTACGTCATTGGGGAGCCGACCATTACTTGCGGCCCCAGACCGATGTCCGCCAACTAGTCTTGGCTGTCCTTCAATGTTTGGGCGAGGAATTGCATTGGCGTCTCTCGCGAGCGATTCCAGCTCATCCTGGTATCGCGTCACGACGCGAATCAGGCGGAAGATAGACTGTCTCACTCTTGGGAGGAAAGACCGGCGTTCTAGTTACGTTTCAGTTGGGGACAATAACAGGGATTCGCGAACGCGCCACTATTGCCTCTTCCGGCTGCTCCTCGGCGGGCCTGAAAAGCGGCGTTCAAGAAAGAAGGTGGAGCTCAACGTTTTTTGCATTTCAACACCGCGATCATCAGTAAGGCCGCAAAGTTGCCATTGCTCGTCAGCTGTCCAGTTGTGGATGGCAAGCTGACGACTGCAGTCATAGACTTCGCGGGTCATCCCTTAACAGAATTTCCAGGTCATCAGGATGTGTAGCGCATAGCAAAGCGTCCTCCCGCTCGATGTGCCCCTGATTGATCAGGCTAAGTAGCGAATCTTCGAGACTGAAAGAGCCCTTTTTCTTTGTAATCGCGATTTCCTGGTGTAGGTGCTGGAGCATATTTCTCCGAATGTGCTGCCTAGCACCATAGCCAACCATTAAGAGTTCAGCTGCGGGAAAACGACCGCCTCGCTTGCTGGGGAGTAGAATTTGAGTTAGAACCGCTGCCAATCCGATCGCGAGTTCCTGCCTTATCGTGTTCTGGCGTTCCGGAGCAAAGCTATCAGAGATTCTGGCAACTGTAGTTGCAACGTCTGTGGTGTGCAGAGTCGACAAGACTAGGTGTCCGGTTTCTGCCGCCGCCACAGCAATTCTCATACTCTCGGCATCACGCATTTCTCCCACCACGATCACATCGGGCGCCTGCCTAACTGCGGCCCGCAATGCCGTCGGAAAATCTGGAGCATCCGTGCCAATCTCCACTTGCTCAACAATGCTGCGAAGATGGCCGTGCTCGTATTCCATAGGGTCTTCGACGATGACGATGTGCCGCGCATCATTTTGGTTAATCTCGTTAACTAGAGCGGCCAATGTCGTGGATTTTCCTGACCCTGCTGGTCCCCCGACTAGAACCAAGCCTCGGGGCAACCGGGCAAGGGAACGAACGGAAGATGGAAGATGCAAGGCGTCCAAGGTCGGTACGGATGAGGGCAGAGCGCGGATAGCGGCGGCAGGATTGCCCCGCTCTCTATGCAAATTTATTCGAAATCTACCCAATCCATTAACTCGATACGAGGAATCAGCAATTCCAATGGCACGATAATTCTTCAGCGCGTGCGGTGTTAAGGCTGGGAGGACAGTTGCTTCAATCTCTGTTCCGTTCAAAACACGCTCTTCGAGCCTCTTTACCCGACCCTCGAAAAGCACGCATGCTGGCACACCGGGAACGAGCAGTAGATCGCTTCCACCCTCAGTGACGAGAACATCCAGCAATTGGTTGATTCTCGAGGCAGGTCCCTCGTCAATGCAAGCTTCTCCGCTCAACGTGGTTGGCCCACTTGGAGTGCCATGAATTTCGTTAATTTGTTATTCGCGGGGCGCATCACTCTCGGAATTGATCACCGCAGTTTGCAGATGCAGTTTATCTCGGATTTTAAGCGGAATGGACAACTTCTGATCAGACGGAAATTAACTGCCAGGAAACTCGGGGTGTGCTAGGTCGTCTCAGATTGCATCTATTTTTCACGCGGGTCTGTATTAAGGAAGAGGTTCCATCTGGAGAATGTGTGCCTGAATCTCCCACAAATCCAGGATATGTGGCCAGCACTTTTCCCGGTCCAGATTGCACTTCCTGGAAGGACTGATGCTCCACGCCGTCATCCGCTCGCAATCGGCCGCCAGTGGTGGAACTGCCAATTTCGCACATACAGACCCCTGGTTTCGTTTACAGTATCCAAGTTGAGCAGTATTGTGGTAAATCACTGCAAAATGCGAGCAGCAACCAGACTCCTGCGGTATTTGTGAGCTGTTGTTAGGAGGGACAGTGAAGAATCGACCTCGGTCTCATAGCTTTCCAGAGAGCTCGGTCTCGCGGCGCACGTTCCTTGGGCAAACCGCTGCGGCGGCGATGGGCCTGTCCATCGTACCGCGTCGCGTGTTGGGCGGTGCCGGATATGTTCCACCGAGCGACAAGGTCAATATTGCGTTTATCGGCGTCGGCTCGCAGGGTCTGCGCGTCATGCTGCGCTTTTTGCGTGAACCCGACGTGCAAGGCGTCGCCGTCTGCGATCCCAACCGGTCCAGCGCCAATTACCCGCAGTGGGATACGCATGAGTTTTGTAAGTCCGTGCGCAAATTGCTGGGCGTCGACAGCGGCTGGGATTGGCTCAGCCCCGACCAGCCCCTTCAATTGACCCATTCTCTCCAGGTGACCAGTGGTGTTGCGGGCCGCGAACCATGTCAGAAAATCGTCGACGCCTACAATGGTCTGCAGCGACGTTCCGGCGAGTCTCGCGGCTGCGCGGCCTACAGCGACTTCCGGGAGCTACTCGAAAAGCACAAGGACCTCGATGCCGTTGTCGTGTGCACCACCGACAACCTGCACGCGGCCGTATCCGTGGCGGCGATGAAGAAGGGCAAGCATGTCTTTTGCCAGAAGCCTTTGACCCACACCATCTATGAAGCCCGGCGCATGGCCGAAATCGCGCGCGATGCCGGCGTGGCCACTCAGATCGCTGTCGCGAATCAAGCCTCTGAAGCCACGCGCTTGCTGTGTGAATGGATTTGGGATGGCGCTATTGGGCCAGTGCGCGAAGTCAGCAACTGGTCCAGCCGTCCGTACTGGCCGCAAGGTCTCGAACGGCCCAAAGAAGCCGAACGAGTGCCCGAGGGTTTGGATTGGGATCTCTGGCTCGGCCCAGCGCCCGAACTCGCTTTCCACCATGCGTACTTGCCGTTTGTATGGCGCGGGTGGAGCGACTTTGGCTGTGGCGCTCTTGGCGACATGGGTTCCTACAGTTTCGATACGATTTTTCGAGTCCTAAAGCTGGAAGCGCCGATGAGTGTGGAAGCGAGCTCGAGCGAGCGCTACGAAGAGACCTACCCGCTGGCTTCGATCATCCGCTTCACCTTCCCGGCCCGTGGCGACATGCCGCCCGTGAAATTCAGCTGGTATGACGGTGGTCTAAAACCTCCGCGTCCAGAGGAACTGGAAGAAGACCGTCCGCTAAGAGGGGACGGGGAAGAAAATGACGAAGGGCTTCTTTTCATAGGAGACCGTGGCAAAATTCTTTGCGCGTTCAATGGCGCTCGTCCAAAGATCATTCCCGAGACGAAGATGAATAGCTACAAAGAGCCACCAAAAACACTGCCAAGGTCACCCGGCAACGAACGGGAATGGCTCGAGGCCTGCAAAGGAAGCAAAGTCAAGCCCGGTGGGAATTTCGAATTCTCGGGCCTCGTCACCGAGACCCTGCTCCTGGGAAATCTCGCTACTCGCTTGGGACAAAGACTCAATTGGGATCGCTCTAACCTGAGAGTCGTTAACTCCGCTCTCGCACAGAACTACGTCCGCCCGGAACGTCGAAGCGGGTGGGAACTTTAGCGACTACGTGTAATCTTAGAGCTGCAGATTTCACCGGTTCAGGCGTGGCGCAGCCACGTAGCAAAATATCAGCGAGCAAGGAGGCGTCAATGTCGGCAATTTCGAGAAGAGAGTTTCTTAAGGATGCGGCGAAGGGTGCCGCCGCGGCCGGCTTTCTTTCCGCAGGTGCACGGGAGCTTCGCGCCAATCCACTGGGCATGCCAATCGGATGTCAGACGTGGCCTGTTCGGGCCATGATCGCTGAGGACTTTCCCGGCACGATCAAACAGCTTGCCGAGGCCGGATTTCAGACCATTGAGCTTTGCTCGCCGGTAGGTTACGCCGATTCGGGCTTCGCGGGCCTTGGCAAATACACAGGCACCGAGCTCCGGAGAATTCTCGGCGACGCAGGTGTCAGTTCTGTGAGTTCTCACTTCGGCATCGAGGAGCTGAGGGGGAATCAACAGGGCCGAATTGCCTGGGCGAAAGATGTGGGCCTGAAGCAAATGATTGTGCCAAGCCTCAACGGGCCCCGGAAACCGACCATGGATGATGTGAAGCGAGCGGCCGACGAATACAACAAAATGGGCGAACAGGCGGCTAAGGCTGGCATCCAGCAGGGCCTTCACAATGAGGACTTTGAACTCTCGATGGTTGATGGCAAACGGACTTATGACATGTTGCTGGACCTTCTCGATCCGAAGCTGGTCAAGTTCCAGTTCCAGGTCTCCACGATCAGCGACGGTTACGACGCCGCTGAGTATTTCACGAAGCATCCGGGCCGCTTCATTTCAATGCACGTACAAGGCTGGTCGGCAGAAACTAAGAAAGTGATGGCGGTGGGGCAGGACACTTTGGATTGGAGGAAAATCTTTACCGCGGCGAAAGTGGGCGGCATAAAGAATTACTTCGTCGAAATGAACCTGGAAATGATGCAAGCCAGCGTTCCCTATCTGCGCAAACTGCAGGTCTGACGAACCTGTTTGTCACTCTTGCGGAAGGGTTCCCGACTGCGAAGCATTGAGTCGTTAAATGGTCTCAGCACGTCAGAATTCCGACTCCTCCTGCTCGCCCTAGCAAATGACTTAGCACGCCCATCAGAGGCCGCGCTTAGCGGACTCGAGTACGACTCTCTGAAAGGCGCGAACCTTGGCCTTGGCGGCTTTTTCTTCTCGATTCCGCGGTGCTGCGGTCGTTTCGAGGGCGTGAATGAGACGGGTCGATATCTCCGCTATATCACCGACAGCAGCCAGGAACGAGGCCTCATTGGCTCTCGACGGTTGGTTAAAACCGCTGATTTTTCTCACGAACTGGAGAGAGGCAGCTTGAATCTCTGCTGCGGTGACGGGCGGATCAAAGTTGAAAAGTGTTTTGATGTTCCTGCACATTTCTATACCTCAACTAAACTTGACTGGACCCTTGTAGGTCCCCTGCTGACGGCCGAGGCTAGGCTTCTCCTGTCGCTCACCGCAACCTTAGTCCGCTCTTACTTGTTACTGGCCGACTTGGCCGTCTTGGAAGAGGCCAGGCGTTGGCGGGCATAATTGCACCAGGGGCCCACGGGGTCTAGTCGGACATATGTTTCCCAGTGCTCCTGCGCTTCGGCATACGCGCCCAGTTTCTCGCAAACGAAAGCCAGATTGTAGTGCGCGTCGGGATAGTTTGGATCCAGACGAACTGCTTGCCGGAGGTGCCGCCGTGCTGCTTCGACCTCACCGATTTCTTCCAGCACACTCCCTAGATTAAAATGGGTCAAAGCGTTTTCCGCGTCCAATGCAAGAGCGCGACGGAAGTACTCCGACGCCTTTTCGAGATTTCCATCCTCGTAGCAAAGCGTCCCACAATTGATCAGTACTTCAAGCCTCTGGGGATCGACGCATAGGGCACGATCATACGCTTCGATCGCTTGGGCCCGCGTCTTTCCCTCGGCCTCATAAGCGAGTGCCGTGGCCAGCCACTCATCGGCATTGCGACCCTCCATGACGCGAACTCTTTCGTCAAGCTCGCCAATGTCGAAGTTCAATACAAACTGACCCGACAGCGGTTCCAGTCGCGCGCCGCCGCGCTCCACAACGATATCTTTCCCATCGGAAAGAACTCGCAGCTCCGCCAGCGGCGCCTGGACTTGGGCCAGTCTCTCACGAAGTGCGGCAAGCGCTCGTCGCAAACGGTTGGCGGGCACTCCTTTTTCGATCAATTGCTTTACTGTGCGCAGGCTAATCAGGTCGCCGAAGTCATAGAAGCTGCTTCCTTGCTCTTTTCGGGGGGAGACAAGGCGCAAGCGGTCCCAATAATCCAGCTGCTTCCCGGTCAGACCCACAATGCGCTGGGTCTCTTCCGGAGTGAATCTGTCCGTCACAGACATCAGGAATTAACCGGTGGCCTTCTTTCCTGCCTTTTTCTGCACAGAGGAGATCGGTTGCACGGCTCGAGTTGGAGGTTTCTTGCCCACCGGCGCTGGCGCTGCGGGTGCGGCGGCCGCAGCCGGGGCTTGCTTTTCCGCGAGACTTTTCTTGAGGGCCTCCATCAAATCAATCACCGGAGCCATATGCGGCTGGGCAACCTCGGTCACCTCCTGGCCCTTGAGCTTGGCAGCGATCATCGCGCGCACATTCTCTTGATACTCGTCCCGATATCTTTGTGGCTCGAAAGGAGCCGCAAGACTTTCAATGAGTTGTCGCGCCAGCTTCTTTTCCTGTTCTTTCAATTCGATCTTGTCAGTCGGAACGGACTCCGCCGCGCGAATCTCATTGGAATAGAACATCGTGTGCAGCGTCATGCCCTTAGTCCCTGGCCTGACAATCACGATGTGTTCGCGTTGGTGCATGGTGAGCTTCGCGATGGCTCCGTAGCCGGACTCTTCCATAGCCTTCATAAGCAGTTGATAAGCTTTCACCCCGGCGTCTTCCGGCGTGAGGTAATAGGAGGAATCGAAGTACAGCGGATCCATCTCATCCAGCTTCACGAACTCCAGAATCTCCATCACGCGCGCCGAGGAGGGCTCGATCTTGTCGAGTTCCTCTTCGTTGAACAGGACGTACTGGTCCTTTTCGTATTCGTAGCCCTTCACAATCTCGGACCGTTCCACGTTGCGATTGCAGACGGGACAAAACAGGGGCTGCTTGAGACGGGAATGGCACTCCTTGTGGAGCTGGTTGAAACTGATTCGTTCACCGCGGGCGGCGGCAAACATGCGGACGGGCATTGAAATCAGGCCAAAGGTGAGGTGGCCTTTCCAGACGGTCGTGGCCATGTGAACGCTCCTTCGACGGCAGCCTCGGGACGGTGCACGAGCCTTTAAGATTAGCCGTCCACGGAGGCAGGAAGCAAGACGAATCCTGGGCAGGTCGTTTATCAGTCAGCTTAATACTAATTTGGAGCGGACGGGCAGGCCTGGGGCTCAAGGAAAAGTCTGGGATAGAATGCCTTCATGTCCAAGCTTGAAGAATACCGGCGAAAACGCCGCTTCGACCTAACTCCCGAGCCCTCCGGCAAAGGCGCTCAAGCCACTTTCGAAAGTACGTTCGTCGTCCAAAAACATGCTGCCCGTCGCTTGCACTACGACTTCCGCTTGGCCATCAACGGCACGTTGAAGTCCTGGGCTGTGCCCAAGGGACCTTCGCTTAGCTCTGCAGACAAACGTCTGGCCGTGCAAACCGAGGATCATCCGCTCGAATACGGCGGCTTTGAAGGAAAGATCCCCGAGGGCAGCTACGGCGCAGGAACGGTTATGGTTTGGGACCGCGGGACCTTCACCGTTGAGGGCACCCTCGATGCGCGAAAGCAACTAGAGCGGGAGGAAATCAAGTTCAATCTGAACGGCGAGAAGCTGCGGGGCAGCTTCGTTTTGGTCAAGCTTAGGCACAGCGAGAAGGGCAACGAATGGCTGATGATGAAACACAAGGACGCCGCCGAAGATTCCGCTTGGAACATCGAGGAGCACGACGGCTCGGTCCTCACGGGACGCACGCTAGAAGAGATTAAAGAGGAGCTGCCCCCCAAACGCAAGGCCAGCCCAATTCGCGCGGGAGAGTTGCAAGGCGCACGCAAGTGCTCGATGCCGTCTCGCGTGGAACCCATGCTGGCGACGCTCACCGACCGCCCCTTTTCCGATCCCAACTGGCTCTTTGAGATCAAGTGGGACGGTGTGCGCGCGCTAGCCCGAATTGAGAATGGCGCTTTGACGTTACGCTCTCGCACCGGCGTTGACATGGACAAGCGCTATCCCGAACTGGCCTCTCTTCCCGATGTCTTGGCCGCCCGCCAGACAATTCTTGACGGAGAGATCGTCGCTCTAGACACCCGCGGTCACAGTGACTTCGAACTCTTGCAGGAACGCATGCACGTGCGGGCTCCCAGCAAGAACCTCCTCTCGCGGGTCCCTGTCGTGTACTTCGTCTTCGATCTTCTCTACTGTGACGGATACGACCTTCGCGAAACTCCACTCCTCGATCGTAAGCAGCTCCTGTACCGATTGCTTCGCACGTCCGAACAGTTTCGGTACTCCGACCATCAGTTGGAGCACGGAAAAGAACTGTTCGGACTGGCAGAACAGAATGGCTTGGAAGGGATCGTCGCAAAGCGAGCCGACAGCCCGTACGTTGGTGATCGAAGCCCGTACTGGGTGAAGCTTAAGATTACTAAAACGGTGGACGCCGTCGTGGGCGGCTGGAGTGCACCTCGCAGTGCTGCCCTTCCATTTGGCTCGCTGCTGTTGGGCTTGTATCAAGGCAAAAAACTTCGATTCATCGGTCATGTTGGCAGTGGATTTGACGCGAAAAAGCTAAAAGAAGTAACTAGCAAGTTGCAGGAATTCGCGGCTCCCGCTTGCCCGTTCGACACCGTGCCCGAAACCAACGAAAGGCCATCCTGGGTCTCGCCGGTTTTAGTTGCGCGCGTTAAGTTCAGCGGCTGGACACAGGAGCACTCCCTGCGCCATCCGGTTTTCCTCGCGCTCCGCGAGGATGCGCGTCCCATGGATTGCCAATTGGAGAACGAAGCCGCCCCCGCCGCGGATCCAACTGCAGTTCGAGCCCCCGAGTTCGTCGCCCGCGTACTCCACACAAAAGCCCAGATCGAAGCTGAGTTGTTCAAGGGATGCTCGGAAACCGTCACCATTGAACTCGACGGCAAACGGCTGCGGCTGAGCAACTTGAACAAAGTCTATTTTCCCGAGTCCGGCTTCACGAAACGAAATCTACTGGCCTACTACTACCGCATGGCCGACTTCATCTTGCCTTTTCTCGGCGAGCGGCCTTTGGTTTTGCGCCGCTACCCTGACGGAATCAAGGGCCAAGCTTTCTTTCAAAAGGACTTGCGTGAGGGTATACCAGAGTGGTTTACAACCATGCTCCTCGATTCCGAAAAACGCGGAGAAGAAATACACTACGCGACCGCCAACGATCGGGCCTCCCTGCTGTTTTTGACCGGCCTCGGTTGCATCGACCACAACCCGTGGTCCAGCCGCTATGCCGATCTTGAGCATCCTGACTATTTCTTCTTCGACCTCGATCCTTCTGAGGGCACCGATTTCTCCGTTGTAGTCACGATCGCCCGAGTTCTCCATGAAAAGTTGGAAGAATTGCGGTTGGTGAGCTTCTTGAAAACTTCAGGCGCAACTGGAATCCACCTGTATATTCCTGTGGAGCCCGTCTATACGTACGAACAGTTACGAACCTTCGCCGAGATCGTCGCTCGAACCGTAACCGCCGAACACTCGAATCTGGTAACCAACGAACGATCCGTCGCACGTCGTCCCGCCGGTCGCGTCCTGATCGATGTCCAACAGAATGCTCTTGGGCGCCCGCTGGCTGCCCCCTACGCCGTGCGAGCATTCCCGCAAGCGCCCGTTTCCACTCCGCTGTTACCCCGCGAATTGCGTCCCGGCTTACGCCCCGCATCACTGAACATAAAGACGGTCTTTGCGCGCTTAAAGGAGAAGGGTGATCTCTGGGGCGATTTCTGGGAACGACGTCAACGACTGGAGAATGCTATCGAATTGCTCAGCCGCCGGGTCTCGCCATCGGCGAAGAAAAAACACTAGAAGGTATTGCACAACCCAAATTCCCGCACAATGAAATCAATAGCTTAGCGAGGTTGTGCATCAGGCGCTCGTAGCGAAAGTGGCTGTCCCTATTTTCCCAGCGCCTGGGCTGTGATTTAATGGCCCTCCACGGAGGTCTTCTATCCCTCACCCGGGACAGTTTCGCGTGGGCACTTCCGGATACTCCTATAAGG
>MNIJ01000126.1:0-1495 GCA_001919715.1 Acidobacteria bacterium 13_1_20CM_58_21
CGGCATCCGCCATTTTGGCACCAAGCTGTTCGTCATTAATGCGAACGAGATCAAGCTGAAGCGCAGGGCCACGCAGTTTGTGAAAGTGGCGGCCGGCCAGGAAGCGGTTGTGCTCCGGTGGCTGGCGCATGAGGAAGGACAACTCGCGCCGGAGCTTGTGGAACAACTTGTGCAATTGAAGGCTGGGCTTGAGGCGGAGAGCGATGTTGCCGTTGTTTTCGGCGCGGAAATTTCCGGCGCCGCCATTGCGACGCTGGTCGCGTTTGGTTCGAAGCTGCCGGGTAAGACGCGCTACCTGGTGCTGGGCGATTACGCGAATTCGCGCGGCGCTGCGGACATGGGCGTGTTGCCGTGAAGAGTTGTGGAGCTGCGGGCCGATTCCGCCGAAGCTGGGGCTGACGGCGCCGCAAATGGTGGAAGCGGCGCAGGCGGGAAAATTGAAGGCGTTGTACGTGATGGGCGCGAATCCGTTGGCGCATTTCGGCACGCTGGGTCTTGGGCGCGGCAAATTGGACCTGCTGATCGTCCAGGAAATGTTTCTGACGGAGACGGCGCAAGTGGCGGATATCGTTTTCCCGGCAACTTCAGCGTACGAAAAGGACGGAACAGTCACCAACACTTCGGGCGAAATTCAGATGCTGCGCAAGGGCGCGGAAGTGATGGGTCCACGGAGTGACTTCGATCTGTTGCGCATTTTGTCTCATCAACTGGAAAAGCTGGGGCTGGGGAAAGCGTTTCATTACAAGAATCCGGCCGTGGTGTTTGAAGAAATTCGTAAGGCGGTGAGCGGCTACAACGTGCAGCCGGCGGGACTGCTGACGGGCGGTGCGGAGGCGACGCGCGTGGAATTTGCGCGGAACGGGCATGTGCCTTACGACGTGCCGGTGGGATTGATTCGACCTGCGAAGGACACTTTGTTCACCAGCGGAACGCTGGGGCGTTTCTGCACCATGATGGAATCCCTGCCGGAGGCCAAGGCCTAGCCGTGACTGCCTTTTTATCGACGAACGCCGAGCTGGTTATCACGGTCGTCAAGATCGCGCTGTTACTTTTCATCGTGCTGACGGTGAACGCGTATCTGACGTGGTTCGAACGAAAAGTCGTGGCGCACATGCAATCGCGCTGGGGTCCGCATCGTGTGGGGCCGCACGGATTGCTGCAGCCGTTGGCCGACGGCGTGAAATTTCTTTTTAAGGAAGATCCGACTCCGGCGGGCGTGGATAAATTTGTCTACTATCTCGCACCGCTGCTGGCTCTGGCGCTGGCTCTGACTTCTATCGCGTTGATCCCGTTTGGCCCTGACCCGATTCGATTGTTCAATCACGACATTTATCTGGGAATTGCGCCGCTTGATGTGAATATCGGCATCCTGGCGCTGTTTGCCATCACGGCGATGGGCGTTTATGGCGTGGCCCTGGCAGGATGGTCTTCGAACAGCAAATATCCGCTGCTCGGCGGCCTGCGCAGCTCGGCGCAGATGATCAGTTACGAATTG
>MNIJ01000126.1:1586-13219 GCA_001919715.1 Acidobacteria bacterium 13_1_20CM_58_21
TCGTGGCGGCGGTCGCGGAGACGAATCGCGTGCCGTTCGATTTGCCGGAAGCGGAGTCAGAACTGGTCGCGGGCTTCCATACCGAATACGCCAGCTTCAAGTTCGCGATGTTCTTCATCGCAGAATACACCAGCATGATCACGGTTTCGTGCCTGTGCTCGATTCTATTTTTCGGCGGATGGCTGTCTCCTTTCCCCGCCTCGTGGACGTTTACCCATTATTTGCCGTCGGCCATCCTGATTCCCTTCGGACTGTGGGTGATTTGGGATGGGTTCCGCTACGAGACGATTTTCGGGCGACTTATTTTGCCGGGAGCTGGAACGGTGATTGCCGGGCTGGGCGCAGTTTTTGTTTTGTTCCCAAACGTGAATGAGTTTATTCAGGCGCCGTTCTGGCTGCTGTCCAAGATTTTTGTTTTTCTGTTTGTGTATGTGTGGATGCGCGGGACGCTGCCGCGTTTCCGTTATGACCAGTTGATGGCCTTCGGGTGGAAATTGCTTCTGCCGCTGTCCATAGTGAACGTAATTGTCACCAGCTTTGTGATCCTAGTGAGAATGACATGGGGCGCGAAATGAAAGCATCCGATTCACAGCGCGCTGTCGCTGATCGTGGTCATGGTTGCGCTCGCGGGACTCTATCTGCTATTGGGCGCAGAATTCGTGGCCGCCGTGCAGATTATTGTTTATGGCGGCGCGATTATGGTGCTGTTTGTGTTCGTGATTATGCTCTTGAACGCGGGCGTGGAGGAGCACACCAGCATTTCCAAGATGGCGGGAGCGCCGGGGTTGCTCCTGGTCGTGGCACTAGCTGGCTTTGTGGCCGCGACGATCGCGAAGTCAACGGAGAGCGTGCAGGCCGCGCCGCAAACGGGAGAAATTGCTTCGACACTCGGAATTTCGAACATGATCTTCAAGGACTTCGTTTACCCGTTCGAGTTGACCTCGTTCCTGATTCTCGTCGCGGTGCTGGGAGCCACGGTGCTCGCGCAGCGGGAGAAAAGCTGAGATGGTACCCACGAACTATTACGTGATCCTGAGCGCGATCCTTTTCGGGCTGGGCGTGTTTGCGTTTATTTTCAAGCGCAACATCATCACGATTTTCATGTCCATTGAGCTGATGCTGAACGCGGTCAATCTGGCGTTTGTAGCGTTCAGCCAGGCGCTAGGAAAACTCGATGGGCAGGTTTTTGTGCTTTTCGTGATTGTCGTGGCGGCGTCGGAAGCGGCCGTGGGGCTGGGAATTATCATCTTGATTGCGCGCAACCGGCAGACACTGAACGTGGAACGCGTCGACCTGCTCAAACTCTAATGCCGAAATACCCGATGCTCGAATACCTGTGGATTGTTCCGCTGCTGCCGCTGCTGGGCTCGGCCGTGAATGGAATTTTTGGCGCGAAGTGGCCGAATAAGATTATCAATTGGGTGGCCATCGGCTCGACGGGGCTTTCTTTTCTTGGCGCGCTTGAAGCGGTCCGCGAGTTTTTCGAGTCGGGTAGGGTTCTCTTTCGCAAGGAATTCTTCACCTGGATCGCCACGGGCAATTTCCGCGCTGGTTTCGATCTGCAGATGGACCAACTCACGGTCGTGATGGTGCTGGTGGTGACCGGAGTCGGTTGGCTCATTCACATTTACGCGACCGGATACATGGCGCATGAAGGCGGCTACTACCGCTTCTTTTCCTACCTCAACCTGTTCATGTTTTTCATGCTCATCCTGGTGCTCGCGGCGAATTACGTGCTGCTGTTCGTTGGGTGGGAAGGCGTGGGGCTCTCCAGTTACTTGCTCATCGGATTTTATTTCCTGAGGAAATCTGCTGCGGATGCGGGGAAGAAAGCGTTCATCGTCAATCGCATCGGCGACTTCGGATTCATGCTGGGGATGTTCTTGCTGTTCAAGACTTTCGGGACCTTGGATTTCGTCCAGCTTTTCGCAAAGGCGGATCCTTGGCCTGCTGATGCGATGGGGCATCTTGGAACGTTCACGATCGCCTGCCTGCTGCTTTTCATGGGCGCGTGCGGAAAGTCAGCGCAGCTGCCGCTGTACGTTTGGCTGCCGGACGCCATGGAAGGGCCGACGCCGGTCAGCGCACTGATTCATGCGGCGACGATGGTGACCGCGGGCGTATACGTAGTGGCGCGCTCGCACATGCTCTTTTCGCGTGCGCCGACGGCGATGCTGGCGGTCGCCATCGTTGGCTGCGCGACGGCGTTCTTTGCTGCCACCATCGGCTTGGTGCAGACGGACATCAAGAAAGTTCTCGCGTACTCCACCGTCAGCCAGTTGGGCTACATGTTTCTCGCATGCGGCGTTGGCGCTTTTTCTGCGGGGATTTTCCACCTGATGACGCATGCGTTCTTCAAGGCGCTTCTTTTCCTAGCCGCTGGCAGCGTGATCCACGCCATGGGCGGCGAGCAGGACATGCTCCGCATGGGCGGTCTCAGCAAGAAGATTCGCTGGACGTACGTAACGATGCTGACGGCCACGCTGGCGATTGCAGGGTTCCCGCCATTCGCTGGATTCTTCAGCAAAGATTCGATCCTTTTAAGCGCTTTCCAGAATGAATATGGCGGCCGCAACGTCGGATACGTATTGTACGGATTCGGGCTGGTCACCGCGCTGCTGACGGCGTTCTACATGTTCCGGTTGATCTTCCTCACGTTTCACGGGAAGCAGCGCTACGACGAGCATCACGTTCACGTGCATGAGTCGCCGGACAACATGCTGGCGCCGCTGATGATATTGGCCCTGCTCTCGATCGTGGGCGGCTGGCTCGCCGCGCCTGCATTCCTGCCGGGAGGAACGGACTATTTCGCAAAATTCCTGCAGCCTGTTTTCGCCGGCGTGGAAGTGGCTGGAGCGGAGGCCGGTGCGCGTTCGCTGGAACTATGGCTGGCCGGGGTGGCCGTGGTGACCGCTTTTGCAGGGGCCATGGTTGCCTACTGGCTGTATCTCAAGCGACCTGAAGAAGCAGACAGGCTTGTCAAGTCCCTGAACCCCGCTTACACAACCTTGCTGAACAAGTACTACGTGGATGAACTGTACGATGCGGTAGTGGTCAAGCCACTGCTTTGGATTTCGACCAAGGTGCTCTGGAAAGCGGCCGATGTCGCCGGCATCGACGGAACAGTGAACGGGATTGCCGAAGGCGCGACTGCTATCGGCGACGGAGTGCGGCATACGCAGTCCGGAAATACCCGCAGCTACGCGGTATGGGTGGTCGTAGGCGCAATCGCGATCATCGCCGTCATCTTCTTCTGGCCGTTTGGCGGAAAAACCGTTATCGGAATGGTGCGTTGATGTTGCCCGGCGGACATTTGCTTTCCGTGCTGATCTTCTTCCCTGCCGTGGGGGCGCTGGCGCTCTTGCTGCTGCGCGGTGACGATCATAAATACATTCGTATCATCGCGCTGATCGTTTCCCTGGCGGAATTTCTGTTCTCGCTACTGATGATCCGAGCGGTGCCCGTCGGCCGAACCGGGTATCACCTTGAAGAATACGCCAGATGGATCGACCAGCCGCCGATCCATTACCACCTAGGCGTTGACGGAATCAGTTTGTTCCTGGTGATCCTGACGACGTTTCTCACGCCGATTTCCATCCTGGCCTCGTGGAAGAGCATCGAGCACCGCGTCAAAGAATTTTTCGTGATGCTGCTGGTGCTGGAGCTTGGCGTCGTGGGCGTGTTCCTCTCGCTGGACCTTTTCCTCTTCTTCCTTTTCTGGGAAGTGATGCTGATTCCCATGGCCTTTCTGATCGGTATTTGGGGCCACGAGCGCCGCGTGTACGCGGCGGTGAAGTTCGTGCTGTACACGATGGCGGGCTCGATTCTGATGCTGGTCGGAATTATTTGGCTGTATAACGCCACGGGCACGTTTGATCTGCCGACGGTTGAGGCGCTGTTGCACACTCCTCTGTCCCAAGGCGGCCTTGAGCTCCCGCCCAGAACGGAGATGCTCCTCTTCCTGGCGTTCTTTCTGGCATTTGCGATCAAGGTGCCGCTCTTCCCGCTGCACACCTGGCTGCCGGATGCGCACGTGGAAGCGCCCACGGCTGGTTCAGTGATGCTGGCGGGCGTGCTGCTGAAAATGGGCACGTACGGAATGATCCGCTTCTCTCTGCCGCTCTTCCCGGAGGCTTCACGCCGGGCCGCGCGCTGGGTGGCCGCGCTGGCCATCATCGGGATCATTTACGGCGCGCTGGTGGCAATGGTGCAGCCGAACCTGAAGAAGCTGGTTGCCTACTCGTCAGTCAGCCACCTGGGCTTCGTGGTGCTGGGAATTTTTGCGTTTCATAACATTTCCATGCAGGGCGCGGTTTACCAGATGCTAGCGCACGGGATTTCGACGGGCACGCTTTTCTTGCTTGTGGGCATGCTACACGACCGGCGGCACACCTTTGAAATCAACGAGTACGGCGGTCTGGCCACGCCGATGCCCAAGCTGGCGGCATTCTTTCTGTTTGTCGCCCTGTCGTCGCTGGGCTTGCCGATGCTCAATGGTTTCGTCGGTGAATACCTGGTCCTGCTGGGCACGTATCAGCGGCACTGGGGCTGGGCTTCGTGGGCCGCGCTCGGCGTGATCCTCTCCGCCTGCTACCTGCTGTGGTCGTATCAGCGTGTGTTTTTCGGAGAAATCACGCAGGAGAAAAACCGCATCCTCCCCGACGTGTCCCCGCGCGAGAAGTGGATTCTGGCGACCATGGCGATCGTCACACTGTGGATGGGCATGGGCTCAACGTTTATCACCGCCCGGACGGCCGCAGCCGCGCAATCCGTGATTGAGGCGGTCGAACCACAGCGGCCGTACGAGGCGGCAACACCGGCGAGCGCCGCGCCGCAGGCGAAGCTGGATTCCCCGGGCGCGGCAAAGGCCATCTCAAGTGAAAGGCTGGGAATCCGCTAAATGCTTCCCCGCACGATCGACGTTTATCGCGTGCTTCCGGAATTGGTGTGGTGCGGCTTCGGCGTGCTAGCAGTGCTGATGCAGCCGTTCGTGCGCAGCCGCAATTTTTTTACGTTTCTCGCGTTAATCGGGACGCTGGCGGGAACAGCCGCATCCATCTCCGCGGCAATGCGTGCAGGGCCGGGCTTCGACGGGCTGGTGCAGTCCGATTCGTTCAGTTTCTTCTTCCGGCTGCTGGTGGGCACAGTGGCGTTTCTGGTGGTGCTGGCGGCGGGGCCTTATCTGGAGCGAGAACGCCTTCCCTTTGCAGAGTTTTACGCGCTGCTGCTATTTGCCACGGCGGGCATGGGTGTGCTTGCTTCAGCGCAAGAGCTGCTCACGGCGTTCATTGGCCTGGAGATGAGTTCGATCTCCAGCTACATCCTGGCGGGATACCGCCGCGATTCGCTGAAGTCCACTGAATCGGCGATGAAGTATTTCCTGCTGGGCTCGTTCGCGACGGCCTTCTTCCTTTACGGGATTGCCCTGGTGTATGGCTCGAGCGGTACGACGATGCTGACCAAGATGGGTTCCGAGGAACTTTTCCACAGCAAGCTTTTCGAGCTTGGGCTCGCCATGATCCTGGTCGGGCTGGGCTTCAAGGTGGCTGCGGCACCGTTCCAGGTGTGGACCCCGGACGTTTACGAAGGCGCGCCAACGCCAGTTACGGCGCTTTTTTCTGCGGGACCGAAAGCCGCTGCGTTTGCCTTGTTGCTGCGCATCTTTGCGACCGTTCCTGCCGCCACGCACTTCTGGTTCTGGGCTTTCTGGGGGCTCGCGGCGCTTACCATGTTCGCCGGGAATCTGGGGGCGCTGGTGCAGACGAACGTCAAGCGGCTCCTGGCGTACAGTTCCATTGCGCACGCCGGCTACATTCTGGTGGCTTTTGCGGCCGTTACATCCATGGCACGCGATGGATCCGCGGAAGCAGCGCCCGCATATGCTGCGGTACTTTTTTATCTGCTCAGCTACGCGCTCGTGAAGCTTGGAGCGTTCACCATCGTTTCGCAACTGGGTGGAACCGGTGAAAAGAATCTGTCGCTGGACGACTACGCGGGGCTCTCCCAGCGGCAGCCTTTCGTGGCGGCGGCGCTGAGCGTCTACCTGCTTTCGCTGCTTGGGCTGCCGGTTACCGCGGGTTTCTTCGGGAAGTTCTACATATTCAAGGCGGCGGTGAAGTCGCACCTGCTGTGGCTCGCGGTGTTGATGGCGGTTAACAGCATAATCGGGGCCTACTACTACTTGCGCGTCATCGTAGTGATGTACATGCGCGAGTCAAGTGCCGAGGTGAAGTCGGCAGCTCCGGTAGGATTCCCGCTTACCGTGAATTTTGTTCTGGCCTTCACGGTGGTGGGCACCCTGTACTTCGGACTATTTCCCAACCGGGTGCTGAACTTCATTCTGCAGCCAGCGCTTTTCGGGCGCTGATATCGCGTTTCCAAAGCGAAGGGCAAACCGATCCTTCGACTCTGCTCGGTATCAAGGTCGGCCTACGGATTGGATGCTACCCGTGTGAATCGGACTGCACAAGAAAACGGCCCGGAGGCTTGTGCATCGGGCCGTTTCCGAAAACCTTTTCGCTGGCCTTAGATCTTCACGAAGATGATCACCAGCGTGAAGAGCGCTAGCGTCTCGACGAATACCAGACCGAGAATCATGGCCGCGCGGATGGCCGCTGCTGCTCCGGGGTTGCGGGCCATACCTTCGCAAGCCGCTGAAGCGATCCGGCCCTGCCCCAACGCGCCGCCAAAGGCCGCCAGAGCCATACCGAAGCCCGCTGCAATGGCCATCAGGCCTTTGCCTCCGGCTGCCGCACCCGCGGAGTCCTGCGCGAACGCGGACGGAGCGATCCACATCACCGCCGCCAGCGCTACCAACACCATCGTGGCCTTCTTCATCACTTCCTCCTTATGAATCGCCGCCAGGAGGTGGTTCCCGGACACCGTGCAGCCGGGCTCACACTGGAACGGCTCAACAGACTTGGCCCAGGAAAAGGGTAAGCAAAACGTCTAGTGTTCCTCCCCCGTCGCGATGCCCAGGTACACTGACGGGAGCACCGTAAATATATAGGTCTGAATGATAGCGACAAAAATATGCAGACCGATAAACAGGAGGGGGATAAGGGCAGGAAAAACTGCCAGCATTATTCCGAGAACCGGTGTCTTGTTCCATCCCCAAAGCACGGGGGCGAGCAGCAAGCTCAAAAAGATCGAGTACAGCAGATCGCTCGCAAAAATATTGGCCCATAGACGTACCGTCAGCGAGAGCACGCGGGCGCAGGTACTGATGATCTCGACGGGAAAAATCAGCGGGGAAAGCAGCGGGACGGGCCCGGCGAAATGCTTAAGGTAGGCGATATTGCCGTGATGTCGGATTCCCTGCCAGTTGAAATAGACAAAGGTAAGCATCGCGCAAGCCAGAGGGACACTAACCTTGGCGGTCGGCGCCGCAAAAAGCGGGAAAACGCTAAAAAGATTGGCCAACAGAATGAATACGGAAATCGAGCCAACCCAGGGCACGTGTCTCAATCCCTGGTGCCCTACGTTTTCTTCCAGCAAATCTTTGATTCCGAATCCAAGAGGGTTGGTAAGCAACAATTCCGCGATCTGTTGAAAGCCGCCAGGGTGCTCCACGGAAAGCCGCGAGCGAACGAGAAGCGCCAATACCGTGCCAATGATCAATACCAGGAAGCTCATCACCACGTGCTCCGGGATGGGCATGTCTGGATTTTCCGGGCTGATGTGGAGCGCCGAGAGCAGCGCCAAGGCAAATCGCCCGAAGTAGTGATTCACCAACTCCGTGAGTCCGGTAACGTGTTCAACCATTCGTCAGTCCGCCGGATCGAAGATTTCGTACACACTCGCCACCACGGTTGCGGCTCCTAGAGCACACAAACCCACGACCATGCTCACAAGGGGAACTCTGAGGTATTCAAAAATAACATACACGGCGAGGGCTATCAACCCGTAGCGAAAGAGCATGCCCCAGTAGCTGGTTATCGGGACCGTGGGTTTCTCTTTGCCGGCTTGTGCCGTGGAGGCCAGCACCAAAGCGTCCAAGCCCCGCCTGAGCCAGCGAAAATTCAGCCAGCCCAGCGCAGCACCGATCCCCAGGCCCGCACCCCACAAACGGTCGCCGAGCAGCGCCACCACTAGACCTGCGACCAATCCAATCAGGAGGGTCAGCCAAGAAATCCGCCTTTCGGTCACCGCAGCGGGCGGAGAATCAGCTGCGCTTGACGCCATCGCTGCTTCCCGCAAGCCGCCGGAGAACGTCGCGCACACCGGCATAAAAACCAAGGCCGCCAAGCACGAGCAGGAAGACCGGCTTGGTATGCAGCCAGTGGTCGAGAAAATAACCGAAAAGCCCGCCCACGACAACGGCGGCGACGAGCACGAAGGGCAATTCCATGGCCATGGCAGCCTGGTTGGAGACGTCTTTCGCTTTCTCCACGACCGGCGAAGGTGAACCGGAATTTTCGGGCTTATTGTCCGAAGGCATATTGCGCGAGCCGCGTGAACGGCTCAGGATACAACCCCGCGGCGAGCGTGACAAACACGGTGACGCCGAGGGCCACGGCCTGCGCGCTGGTCATCGATGGACGCGGCGCGTCGCCGGGCTGCTTGAGCCAAGCGTGTACGACGATACGGAAGTAATAGTAGAGCGCGGGGACGATATAAAGCACGGCAAAGACGGCGAGCACGGGATGGTGCGTCTCGATCAGCGAAAGGAAAATGAAATACTTGCCCATGAAGCCGGACGTGGGCGGGATGCCGGCAAGCGAAAGCATGAAGATCAGGAGCAGCAATGCAGCGGCGGGGCTGCGCTGGTACAAGCCGTTCAGGTCGTCAAGTTCATCGCCGATGAGCCCTTTCTGGCGAAGAACGATGATGACCGCAAATGCTCCGGCGGTCATGAACACGTACGCAAACAGGTAGTATGAGATTCCGGTCAAAGCGGTGCCGTTTCCGGCAACGAGACCAAGCAGGATGTAGCCGACGTGCGAAATCGAGGAGTAGGCCAGCAGGCGTTTCAGGTTGGTCTGTGTCAACGCGGCCAGGTTTCCCCATGTGAGCGACGCCACCGCGATGCCCGCGACGAGAGGCATCCAAGTCTCCTGCGATGCCGCGAACACGGTGACGAACAGCCGCAGCAGCAGCGCGAAGCTGGCCGTCTTGGACGCCACGCTAACATAGGCGGTGATGGGCGTCGGGGCTCCCTCGTAGACGTCCGGCGCCCACTGGTGAAAGGGCACAGCCGCAACTTTGAAAAACAATCCGACTGCGACCAAAACGAATGCGGCAGCGGCAAAAACGGTCAACTGATTCACCAAAGACGGCTCCAGATGCAAAGCAGCCGGGTACCGGGTCGTCAGAAGTTGGCGCATCTGACCGCCAATTGCACCGGATTGACGGCTCAACTCAATGGCCCTGGCCAGCCCAAAACGCGGATCAAATGCAGCTCTAATATTTCGGACATCCGTCGATCCACTCAAACCGTAAATCAAGGAAAAGCCGTAGGCCAGTATTCCAGAGCTGAACGCGCCGAGCAGCACATACTTTAGCGCGGCTTCATTCGAACGCTTCTCGCGACGCAAGAAACCGGTCAGTACGTAAAAGCTGAGCGCCATGGTTTCAAGGCCGAGGAACATGACAATCAGGTCAATGCCGGAGGCCATGAACATCATTCCCACGCAGGCAAACAGCAGAAGTGCATAGTATTCGCCCTCTTGTTCCTCTTCGATCTGCAGGTATTTCACGGACAGCAGAATCACGAGCGCGGTAGCGGCCAGAAAAAGCGCGGCAAAAAAAATAAAGAACGGATCGACCACTACAGAGTCATGGAATCCGAAAACGTCGCCCTTTGCCACGATCGCTCCGCGGAGCCTGAAGATCGTGAAACCACTGAAAATCGTTCCGGCCAGGGCCAGCCCGGCATTCCAGTATTTATCCTTCTGTTCAATCCAGAAATCGATCAGCAGGATTCCCAGTCCGAAGAGGACAAGTTCCATCTCTGGAAGGATGGCGGCGCCGTCGCCCTGGAGATAGCTAAGAATCCCGCTGATAAATGGGATGTTCATTCGCGCGGGTTATTTCGTCTCCGCCGCAGCGGCGCGGAATTCCGCCGAAGGCAATTTTGCGCGTTGCTCTTGATAGAAGTTGGGGTTCACCTGCTCGACAATTTTGTGCACCGGCTTTTCAATGCAGGCGAAGAACGGCTTCGGATAGATGCCGATCCAGAACGCCAGAATCACGAGCGGCAGGAGCGTGGCGTATTCGCGCAAGTTCAAGTCCGGCAAGTCTTCGTTGGCAAGCTGCGTAACCGGGCCGAACATCACTCGCTGGTAGAGCCACAGCAGGTACGCCGCGCCCAGTACGACGCCCAGCGAGCCCCAGGCGGCCCAGGCCTTGCTCACCTGAAAAGCGCCCTGCAAGATGGTGAACTCTCCGATGAAGCCGTTCAACAAGGGCATGCCCAGCGAACTCAGGCTGACGATCAGATAGATCGCGGCGAAATTCGGCATGGGCGTTGCCAGGCCGCCGAACTCCGAAATCATGCGCGTGTGGCGACGTTCATAGAGCACGCCCACAATCAAAAAAAGTGCCCCGGTGGAGATGCCATGGTTGATCTGCTGGAGCACGCTGCCCGCCAGGCCGTTTGGCGTGAGCGCGAATATCCCCAGCGTGCAGAAGCCAAGATGGCTGACCGAGCTGTAAGCAATCAGGCGCTTCATATCCTTTTGCATGAGGCAAACGAGCGCACCATAAATGATGCCTATCAAGGAGAGTACGATGACGATGTGAATGATTCGCGCGCGCATGGCGGCATCCGCAGGCAGCAACGGGAGGGAGAAACGGATGAAACCGTATGTACCCATCTTCAGGAGAACGCCGGCGAGGATGACGGAGCCGGCCGTGGGCGCTTCCGTGTGCGCATCGGGGAGCCAAGTGTGGAACGGGAACATGGGCACTTTGATGGCAAACGCGAAGAAGAAACCCCAGAACAGCCACGCCTTCAGTGGGTCGGAGAAGTGCTGCGTGGCGGCGAGCAACGTCGGGACATCGAAGGTGCGTGCACCGTTGGCGGACACCGGCGCATAGAAGTACAGCGCCAGGATGGCCAGCAGCATGACCACTGATCCGGCCAAGGTGTACAGGAAGAACTTGATGGCCGCGTAGAGGCGCCGGTCGCTACCCCAAACGCCGATCAGGAAGTACATGGGGACGAGCATCACTTCCCAGAACACGTAGAACAGGAAGAAATCGAGAGAAACGAAAACTCCAATCATCCCGGTCTGCAGCAGCAGAAGCAGAATGTAATATTCCTTGGTACGCAGGTGAATCGCGCTCCAAGAAGAGAGAATAGCGATCATCCCGAGAAACGTTGTGAGCATGACGAGCAGCAGGCTGATGCCGTCTATGCCGAGATGGTATTTCGCGCCAATCGAGGGGATCCAATCGGCGGCTTCCTCAAAGGTGAAGCCGCCCCCTTCCGGCTTAAACCAGCGAAGCAGCGGAAGCGAAACCAGGAAGCCGAGCATGCCAAATACGTTTCCGGCGATCTTGTGCGCGTTCTCCCTCTGGCGAGGAATGAACAGCACAAGCAAGGCGCCCACGAGCGGCGTAAATAAAACCACGCTCAAGATGTGATGTGCAAGAAAGTCCATTCTCATTGCCTCTCAGCGCACGCTGCG
>MNIJ01000172.1 GCA_001919715.1 Acidobacteria bacterium 13_1_20CM_58_21
CAAGCACATGTCTGCGAAACAGGAAACATCGTTGGAGACGTGCGGCAATGTCGCATAGTAACTCCAAAGAATCCGCCGACTTTAGGCGTGGGGAGTCTTCAATTGCTGTCGAACGACTGCAGCTTGGCATTTACCAGGAACGGATTGTCGAACTCCGTCATTTCGCCCCAGCCTTTGCCAAGAACCGGGAGCAGTCTTGCAGAAAGTGGTTTGTGCCACTTGAATGCCAGGCTGGCCATGTCGCCGATGATGAGGGAAAGCTGCTCGGCGCTGATGTCCCCGGGGAGCGGAACGGTGTCCAGGCCCGTGCCACACACCGCCGAATAACTGAGCAGGGCGTCAATGGAAAGGTGTCCTTCGCTCCACCGCTCGGCCAGTCGCCTATCTTCCAAGATGGGCAGCATTAAACCGATATACCCGGTTTGTTTGACTTTGACGTCTTTGACCGCCGCAGTAATCGTTGCCGCCGCCGTGAGCGTTCCACTCATGCCCACGGGTTGGGTGGTCAAATTCTCGATGGCCGCACCTATCGAAGCATTCTCCGGTGGCGACGGCGCCGGCGAAAGATCGATTCCCATGTAGGTCCACCCGGTGTCCTGATCGATGCGTCCCGCATTGCGCTCGATATCGAAGGCGCTGGTTGCCAATCGATCCGTCAGCCGCTGCTTGGCCGTGGCCAGGTCCGGCGCATCCTTAAACGTGGCCATCACCACGTTTGCCGATTCCAGCGCGATCGCGAACTGGTGTCCGAAACCGGTGTGATATGCGGCCGGAAAGAATGGCGTCAACGGCGGCACCATGGCTATGGCCGCAAAACGAAAATTACCCTGGCTGTGCTCCGTCTCCTCGAGTTTTTTCATCACGCGAGCCGCGGCACCTACAGCGCTCCAGCGCACGCCGTCCTCGCCCGCCACCACCACGCTAGCATTCAGCGTCTTGGTGTTGCTGAGGATCTCCGCAAGCAAGTTCGCTTCGGAATCGCTGTCCCCGGCATTCAGCATCGCCGGGCCGATCGACGCCGCAAACTTTTCTCTGCTAGCTAACGAGTCGTAGTCCTTGAAAAACGCGACGGTCTGCTCGGCGGTCAGCCCCTTGGTGTATTCCGGAAAAGGCTGCGTGGCGATGCGGATCGTTTGGACCTGGTATCCGCGCGATTCAAGAATGGTCTGCCCGCGCTTCAGCATCTTCAGCGCATCGGCCACCTGCTCTTGGTACCGCGCCCGATCCAGGTTGATGAACGCGGTGATCGCCCGAATCTTCGGCTTCTCTTCTGCCGGTGCAGTTTTCTGCTGCCCGCGAACAATTCCGCATTGGCCAGCTATGACGAGTACTGCAAGTGAATAGCGGAGGAATCGAGTCACCCGAGTGGCACATGAACACATGGAACGTAGCTCCTCCTAGCAGGCGCCCGCCGCGGCGGGCACCTGCCCCACAGCATACAAGATTTGACCCGCTTGGAGATGGGTGGGATGGAAAGCTTCAGACATTACACAAACGCGGCAATACCGGTGATGCGCTCGCCGATCACCAGCTTATGAATGTCGTTTGTTCCTTCGTAGGTGTACACACTCTCGAGATTGTTCATGTGCCGCATGATGCAGTAATCGTCCACGATGCCGTTCGCGCCGAGGATGTCACGGGCCTTGCGCGCCGTTTCGAGCGCAATCGCCACGTTGTTCATCTTCAGCATGGAAATATGCGCGGGGTCAACCCTGCCGTTGTCCTTCAGCCGGCCAACGTGCAGCGCCAGCAATTGGCCCTTGACGATCTCCGTGATCATCCACGCCAGTTTTTCCTGCACCAGCTGGTGCGAAGCAATGGGTTTGTTGGCGAACTGTTTACGCGTCTTGGCGTAGCCGAGCGCCGTGTCGTAACACGCCATGGCCGCCCCCAGCGCGCCCCATCCAATTCCATAGCGCGCCTGGTTCAGGCAACTTAGTGGCCCCTTCAATCCAACAACTCCGGGCAACAAATTTTCTTCCGGGATTTGGCAGTCGAGGAATGCTAATCCGGACGTCACCGAGGCGCGCAGCGACCATTTCCCGTGCACGTCCCAGGTCTTGAATCCGGGCGCGCCTTTTTCCACCAGGAATCCGCGGATCTTGTCGTCCTCGGTCTTGGCCCACACCACCGCCAGGTCCGCGATCGACCCACTGGTGATCCACATCTTTTCGCCGTTCAAGATGTAGTTCTGGCCCTGCTTCACCGCGCGCGTCAGCATGCCGCCCGGATTCGATCCGAATTGCGGTTCGGTCAGGCCAAAGCAGCCGATGGCTTTGCCTTGCTGCAGGAGCGGCAGCCACTTGTTTTTCTGCGCGTCGCTACCGAAAGTGTAGATCGGATACATCACCAGCGCGCCCTGCACCGAAACAAAGCTGCGCAGCCCGGAATCCCCCCGCTCCAGTTCCTGGGTCATCAATCCGTACGCCACGTTGGACATTCCCGCGCAGCCGTAGCCGTGCAGATTCGCGCCGAAAAATCCCAACTCGCCGAGTTGCGGCACCAGATGCTTAGGGAAAACGCCCTCGCGGCTATGCTTTTCAATAATCGGGATGATTTCGTTTTCGACGAATTGGCGCGCCGTTTGCCGCACCAGCCGCTCTTCGTCGTTCAGTTGCGAATCAAAATCGATGTAATCGACACCGCCATATCCAGCCATACTTCTCTCCTCGCGCGCAGCGGGGCATGGCGCGCGCTCCGTCCAGCCACTCGGTGATAAGTTCGCAGGGAAATGATCTGCTGCGGGCGCCGTTTCGAGGATGTCTTTCGCTCGGCACGGCTCTAACGCCCCCGAGTATAGCAAGAGCCCGAAAGAGGCGGCAACCAGGCGACGCCATTCGCCGGGGACGCCCCGAACACCGCCACTTTCTGCTGGAGCTTCGAGAAAGCGGATCGCCCGGTGCGCACCTGGCTCCAGGTACCGGGCCTGTTACCTTTCTACCCTAGCCAATTCTTCCCAAAACCGAATCGGCCCTTTAGACTCCTCTAAGTGTCAGTAACAGAATAACTTACGAGCGTTCGAAATTGGCGTTCAAAGTGCTAATTTGTTGTGGGTCGTAGCCGTTCACTGCCCAAGCCCCTGGCAGCCAGTGCCCCAGAAGGAAGTCATTAATGAGAATTGATTCGAGGAAGTGCGGGATGAGGCGCGCCGGCCAGCGCGGATTCAGCCTCATAGAAGTCTTGATTGTTGTGCTGGTGGTGATGATTGCGGCAGCGATCGCCGTTCCCAACATCTTCTTAGCCGTTTCCAACCTCCGGTTGCGCGCCTCGGCGGGCGATCTTTCCGGACTCATGCAACAGGCCAGAATCCAGGCGGCGAAGGATAACACCACGTACCCGATTCTTTACGCGACCCGCAACGGAGCGCGCATCGCGTATGTCGATCTGAATCGCAATGCGAGCTTCGACGCCGACGAACCGATGATGGAATTCAGCGGGACTACCGTTCCGGCCTCCGGGACTCCCAGCGGCAGCGGACAACCGACTGCGTATGTCCTGGCCGGAGATACGGGATCCAGCTCATACGATAACACCAACACTCTCGGCTTTACCGGGCGAGGTCTGCCCTGTAACTACGACACCACGACAACCCCTGCGACCTGTAGCACTCCGGTGGCTAGGTATTTTGTCTATTACTTGACGGATACTCGGGTTGGCACAGCGGGTTGGGCAGCGGTAGTGGTAACCAAAGGTGGTCGCACAAAAATGGTGACGTGGAACGGTGCCGCATGGAATTGAAAAGAAAAACCAAATACACCGGTCAGACCGGCACCTCTCTGATCGAGCTCATGATGGCCAGTTTTGTGCTGACCGTCGGCGTGCTCGGATGCGCGGTCTTGATTCCTATCGCCATTGGAACGAATTCCAAGAACCGGCAGCAGAGCAATTCCACGGTCATCGCGCAAATGGCCATCGAAAAAATAACCAGCGCTTCTGCAGGCGGAGCGGCAACCCTCACGATTACGGACTGCGCCGGCGCAGCACATACCATCAACATCACCGGATCGACGGCGGGAACCGGAGCGACGGTGCTGTCTTCGGGTTCCATCGACTTCTCCCTAGCCCAGGGAAGCTCGGGCGCGCCGGCGGGTTATTACATGTCCTTCACCTCGTGTGGCACCTCCGGCCGGCAATCAACGTACGACGTGCGGTGGAACATTCAGACGCCCTCGAGCTACGTGAGCCTGGTGACGGTTTCCGCAAAGATGAAGGGTTCGGGCACCAACCAGATTTTGTTCTCGCTCCCGGTGACGATTCGCTCACTGGTCGGAGGAAACTAGCATGAACCGCCAAGCCGGCCATGGTCAAAAAGGGTTCTCCTTGATCGAGATGATGGTGGTGGTGTTGATTCTGGGCATCATCAGCGCCGGAATCTTTGTGCAGCTTGACATGGCTCAACAGCGGGCCTTCAGCGAGCAGGTCAAGCTCGACAATTTCCAGGAAGCGCGCGATTTCGTCGACCAGTTCTTTCGTGACGTCAACCAGATCGGATATCCGAATTCGCGGATGGTGGATACCGCCAGCGTTTTGTGGTCGCCGGGGCTGGCCGCTCCGCTCATCAATGACAACCGCATGGCTATCGGGTTGGTGAAAATAGCAGATAACGAGATCCGTTTCGAAGGCGATATGAATGGCGACGGCGCGGTGCAAAGCGTCATCTACATGGCCTCCAACGGCTCGGGTACCTGTGCCTGGTGCTTGCAACGCAGCCAGGTGGACAAGATCAGCGCCGATCCGCTGACCGGCCAGTCGGCGCCAAACTGGGGAACGGAAGTGAACGACGTGCTCAGCAATCCCATCTTTTCCTATTTTAAGGCCGACGGAACTCAAGTTACGACGCTGCCACAGGACATTAGTACCGCCGGAGGCGCCCAGATAATCGCATCCATCAAGACCATCCAGGTGAGCTTGCTGATCCGCAACAATGCGGTGCTGGATCCCAAGACGAAGCAGCCGATCGAGACCACCTTCGAGGGAGAAGTCTCTCTGAACAACTGCTCGATGGCGGCCTCAGGAGCAGTGATGTCATGCAGGTAGGAGAACTACGATGATCGTTTTTCACGGCAAGAACCACAGGACCCCGGAACGCGGGGTTGCTCTGGTAGTTGCACTGCTGATGCTAATGCTTATCAGCGCGGCCCTGATGGGCATGATCATGATGTCCAACACGGAAACCAATATCAGCTCGAATTTTCGCGATGAGCAGACGGCGTTTTTTTCGTCCAAGGGCGGCATTGAAGAAATGCGCGACCGCTTGCGTTCCGGCGCTACGGACAGCTTGGTCGGCAGCGCTCTTTTCAGTGCTACCAATGTTCCTCCGTTCCCGCTGCCCGGCCTGGCCAACGGGGTTCTTTACATTACCAACCCCGCGGCCGGAGAGACCATTACTCCCTGGGTCCCTCTGGGCGCCCCCACTACTTATCCGGATACGGAAATCTGCAAAGAAGTCACCTGTACGAGCGGGGTGCCGACGGGATCTTGGTATGTGACGCCTGCTGTTGCCGCCAGCACGAGCTATGCCGCCACTCCGATACTCCCCTGGAAGTGGGTCCGCGTGATGGCCATGATCAATAAACCATCGACAACTTCAAAGCTCATGCCCGTTAATGGGTCGTCTGGCAGCGACATCACGGCCGGCTATCGTGTTTGCTGGAACGGTACGAATGAAGTGGCCATTAGCAACATCACTTACACAAGCTGTTCCGCGGCCAGTAACACTTACCTTCCGGTATATGAACTGACGGCGCTGGCGGTCACCAGCAGCGGTTCACGCCGAATGACGCAATACGAAGTCAGCCAAACCTCCTTCCCGCCCATGCCCGGGGCGATGATTTTTGACGGTCCCAATCCGGACTATGGTACTAATCCAAACTCAGCTGCGTTCGCGGTGAGCGGAACCGACGCCGATCATGGGCCGACTGGCACGGGATGCCCCGCGGCCAGCAACGTTCCCGGGCTCGCCGGTTATAACGCCGCGTCGACAGCCAGTTTGGGGACGCAAGTCAACCGCCCTGGCAGTTACACGGGCACCCCTGCTGGCATAGCTGACGAAAGTTCCAGTTTAGGCCCCTTGTCCACCGTGGATGGTTTGACAAACCTGGTTAACTCCATCACCACCGCTGCGGGTCCCAACGTCTACGGAATCAGTCCCCTGCCGAGTCCTTCCACTCTGAACCTGGGCACGGATGCTGCGCCGGTGATCAATGTTGTCCAAGGAGACTATACGTTTGGCGGGCCCGGGGCAGGGATTCTGGTGGTCACCGGCACGCTGAGCTTTAATGGCACTCCTAGCTACAATGGACTCATTTTGGTAATCGGGAAAGGTAACGTTCAAAAGTCCGGCGGAGGTAATGGCACGCTGAACGGTTCGTTGTTCGTAGCCAACCTTTACAGTGACACCCCGCCTACCTATACCCACCCCATTCCCTTGGGTGCTTATAGTCCTCCGGGCATACCGACGGTCGCCTGGAACGGTGGTGGCACGGCCAACATTCAATACGACAGCTGCTGGATCAATGCCGTCAACAAGTCGTTTCCTTATAGGATCGTGGCGCAGCGTGAGCTGATCTACTGAGGCGGGAGCGCTTCGGGATTCCGCCTAAGACGGGTCGACCAGCTTTAGTACCGCCGCATCCCGGATTCCGGAGCGAGCCAAGCGCGCGTTCTCCAGTCGCGTGCTTTTTTTTTGCTTTCATGGCCATTCCCATGAGCTTCCCGTAACTCGTGAACTTTGTTGTCGCGGCCACCGTGATATCCTTACGTTTTATATTTTTCTCCGGCTCCCGCGTGCCTTCCTTCCGCGTCATGGGAAGACCTCCAGGTGCATCGTTCGGAACATCATGAAAAAGACGCTACGGCCTCAAATCCTGGTCTTCGATGTCGATGGCGTTCTCGTCGATGTACGCGGCACTTACTGGCGTTCGGCTCTCGATACGGTGCGCTACTTGACCGGCAAGCGCGTAACATTTTCTGAACTCCACCAATGGAAAAGCAAGCCGGGATTCAACGATGACTGGAGCATGGTTTCCGCGTGGGTAAGTTCACTTGGCCACCCCACTTCGTACGAAGCAGCGCGCGCGGCGTTTGAAAGGTTTTATTGGGGCAGCGACGGCAAGCCGGGGAACGTTCGAAACGAAAAACTGATGGTCAGCGAGCGGCAGATTGAAAAGTGGGCACAGAGCTTCGAGCTGAATCTCTTCACGGGACGCACCCGGCAGGAATTCTCATTCACCTTCGAACGCTGGCCGGCCACCAAATATTTCCGCACCATCGTCACCATGGACGACGCGAAGAAAAAGCCGCATCCGGAAGGTTTGCACAAAATCCTTGGCCCGCGTGATCCCTCGACCGCACTTTACCTCGGGGACAACATTGACGATGCGCTGGCCGCCCGTGACGCAGGCGTTCCCTTCATGGCCATCATCGCCCCGGGCGAATACGGCTACCGCCAGCGTGCCGCGCGTTTCCGCGAACTCGGCGCCCTGGCCCTTCTTCCGCGCGTAAAGGAATTGTTTGGCTACCTGAAAAAAGCAGACTAGCCGCGGTTCCCCTAAGCGATGGGATAGCGGTTGGTATAAAACATCCGTTCTTCTCTGTCGCTTTCGCCGCCGACCCGCCACTCGGGAAAGGCAGCAAGATCGTCTGCCAGTGCTTCGATGGTGGTTCGCAGCTCGAGGTTTGAAAGCCATCGTTCCGGAATCGCTTCGACTCCCGAGGCTGCCCCGAGGAGATTCCCGGAAATCGAGCCAGTCGAGTCGCTGTCCCCACTGTGATTCACGGCCAGAATGATGCCGTCTTCAAAATCGCGAGCGGTGAGCGCGCAATAGAGCCCTATCGCGAGGGCTTCTTCAGCCACGAATCCCTTTCCCATCAGGCGCAAGGCGCGGCGTTCCCGCGGTCGAGCTTCTGCGAAGGCTTCCGCTTGCTCGATGGCCGCCAGTGTTTCCGCGTGGGATTTGTGGTTGCGGAGCTCCTCCTTCGCCGCGTCCATCGCTTTCTTGAGGGGGCTGCCCGCCAGGACCAAACCGACGATGACGGCGAGCACCCCTGCGCTCAGACAGCCGCTGGGATGTCCATGTGTGATGGCCGCCAGATCGCTCCCGGTCGAGAAGATGCGGGGGATCAGCCGGTCGTCGTGGCGCTCGCGGCTCAGCGCATGCGCGAAATACATGCCCACCGGTGCGATTCGCATCACCCCGCCGCATCCCTTGCTGTCGTTTGCGGCCCGCGCGACTTTGCCGCGATTGGAATGCAAGGCGGAAAGGCAAGTCGTTCCCGGTGAGCGCCGGCTAAAGAGTTTCCGTTGCTGCAGAAGCCAGCCTGATTTGGTGGTGGCGGACAGACCACGTTGAGAGATTTCCTGAGTCGTCAGCCAGCGCGCGTACGAAGCAGTTGCCGCGCGAAAAAAATCAGGGGCCTGACCGCCGATAGCTGACGCCAGTTGAGCAGAGAGCATGCCCTCGCCGGTAAAGAGCGTCATCTGGGTATCGTCGGTGATGGACCCTAACTTTCCGAACGCCGGGGCATAGTCGCGGATCCCCTGTTGGCCATAGGCCTTTTCAATCTCTTCGAGGTCCAGGAATTCGACCGGAGCGCCAAGGGCATCACCGACCGCACCTCCAAGCAGGCAGCCATGGAATCTGGCTCGTAGTTGGGCATCGGATGCAATCCGGGGAATGGACATTGGTGGACCGAGCCGTCCGGAGCGACTCTCACAGCATACTGCCATTTCGGGAAAACTGAGCCAGCCACACCCGCAGAGGAGAGGTTGTGGGAACTCTTTTCTCCCCGGCGGGGAATATAGTAGAGCGTTGTTCGAGGAGTCTTGGAAGCCATGCTGCCATCCTGGGCCGTTTTCGCTGGACTCATCCTTGTGGTTCCCGGCGCGGTATACCGACAGGCGCCCCCTGGGCCACTCCCCGCAGCGCAGCCTCAGCCTGGTCCCGCTCCCGCAGCCAAGCCCCAGGAGCCGCCGCCGCGCACAACGATTCTGGGCGCCTGGAAGCTCAATCCCGACGATAGCGACGACCCGCAGAAGAGGAGACCAGATTCCAGCCGAGGTAGTGGGCGCGGCATGGGTGGTGGATATCCTGGCGGAGGTCGCGGAGGCTATGGCCGGCGCGGCGGAGAAAGCAATGAAGAGCGGCAGAAGATGCACGAACTCTTCACGCCGGCGAAAGCGATCACGCTCTCGATGACCGGCGCGGAGGTCGATCTAGTCGATGACCGGGACCGCAAACGGGCGTTCATGACCGACGGGCGGAAATTACAGAAATCCAAAGATGAAAACTATCAGGAGATCGCCGCCAAATGGGACGGCCACCGCCTGGTCACCGACGAAAAGAATCCCCGCGGCGGCAAAATGAGCCGCACCTTCGAACTGTCCTATGATGGCCGGCAACTTTACGAAACGCTGCACATGACCACCGGCCGCAACAACGCGCCGCTGGTCATCCGCTACGCGTACGACGTCCCCAGCCGCGCCGAAACTCGTCAGTAAAAACGAGCCAAGCGTGTCTTTCTGGGATACGGCGGGTAGCCAGTCAGTTGCGATTTTCCTACCTGCTGAGAGCTTAGTGCGCGTCCGATCTGAACCTGTTTTGGCGGTTCCCGTTTAGAGCATTTTCTTTTCACGAATGATGCTGACTCAAGGAAGCTTTTTTTTTTTTGAACCATGCCACCTGTTGACCTCCTCCCCTTCCTGAAGGGTTCCTGAAGGAAGGGGATTCCTACTGGCTCCATGCCTAAGCATGAAGGCCTTCGGTGGGTTCTTGGGCCGACGCCCTTACGTCAGGCGAAGTGTCTCCACAAGCTAACAAGGCAAGCCCTGCCTCTTTGATGTTCATGGCGGCAACCCAATCGGCGTTGGCCGAGAACCCGCACTCGAGGCAGGCGAAC
>MNIJ01000064.1 GCA_001919715.1 Acidobacteria bacterium 13_1_20CM_58_21
CCTTGGCGATATCCTGCGCTTCAAAGACGGACGCAACATGCCCGACGTTCATTGCACGCTCTTCGACTACGGTCGCGCTCCGGTTTATCTGCGCCTCAATCTCGGTTGCGATACGCCGGAAATTTACCGCTTCCAGGGCTCCAAGGGCATCCTCGAAGTCACCGAATACACTATCACTCACTTCCCGCAATCCGGCGAAGACGAGTCGCCTAGCTATTACGTCTCAGGCTATCCGGGCGCATTGCGCGAAGTCTATCTCAAGAAATGGCACGAGGAGCACGATCCCAAGCCCGGCAAGGAGCCCATCAAGGAGGGATTCAGCTATCGCGGCGCTTCCTGGGACGAGGAAAAACCTCACCTCTGGAGATTTTTCCAAGGCGTGCGCAACCATCAGCAGGTGACCGAAGACACTGTCTTCGGTCACAACGCGGCGCTGGCCTGCCACATGGCCAACGAATCCTATTTCCGCAAGAGCGCCGTCAATTGGGACGCGGCCTCCAACACGATCAAGTCGTAGGGCGACTTCAGGTCGTCCACTCCTTAGATAGGGAACAACGCCGCAATCGGAGATTCCTGGGCTGGCCGTGTGATTCTCCGCCGAAGAACTGGGCCCAGTAGTGAAGACAACCATTTAGGCAGAGGAAATCAACCTTGGAAGCACACGATTCGCGCAGAAGAGCAATTCAAAAGGAACTCGTGTGAGCGGAACCGCACTAGGTGGGGTTCGACTTTTCAACAGATTTCCACAACTCTTTCGAAATCCAACCCTCCCCTAAGTCATGTATAATCAGCATTTACAAGAAACGCGAGTGTTACGGTTAACCAGATTTCCGAAGAAGGAAATCCGTCCCCAGGAGCATGGCGCCAGAGGGATCTACCTCGAGTGGCGCAGCCATTCCCCTTGTTTCTTTGGAGAGATCACATCTTACGGGTCAGACCGTGCGGAAGACGGCCCTCAGTCCGGCACAGGTGGGCAGCCGGGGAATTCCCTGACCGACGTGTTGCCGATGTAGCCAAGGTCGGCGATACCGATCTTGCTGGTGTAGAAGCCGTCGCAAGTAAGGCGGCGGAGAAACGAGAAGAACGCCACGCCCTGGCTGATGGCAACATCCTGCTTCGCGTTTTTCCGGAAGGCGATGAGATCCAGAACTTCTTTCTTCTGTTCCGGCGTACACTCCAAAAAGACGTTGGCGTGACGGTCGGTGCAGAAACCATCGAGCCAGAAGAGCCCGCCGCCAAGCTTCAATTGATATTCGGGGTTCTCGCTGGTGAGCAGGTCAATGAATTCCGGCGCGCCGGCCTCGACCGCGCCGCCGGATTTTTCGTCCTTGGGAATGATGAAGTCGCACAAAGCGATCAGCGTGGCGTACTGCGGGGCGGAGAAATATTTCGGAGTATACTTCCCTGCCGGCGCCGCAGCCTTCTCTTTGTGCACCATCTGGTGGATGTACTCGGCGGCCTTCGCCGGGATCACCTGCAGCACCGACCCAGCCACGGCTCCCACCGTCAGCGTCCTCAAGATATCGCGTCGTGTTATGCCCTCATTCGCCATGTCCTGCCCGCTCCCTCTTCGTCACTGTTCTTGGCTTCTCTTTTTCTCCGATTCCCGACGCTATAAGTTGCCTTTCTTGGCCTCCTCCAAGAGATAGTCGGAAGCGCGCCAAGCGAGCGCCATGATTGTCAGCGTCGGATTTTTGTCCGGATTGGTCACCAGCGGCGCGCCATCGGTGACAAACAAATTCTTCACGTCGTGGGCCTGGCAAAAGCCGTTGACCACGGACGTCTTCGGATCAGCACCCATGCGGGCGGTACCAACTTCATGAATGATTTTTCCACCCTTCTGAATGCCGAATGGATACTCCCCGTGGATGGAACTTTTGGTCCGGTATTCGCCGCCCATGGCTTCAACAATGGCGCGGAAGGTTTCCTGCATATCCTTGGCCTGGAGCAACTCGTAATCGGTCCACCTGAAGTGGAAGCGCAGCACAGGAATCCCCCACTGGTCCACGACGTCAGGATCGATCTCGCAGTAGGTATCCGGATTGGGCAGCATTTCGCCGCGGCCAGAGAAGCCGATGTATGTGCCGTAAACCTGGCGGGCGCGCTGCTTCAGCTTCGCGCCGTAACCCTCTTCGTCGTGACAGAGTCCATCAAACATGCCCACGCCGGGCATGCTCGGGCCACCCCCGAACTCGATGTGATAGCCGCGCGGGAAATCGTTCTTGCGGTCAAATTTCCACCATGGTACGTACATGTGCATTCCGCCGACGCCGTCGTGATTGTGCGGTGGAATTTTCTCCAGCGCAGGGATGTGGCCGTGGCCGTCACTACCGACGGAGTCGGTGAGGTATCGGCCGACAGTGCCGGAGGAGTTAGCGATACCGTCTGGAAAGGCGGAGGATTTGGAGTTCAGCAAGAGGCGCGCGGATTCGCAGGCGCTTGCAGCCACGACAACCGCGCGCGCGTTTACGCGCTTTTCCGAACGCGTCGCTTTATCAACATAGGAGACGCCCTCGGCTCTGCCGTCTTTGCTGACAAGAATCTCGCGGGCCATCGCCCCGGTAATCAGCGTCAGCTTCCCCGTTTTCATGGCCGGAGGGAGCAGGACCTGGCTGGAGCTGAAATTCGACGCGGTGGTGCAGCCGCGCCCGCATTGGCCGCAGTAGTGACATGGCAGCCTGCCATTCACCGATTTCGTCAAAATCGCGAGCCGCGCCGGAATGCAAGTAATGTTGAGCTTGTCACACGCTTTCTTGACCAGGATGTCCGTACAGCGCGGCTTAGGCGGCGGGAGAAAAACACCATCGGGTGCGCTAGAAACATTTTCTTTCGTTCCAAATACGCCAATGTAAGCTTCGGTCTTGTCGTAATAGGGCGCGAGGTCTTCGTAGGTAATCGGCCAGTCGTCGCCGAGACCGTCGCGCGAGCCGGATTTGAAGTCGATGGGAGCAAAGCGCAAGGCAATGCGGCCCCAATGATTGGTACGGCCGCCGACGATGCGCGAGCGGAACCACTGGAAGTTTGCGCCCGGCGCCGAAGTATACGGCTCGCCATCAATCTCCCAGGCCCCGTTGGGCGCGAGGAACTCGCTGAAATTCTCCCGCGCGGTTCCGCCCACGCCGGCGCCGCGGTGCGGCAATTCGTACGGCCACATGAGCATCTTGAAATCTTTTTCGGGACTGACGTTCGGCCCGGCTTCCAACAGGGCGCAGTTCAGGCCGCCCTCGGTGAGAATCTTCGCCGCCATGCCTCCGCCGGCGCCGGAGCCGATGACGCATACATCGTACTGTTTTGGAGACCGGATCACTTGGGGCATTCGACGCTTTCTCCTTACAGATTGTTCTTCTTAATTTCAGAAACGGCGAAATCACAAGCGCGCGCGGTCAGCGCCATGTAGGTAAGCGAAGGGTTAACGCAGGAGGAAGACGCCATGCAAGCGCCATCGGTGAGAAATAGATTCTTCACCTCGTGCGCTTGATTGTGCTCGTTGAGCACGGAAGTTTTCGGATCGCGGCCCATCCGCGCCGTGCCCATTTCGTGGATGGCCAGACCAGGCGGAGTGATTTTCTGCCTAACGTCGATGCTCTTGGCGCCGGCGGCGGCCAGCATCTCCGCAGCCTGGCTGGCAATATCCTTGGACATGGCCCGTTCGTTGTCGCTCCAATCGCAGTGAATTTTCAGTGTGGGGATGCCCCAGGCGTCGAGCTTTTCCTTGTCGACTTCGACGTAATTATTGTGATTGGGCAGGCACTCGCCGAAACCGCCGATACTCACGTGCCACGGGCCGGGCATCTTCAGAGAATTTTTAAATTCGGCCCCCAGGCCGCTCATATGCATGCCGCGAGTCCAGCCTTCGCGGCTCCCCCCGCCCTGGTAGCCATAGCCGCGGAGAAAATCGCGGTGTTTTGTTTTCACGTTTCGAAAGCGGGGGATATAGATGCCGTTGGGTCGATTGCCAAAGGGCATTTTGTCTTCGTGGCCGGGCATTTCGCCGCTAGCGCCGCTGCCCATGTGGTGATCCATCAGATTATGCCCGAGTTCGCCGCTCGAGTTAGCAAGGCCGTTGGGAAATTCCGTTGCGGCGGAATTGAGAAGAATGCGAGTGGATTCCAGCGTCGAACCGCAAATGAAAAAGATGCGGCCCTTGAATTCAAGCGCGTTCTTGGATTGCGCATCGATAACCCGCACACTGCTGACGCGGCGCGTTTGAGGATCGAAGTTGAGGCTGTGAACGACGCTGTATGGGCGAATGGTGAGGCGGCCGGTTTTTTGGGCGGCGGGCAGCGTCGAATTCAGGCTGCTGAAGTAAGACTGGGTGATGCACCCACGATGGCAAACGCCGCAGTAGTGGCATGCGGCGCGTCCCTTGTGGACGCGCGTGAGAACCGCAGAGCGGCCGATGGTCATTATGCGGTCGTCGAAATGCTTGGCGAGGGCATCGCGGAGATCCATTTCCACGCAAGTCATCTCCATCGGCGGGAGGAATTTTCCGTCAGGGAGTTGCGGCAAGCCTTCGGCCTGGCCGCTGATGCCGGCAAACTCTTCGACGTAGTCGTACCAGGGCGCGAGGTCCGCATAGCGGATAGGCCAATCCGCTCCGATTCCCTCTTTCAGGTTGGCCTCAAAGTCGAGATCGCTCCAGCGATAGCTCTGCCGTCCCCAGGTGATGGATTTGCCGCCGACCTGGCGGCCGCGAATCCAGGAAAAGTGTTTTCCGGGGGCCGAGGAATAGGGATTGTCCGCGTCGCTAACAAAAAACTGATGGGAGTATTCGTCGCACGCGTAGTAGCATTCGCGCTGGATGTGCTGGGTGCGCTCGCGTTCGACGCGATTGTCCCAGTCGCGATACTTCAGCTCCCAGATGGGAACGTGCTCGACGTAGTCGCGCTCCGGAACGATGGTGCGGCCAGCTTCGAGGACCAGCGTGTTCAGGCCTTTTTCTGTAAGTTCTTTCGCGGCCCAGCCCCCGGTAATTCCCGAGCCAACAATAATCGCGTCGTAGGGTGTAGTCGGCATAGTCGCTCCTCGCTTTCAGACGTCCCCAAGTCCGGGACCGACCTGCAAACAACCATGCTGCGCACCGGGAATGATCTGGAGCTTCAATTCTTGAGTGAATCCGATTTCGGAAGTGTAATAACCGTGGAGGGTAATGTTCTTGAAGACGGAGAAGAAGCTGCCCTTCAGCTGTGTATCCCGCTCGTCCGAAGAATCGGAAGAGTGACGCGTCCGGCGGCTGCGCTCGGCGGAGACGGCGTCGTCCATGGCGAGCAGAAGGGTCAGCTGTTGCGCCGGGGACGCCACGACGAAATCCTTTCCAAAAAGCTCGTTGCTTCGCTTGTCAACATCGGCGAGACCGGAGAGAAAATTCTGGCGGTCGTCGGCAGTGGCCCATTCGCTGAGGATGACGTCGATGAATTCATTGACGCGCGCCGCTCGGGCACCGGGCGTATCCGTCGCAGGAATAATGTGATCGATCATCGCGACGACCATGTCGTTCTGATTCGGATTCAGGGTGCGCAACGCGTATCCGGAAGCGGGATGGGCATCGCGGAAGAAACCAAAAAGATCACCGCGTAGTCCCGGCAACACGCCGCCGGCCAAAAGCAACTTCAGCGCTTCACGCCGTTGCATAGATCCTCCCCCGACCTGTTTTTACATACAGATTATCTTGTTCGGGCCGCCGAACTTCAGGGCGGCAAAGCATATTATTCACCCAAAAGCTCTTTACGCACGTTTTTCAAAACATAAGCGGCGCGCTCGACCCCCACCTCTCCAGCGAGAATGGGATCTTCATTTTCAATACTAAGAATGCCTTCGAAGCCAATGTCCATGTACGCTTTGACGATCGACTTCCAGAGGCTGGCGCTGTGGCCATAGCCGACGGCACGGAAAGTCTCCGAGGCCAGGTCAAGTTCACTGGTTTCAAACGCAAAGTTCAGCACTCCGTACTTATTGACGTTCTCGGGAAAGAAAACGGTGTCCTTCATGTGCGCGTGGAAAAGGGCACCCTGTTTGCCCAGAAAGTGGATGACTTCGACGGGGTCACAGCCCTGCCAAAAGAGGTGGCTCAAATCGCAGTTTGCACCGATCTCTTCGCCGGCGGCCTCACGGAGCTTCATGAGGGTGCGAGGATTATAGACCACGAAGTTGGGGTGCATCTCGAGGGCGAGGCGCTTGACGCCGTGCTCGCGGGCGAACTTCGCGGCATCCCTCCAGTACGGAACGACCTTCTCTTTCCACTGCCAATCTTGCATCTTGGCATATTCGGGAGGCCAGCGATAGGTGATCCAATTCGGCTGGGTATCCTGTGGAGTTCCGCCCGGGCAGCCGGAAAAACCGACGATGACTTTTACATCGAGAATTTCGGCGAGGAGAACGGTCTTGTGGAACGTATCGATGTCTCTCTGGGCATGCTTGGGATCAGGATGGATGGGGTTCCCATGACAACTGAGAGTGGCGACGCGAATTCCCCGGTCTTCAAACTTTTTCAGCCAAGCCTTGGCCTTACCGCGGTCGTCGATGAGGTCGTCCAGGGCGCAGTGCGGATTGTTCGGATAGCCTCCCGTGCCGATCTCCATGGCTTCCAGGCTCAGGGCGCTGACCTTATCCAGCATGGCGTCGAGGGAGAGGTGTTGGTAGACCGGGTCAAACACGCCGATGGGAATCTTATGCGAGTTACCCGCAGGCTGGGGTGCGGGAAAGCTTGGAAGCGGGCCCTCGGTATTTGCCGCGTGGGCGATCATTTCAGCCCCTGGAACTGTGACCGCCAGCAGGCCGCTCGTGGCAGCCAAAAACTCCCTCCGGCCGATGGCCGAGTTCTTGGGTTGTTTCATCATGCGTCTCCTCGGCAAACGCAGCAATGCAGTGGGCCCCGTTTGAGTGGGCAGTATTATACGACGATGTATGGTCTCGGCAAGCAGGCAAATCGTTTTTCTATTGAACTTGATCCGGAACTGGGAAACGGTGGACAAGCAAAACGTATAAGATCGGGAACCACGGCTAGCGCTTCTTCAGCTGACCCAGGGCGGGGATGGACACGGGTACGGTTAGCGCGCGCTCGGGGGCCTTTTTCCCGTTCTGAATGGCCTGGAAGACCATCTCGATGGCCTGCCCGGTATTGGGAGGAACAAAGACGGTCGCGGCCAACAGTCCACTGCGGACCCAAGCCTCACCTGTCTTGGGTAAGCCGTCACAGCCGGTAAAGGGCAGTTTCAGCCAGCGCTCCCGTTCCGATTCGTTCGCCAATTCTTCAAAGGCTTTCCTGGCACCGAGGGCCATCGAATCATCCTGAGCGCCAATCAAGTCGATGGCGGCCCTTTGCGACGTCATCAGTTTCAGCCAGGAACGGACGGCTCGCTGGGCGCTCTCCTCGGTCCATTGCGCTCGCAGCGCGGTGACGTGAATGTTGGATGGTTTCGTCTCCTGCATCCCGAGGGCACGCTCCTTGGCCGCGGAATTCTCCGCCGGTCCTTGAATATAGAGGATCGCACCGCCATGGGGTAGGAGAGCTGCAAACTGACGGCCCTGGATCCGGCCAATTTCGAGATGGTCGGAACTCACTTCGAAAATGGGGGCGGAAGACGACTTGCGCATCTCCGGAATGTAGCTGGCGTCGCGATTCAACACGGCCCATCCGATACCGACGGATGCGGCCGCGCGGGCGACTTGGGGCAGCGCCGTGCCACCGACGGGCTCAAAAACAACCGCGTCCGGCCTCTTATCCTCGGCAACCTGAATGGCTTTCAGGATCTGGGTGCTCTGGGTAATCGCGTCGTTATCCGCATAAACGATCTGGACTTCCGCGCCCAGTTTGCGGGCCATCTGCTCCGCGGATTGCGCCTGTTCGATCTGGTAATCGTTGTCGTTGGTCGTAAGGGAAACCAAAAAACGCAATTTTTTCATGGCAGCTCGAAGTCTCTCATTGAACCCCATGCTAACCATACATCGGGTTCGAACGCAACGAAA
>MNIJ01000157.1 GCA_001919715.1 Acidobacteria bacterium 13_1_20CM_58_21
AGCCGCCGGAATCCGTGAGGATGGCGCGCGGCCAGGACATGAATCGATGGAGCCCGCCAAGCCTGCGCACCAATTCGTGCCCGGGACGAAGATAGAGATGATAGGTATTTGCAAGAATGATTCCCGCGCCGAGCTTTTCGAGCGCTTCTTGGGTGAGCCCCTTGACAGTCGCCTGGGTGCCCACGGGCATGAACGCCGGCGTCTCGATCGCGCCATGCGGCGTCATCCAGCGCCCGCAACGCGCGCCCGACGCGTCGGTCCCCGCTGCTTCAAACGAAAAATTCATCTTCAACTGAATACCCGAGAGTAGGACAGGCAAAAATGCCCGTCCTACTTCAGTGTATCAGGAGAAGATAAACGCCCAGCACACGCGGAGGACCACGAAGACGGCCCAAACGCCAAAGGCAATTGTGTAGGTCTTGGACCCCTTCAGTTTTTTCGGGCTCACGGCGGCAAAACCAATCGCCAGCAAAATTAGCGTCCAAAATGTGAAAACATCGAATGACTTCGAGAGTGCCACCAGCCACTTCGCGGAGTCGTCGGGCAAGATTGCTGCCACATTCGTAGCCACTGGGTTTTCAAGATCGATCGTGCCGTACGACTTCAAATACAAGATCAGGATAAAAAGAGGACTGCTGACTAGCCCGGTGAGAAACGCATGTGAGGTAATGCCGAATGCAGTGCCGAAATTAGTGCTCGCCCCGCCCAGGAGACTGTAGGCTCCCCACATTACCAAACCAACGATCAACGCGCCGAGAATTGGGCCCAGCAGGCCGACACCGTAGGTGAAGACGGGAGAGAATTTGGCGCCGCCTTCGATCTGCTGTTGCTTCTGCTCGTCCGACATCTGCGCCGAGCGCGAACTCTTCTCGATTTGCTGGCTCATAAATTCGCGCCAATTGATCCGTTGATTGATGCAGAAGCTGACCGCCAGGCTGAGAACCGTCAGAAGAACAATCGGCAGCACCCAACTGGGTTTCCTGACGATGTCTTCAAAGGTGTTTTTCGGCGAGAAGAAAACGCCGATGATTCGGCCGAGCGAACTAATAGAACGAGCTTGCGCCTCCGAAGTAGGAACGGGGGTTGTAGCCATCGAGGACTCCTCCACCACAAGGTTTCCTAAGTCTGCCTTCTCACGTAAGGACTACGCACGAGCGCCCGGGAACATTTCAGGTGGGTGGGATTGTAGCGCAATAGGGAAAATGTTGTCAGTTTTCAGTAACCCGTTATAACCCGTTCTAAGGAAAATGAATGGCTGAGGATTGGTCGAGCTCTCAGGAAAAGTCACGCTCGCGGTAACTCCGGGACGGCGGAAAGCAGTTCGCGCGTGTAGTCGTGCTGGGGTTGCTGGAGAACTTTATCAACGGGGCCGGTTTCGACGAATTGGCCGGCGCGCATGACGGCGATGCGCGTGGCGACCTGCGCCACTACCGGTAAGCTGTGGGAGATGAAAATGTAGGTGAGCGCGAATTCGCGCTGGAGGTCCTGCAACAGGAGAAGAACTTGCGCGCCGACGGAGACATTCAGAGCCGAGACCGGCTTTACGGGCCGCACCCATCCGGCTACGGTGGACAGTTCCACGGTCAATCCGCTCACTTCCAACAAGGAGGTCATCACGTTGATCATACGCACGAATGCAAAATCGTGGAACTTTCTCTCGATAAACAATCGCAAGGGGAGTCGTATCTTTCTGAAGATGGAAAGCCCAGCCCGCTAGCTACGCGCTCCTATTTGGCGGGCACCGAGACCAAGGAGGCACAGGTACGGATGACTCGCGCAGGCTGCGTGTGAATGCAACAGTGCCCCTTTTCTCCCAATTGAGAAGCCCGGGAGGGCTGTTGCCACAAGCACTGCCACTTGTGAATTGAGAATCGATTAGCGAGCAGACCTTGGAATGACGAATTTAAGCGCGGTGTGCGTGGGGGAAAAGGCGACGACTTTCACATCCTTTAAGCCGCACTTCCGGCCCGCGCCGAGAACATCCTTTTCGGTGATGTGCTTTTGTCCCTTGGGATAGACGGTCCAAAGCGCGACCGCGCCTTCCATGGATTTCGAGATTTTAGATAGGGCGCCGAGATCTCCCTTCGAATCGACAGCGAGAAAGATCCATTCCGAATCGGCTGCAGCTTGGTTCTTGCTCACGGCCCTGGTGAGATTGCCTATTTCGGCGAGAAATCCGGTGTCGAGATCACCGAGCAAGGAAACTCTCGCTCCGGGCTTCACGCCAAGCTTTTCCAGGCGCGATTTGGGGTGAAGAATTTTCTTACACCACTTCTCGGCCGTCGCGCCGAGACAGAAAACCGCGAGCCCTTCCGCGGTTTGCAAGCGGAGTTCTCCATCCACGGCTTTCGCCGATTTGATTGCGGAAAAGGGAATCGTCAGCCGGAGATCGCCGCGGAAGAGAATCTCGCTCGTTTCGAGCAATGCTTTGCCATCTGACTGCTGTTTGCCGAACCGCACGTTGCAATGCGCTTCGTTTCCCAAGAATTAATTCCCCAACTCTGGCTGTGCTCCGAATTTCTTCGCCATGGACTTCAGATACGTTTCTATCGCTGCAGTATAGTCAAACACGAAGCGCGCCAGGAACCGAAAGGCGGGATGGTAGATTCCCCGTCCTCCCGGATCCGCAGGTTGCTGCCCGCGGGCAACGGCGTGATTTCCCACGCCCGCGTTCCGCCGAATGACGGCTGGGAATCTGCATTCCGCAGGACAAGCTTCGACGGCCTCCTGAGTCCGTGGTTTCGGAGCGGAATAGTTTCTGAATCGACCCAAGCGGGCCGTTCGTTCTTATCTAGGAGACGGTTGACCCCTTTTAAACCCTGCCGCCAGGCCGGCATCGCAGCGACGTCGGTAATCGTCTTCCAGATCACCTCGGGAGACTGGCGAAGCGCGCTTCGCGCGTTACCGGAAGCAACCATCCGATCGGCGTTATTGGAGTCAGGACTCCGGCGAGCACAACCGAGATTCACAGAATCGATTTCATGATTCAACTCATTCGACAGCAGTGACCATTGTTTGTTTTCTATTGGCTTCCTCCTCCGTTACTTCTGAGATGAAGGCACTCCAGGATACGATAGTAAGCTAATAGGTTCGATGGCCACCACCCCGACGCACCGTGTGGACTGGAAGCTGATCTGGGCACAGCGCGGCTTCCGCTATTTTTTCCTCGCCATGTTCGTGTCGCTCTTCGGCAGCGGGATGAACTTCGCGGGCGTAAGCTGGTACATCCTGGCGGCAACGCACTCGACCATGAAGGTCAGCGGGCAAGTCATCGTCATGACTTTGCCGGGACTTTTCGTGCCGTTCCTCGGCGGCGTGCTGATCGATCGAATCGACCGGCGCTACCTGGGAGTCTTGCTCGATTTCGTGCGCGCCTTTTTCGTCCTGGCCACGGCGTACGTCGCGTGGCGGGGCCATCTGCAGCTCTGGCACCTTTACGCCATGACGCTGGTCACCGGCGTTGGCTCCGCGATGTACTGGGCCACGGTAAACGCACTGGTGCAGGAGGTGATTCCCACGAGCCAATTCACAGGAGCAAATGCGGCGGTGCTGGTCGGCGTACAGAGCGGGATGCTTATTGCGGGCGCTTTCGTCGGCTTCCTTTACAACACGGTGGGAATCGCTGGAATTCTGGCCATTGATGGTGCAACTTATTTCGTGTCGGCGTACTGTCTCTATCAGGTGCGCCGAGGATACGTCTCGCCGCGGGAGTGTCAGAAATATCCGCGGGAGTATAACGAAGCCACCGAAGCGACGGCCGAGGCGTTGGAGACCGGAGAAAATCCGGAAGTCGCGGAAGCGGGCCTGTCGCTAGCCGTCTACGCCGACATGAAGGAAGGCTTCGCGTATCTGCGGCGGCAGCCGCTGGTTCGGGCACTGGGGATTACGCACTCCGTAATGATGGCTGGCGTGGTAAGCGCCAACGTCGTGCTGGTGGCGCTGGCCAACGACATTCTGCATTCCGGTCCCCGCGGGCTGGGTTTCTTGGAAGCGGGCTGGGCGACCGGCGCAATCATTGGCGGTTTAATCGCCAGCCAATTGCGGTCAGCTTTGCGCATGCCGCTGTATGTTGCGGCGTGCGTCGGACTAGCGGCGGGACACATGGCAACTCCGTTCGTTGCCTTTCTTGTGGGAGCGGTGATGATACAGATTCTGTTTGGCTTCTGCCGCGCTCTCGGTGGAGTTGTGGCGCAGTCTTCGCTGATGACTATCGTGCCGCGTCACTTCATGGGGAGAACGCAGTCGGCAATGGCCATTCTAACGACGGTGATACAGCTTTCGATGAGCATTGCGTTGGGATGGGTGGCCGAGCGTGCCGGCCTGATTGCCGGGTACGCGCTTCTCGTGTTGCTCTACACCGGTGCAACGGTTTCCGCCATTCGCGCGCGTCAGCTGATGCGATAGGGCGGAAATCACCACATGGCAATGGCTGCGCGTAGTGGTGGAGCACGAAATCCATCACCGCGGACAGATCCATCTTTACCTTGGATGCCCGGCGTGCCGACGCCACCCCTGTACGGATGGACATCCGAGCAAGAGCTCGCAGCTTCTGTTTGTAGATCAGGATTGTAGTAAGCATTCAATCACACCACGGGCTCCGCAAGCAGCCGCCAACGCGGCAAGGTTATATCCTGACGATTGAAGTCCTTCGGAGCAAAACATGCGAACCACCGTTGCTGCATTGGCCATCGTGTTGCTGCTCTTTGCTCCATGGATTCCGTCCGCAAGTGCTCAGAAATCAGAGGAGGGCCTGCTTGCTGCTTGGGAACAGGCGCAAAAAGCGGATCCCAACACACTCAAATTTGAAAGAGTGAAGGATCACCAGTATCACTTCGCCACGAAGCGTTTTCCTTTTGATGGAGACCTCCTCGTTCGCAATGGAGTCGTCGAGGATTTCTCCGCCGTCAATCAAGATGGCATCTCGATGGGAACCGTCGAAGTGGAGTTACAAGGTCTCACGGACAACTTCTACCGGACCTATGCCCGCAGCTACACTCAGTGGAACACCACAAACACTTTGTACTGGAATCCGCGGAATCGGGAGTGGCTGACCTCGGAGAAATACTTTCAGCAGGTACGCGCCCGCATTCCAGGCCTCGCCGTCTGGCCAGTGCTGATGGGCTTCGGATCACTCGGCATTTTTGTGCTGATCTTGTTCGTCTTGCTGTTCAGCCTGGCGCAGTACAAGCGCAAACTGAAGGTCATCAATCAGCGCAGTGAACGCACTCTGCAAATCTCCGAGCGGAACGGACAAATCGCGGAGCGCAACGCGCAAATCCTCGAACAAGGCCTGAAGTTGCAGGAAGCGAATGCCAAGGTTTTTCAGGAGATGCTTGCGGAGTTGAAGAAAATGTCAGCTGGCTCTTAGCGAGATAACCGGAACAATCTGAATCTAGAGAACTCAGGCTTGTTTCGTCACTGGCGGCGCGCCCCTCTGTCCGAGCAGGTCCACGGCCGCTTGATTGAGCTTGGCGCGCAACTGGTAGCGTTCGTTGGCACGAGTGACGTAGCGCACGGCGATTTCGATTCCACCGATCACCGGCTTGACATTGATTGCCGGCGCCGCAGAGAGTGAACGCATGTCGCGGGAACGCGCCGCGTGTTGCCACTCCTGCTCGGCCTGCTTTGCACTTTCAGCGGTAGCTTCGGCAACTTTTTTCTGTATCGCATCGACGATGGGATAGGGATCCTGTCCCGCCGGCAGCACGACCTGCAGTTCATCCCAGAGCCACTGGCCGGAAGTTGAAAAATTGAAGTAGTGGCCTTCGATGGCAAAGCTATTCGTGAACGTGACGCGGCGCCCCGTGGGATGGCCGGAATCGGTCCAATTGCCGGTTTCGAGCAGCACGGTGTGAAACATGTTGAGCTCGACCACCTCTCCGGTGACGCCGTTGATCTCCACCCAATCGCCCAGGCGGATCCCATTTTTCCCCATCAGCACCAGCCAGCCAATGAAGGCTACAATGAAATCCTTTAGCGCAACAGTGAGACCCGCGCCGGCAAGCCCAAGGAACGTTCCCAGCTGGCTGGGCGGCCCGAAAATCACGAGCAAGATGAAAAGAACCGCAAAGAACTGCACCGCCACGCTGGTCACCGTGCGCAGCGTTTCGACCTGCCGGCGATCCAGCGAGGTCCTTCCCAGCAAGCGCTCCAGCCAGTTATCGAAGAACAGTCCGATCAGCAAGATTCCAAATATGACGGCTAGCCCGGTCAATGCGCCGTGCACGACGGAACGCTGCTTGGCAGCCATCACGTCGATCCAATTGCCGTATACTTCCGCCAGCTGTTTCTCATTAGTGACGCGCTTGTCAAAGCCGGCCAGCGCTTTCTCATCGGCCGAGCGCCGCTTGGTCGCTTTCAGCAGTGCGGTTGATTCTTCGCGGCCGCCGCTAGCGTGCTTTCCGGCGCGGGCCACCTCGCTCGATTTCCTCCGGGCCGCAGCGATTTGGGCTTCCATCGCGTTGTGCTTCGCGGAAAACGATGCGGCCAGCGACTCAGCGTCCTGTTTGGCGCGCCACAAATCCAATTGTTTCTGATGGAGTACCGACCACTGCTGAAACCGGTGAATCAGCCCGCGCATTTCCACAAGCGCGGTCACCGTCACCTTCAGGCTGTCGGCGACGTGCGAAGCCGCTTCGTGCTCCTCGACTATCGTCTGAATGCGGCCCTGCGGATCGCCCCCCGCACGGATTAGATCTTGCTTCGCGTCATCAACTTCATCCTGATCCAACTCGAGTTGCGCCTTGGCCACATCAAGTTGATCATCCAGCGCGTCTCTTTTCTCTCCAGTGGCCTTTTCCTCCTCGGCCGTCAATTGTTTGACTTGCGCTTCATCCGCTTCGAGGGCCCTCTCTGCCTGCTGCAGCCGCGCCTGGATCCCCTTGGCTTCGGTGCTCAACACCGGCGGATGCTCCTCTGCCTCTCGCACCGCCGCGGCAAACGCCAGGTCCATCTCTTGATCCCCGAGCCGCAACGCTTCCTGGGCAAACGGCAGTTCTTCCGCGCTGAGGGCCATCTTCGCTAACCGTTGCGCCGTCAAGAGGGGTGTCTGATCGACAATAGGCGCCGGCGCAGCGCCTCCATATTTTGTCCTGTCGGGCGCCACGGGCGCGTTTGCCGGTTGCCCCGTGCGGTACAATCCGTACATCGTGGCACCGAGGAGCAGAACCACAATCATAGCGATGATTTTTCGCCTCGATTTCATTGACCTCTAGCGAGTCTCCCCTGTTCTAATATGCATCAATTCGAAGCGTGTAACCGAGAAGAAATTCGCTGTTGGAGTGGGAATATCCTTGTCGAACCGCCAGGCGCGAGTCTGCTTGGCGTGGGTGTTGACTCCCGTAGCTGCCTCATTGCTGTCGCTATTGTTTCCGGTGATAGTCTTATCCAGTCAGGCGTAAGGAACGCAAATGCAAGATGCCAGGCTGCCCAGAACACTATTTGCTGTCCTCGCTGCTGGCGCGGCAATTTATTTTTCGTCTTACTGCGCGGAATTGCTGGAGGTGGTGGCTTCGCACTTCAACCCGCAGGTGTCCCCCAACGGCTGGCAAACCAAGTCTGCTTTCTTTGCGGTGTTCGTGGGAGCGAGTGTTCTGGCAGTGCTGTCGGCTTTGGCATCCCGCGCATTATCTCCTTGATGCCGCCAGAATTGATCAACCTTCCAAAGAAGCAATACTGGCTCGCGCCAGAACATCTTCTGGAAACGCACGCGTTCCTGAACTTCTATTTCGCGTGGTTCGGCTGCGCCGTTTTCCTCGTCATGATTCTTACATTCGACTATGCCAGCCAATCCAACCTGCATCCGGATAACCGGCCCGATATTTCCCGCATGTAGTACATCCTCGCCGGCTTTGTCCTGTTTACGCTGGTTTGGACCATCCGGATGCTGCTGCGGTTCGGCCGGGTTCCGCCGCGGGACAATTCAAAGCGGGCTTCGGCGCGCGTGGCACTTCATTGCTTCCTGGGCTACTTTTCGCGGCTCCCTACCGTCAGGGTCGTCCGGAACAATTCGCCCGAGCACATGGACAGATACATGGCCCTGGCAATCGGCGCAAGGCGTCGAACGCGCAAGATCGGGTTGTGGCGTCACACTTGACTACCGCGCTGATTCTGCCAAAGAAGTGGAAAACCTGCTGGCAACGAAATACGAAGGGCAAAGACTCACTCCCTGGCGGAAGGAGAAATCGCCCATGCGGCACATGGGAACCCGTCGAAGAGGCGGCACGGCGTGCGTAGGGAATCCCCTCGTTCAAGAGGGGGAGGATGTCAATTCCGACTTCTTCTTAGAGGTCTAGAGGTAATCGCGCGAGGGGCCTTCAAGGAACGCGCGCAGCTTCCGCGAACGCGACGGGTGGCGCAGCTTGCGCAGTGCCTTGGCTTCGATCTGGCGGATCCGTTCGCGAGTGACGGCGAACGACTGGCCGACTTCTTCGAGCGTGTGCTCGCTGCCGTCATCCAGACCAAAGCGCATCTTGATGACTTTTTCTTCGCGCGGCGTCAACGTCTTCAGCACCGAAGACGTTTGTTCCTTCAAATTCAAATTGATTACCGCATCGGATGGCGAGACTACCGCCTTGTCCTCGATGAAGTCGCCAAGATGCGAATCTTCCTCTTCGCCGATCGGCGTCTCGAGCGAAATCGGCTCCTGCGCGATCTTCAGAATCTTGCGTACCTTGGACACCGGAATGTCCATACGCTTGGCGATCTCTTCGCTGGTCGGCTCGCGCCCGAGTTCCTGCACGAGCTGGCGGCTGGTGCGTACCAATTTGTTGATGGTCTCGATCATGTGCACCGGAATGCGGATGGTGCGCGCCTGATCGGCGATCGCGCGCGTGATGGCTTGCCGAATCCACCACGTCGCGTACGTTGAAAACTTGTACCCGCGGCGCCACTCGAACTTGTCCACCGCCTTCATCAGGCCGATATTGCCTTCCTGAATCAGGTCGAGGAATTGCAATCCGCGGTTGGTGTATTTCTTGGCGATCGAAACAACCAGTCGAAGGTTGGCTTCGATCAGTTCCTTCTTGGCTTGTTCGGCTTCCGCCTCGCCGCGGTGAATGAACGTCAGCGTGCGCTTCAGTTCGGTGAGCCCGACCTCGCTGGCCTCCTCGATATCTTTGAGCTCCGTGCGCCGCGTGCGGAGCTCTTTGCGGGCTTCCGCCGCGACGTCGCCTTTGGCCACGTCTGCGCGGCGCTCCAGCCGCCCGGCTTCGCGTTCCAGCGATTGCAGCCGTTCGACCGTGCCGCGCATTTTGTCGATCAGTCGCTTTTTCTCAAACGGATTGAAATCGATGTCGCGAATAGCGACGGAAATCTCCACGCGCGTCCGCGCCACGTCCCACTTCGCGCGGATGTACGGCCTTTTCTTCGACTTCAGTGTTTTATCGAGCTTCGCGGCCTGCTTCAGAGCGGTCTCGTACAGTTTGGCAATCTTGTCGATGTATTTCAGGGTCTGTTTGGTTTTGTTGGCGATCTTCTCTTCGGTCAGTTCTTCGTCGTCGAACTGCACGATCTCTTTGATGGAGCGCACACCCTTGCGCAAATCGTCGCCAACGGCAATCAGCTCCTTGATGACGATCGGCGAACGTGTGATCGACTTCATCACCACAAGTTGCCCGCGCTCGATGCGCTTGGCGATGGTGACTTCACCTTCGCGCGTCAGCAACGGCACGGTGCCCATCTCGCGCAGGTACATGCGGACGGGATCGTTTGTCTTTTCCAGCGAACCCGGTGTCAAGTCCAGGTCGCTGCTGCCTTCGTCGGAGTGAACATCGTCCTTGGCTACAACTTCATGCTCGCCGGCCTCGGCGGACACTTCCACCGCACGCGCGGCCTTGGCCGAAGCCTGATCCTCATAAATCTCGATGCCGTTGCGCTCAAAGGTTGTGAGGAGATCATCGATTTCCTCGGAAGAATGGACCTCCGCCGGAAGCGAGTCGTTTACTTCGTCGTAGAGCAGGTAGCCGCGCTCTTTGCCCACCGCGATGAGCTGGCGTACCGCATCATATTTCTCTTCAAGGCCTACTGCTGCCACAAATTCCTCCCGCTATTGGACTGCAATTCCCAAGCACTCAAGGGACATCGGTGACCATCCTCATTTGCAGAGACACGCGCAGACTGGCCCGCTGGCGCAAACCATGAGGGAATTTCCCCAGAAGATCGCTCGCTATTTTTGTTTGAATGACTCTGCACCGCGCCGCTTGCCTGCCGCCCGCCCCGTGCGTTGCCCGGTTCCCGCACTTTTGGGGCCCGGCCCCCGCCGCCGAGTACACTTAATATAGATGCGTTTAACGGCAAAACCGTTACTCGCGAAACCCTATTACGCTACACGTTTAAGTCTCGTCCCGTCAATCTTTTAATTCGTGGAAATCTGTGGAAGACCTGGCCGTCAGGGTTTGTCTCCTTTCCCGATTGGAACGGAGCGACGCACGAGGCATCCGCCTAGCGGCCCCGGGCACTCAAGCGTGTTTCCACCGCCCAGAGACCTCCCCAGAGCGAGTTTCGGTCGGACGGCGGTCTAGGCGTCGCCAGGTTTGACAACGCTCGACAAGCACCGTTGCTGTTTTCCTCGGGCTCGCAATCGGGTGTCAGCGATCGGTGTCGGGCGATTTTACACGGATCGCGGTCTCGCCATGCTCCACGGTCGGCTCCTCTGGATTTGGTCGCCTGCAGGATGCTAGCCGTTTCGGACTGCTTCTTTTGACGACGTGGCTCTCCCACCGGCGCTTGCGCAGAAGAAGTTGTCACCGTGCCGCGGCCAGCCGCCGCATCAATTCCTGCTTTTTTTCCAGGAGGCCTCGCAACTCTTGTCCGGGCGGGTTTGCCTCGATGCTGCGTTGCACGTCAGCCAGCTCCCGCTCGGCCCGCCGGTGCTGCAGCGCCTCGATGCAACTCATGGCCTCTTCCCAGGTTGGCTCGTTGGCCTCTTCGAACAAAATCTCAAAAAGCAGCCGCCGGTCGCGGTCTTCCAGCGCCTCCCCTACTTCGGTGGCCTGTACAGGCTGGCCAGACAGGCTGGCAATCACCAAAGCTTCAAATATCTTCTCCGTCTCCAGGCCGTGATACAACCCGGCATTTTGCAGTTGCTTGGCAAGTTCCTGCCGGAAGCCCGGCGCCTCGGCAAGCATGCGAATCAGCCGCCGCTCCACGGGCTTGGCCGCGCGGGCCACGAGTTCCGGCTGAATTTTCAGCTCGCTGCGGCGCTCCGCCGCCGCTTTGCTAAGTGCGGCCCGCAGTACCGGCTCATCCAGTCGCAGTTGTTGGGCGATGCGGGTTGCCCATTCGGACCGCAGGATGCGATTGGGAATTTTCTGAACGTAAGGCAACAGGAAATTCACGGCTTGTCGTTTCCCTTCCCCGCTGGTCAAGTCCATCTGTCTGGCTCGCGCAATTAGGTAATCCACGTAAGGTAGCGCCTCTTTCAACAGCTTGAGGTACTCCTCCGCCCCCTTTTCGCGGATAAATAAATCGGGGTCGGCCTTTTTATTGCCTATTGGCGGCAACGCGAGCACGCGCACTTCGAAGTCCTGCTCGAGGAGCAGCGAGAGTGATCTCTCCGTAGCGATCTGTCCCGCCGCGTCCGGGTCGTAGTTCACAATGACGCGCCGCGTGAAGCGCCCGAGCAACTTGATCTGCGGCTCCGCCAAGCTCGTGCCGCAACTGGCCACCACATTGCTGATTCCCGCGCGCGCCACCGCGATCGCATCCAGGTACCCTTCGACTAGAATTGCGAAATCCTGGCGGCGGATTCCTTCCTTCGCACGGTCCATGTGATAGAGCACGTTGCTTTTGGAATAAATCGGTGTCTCGGGCGAGTTGAGATATTTCGGCATGTCATCGCCCAGCGCACGAGCTCCGAAGGCCACGATCTTTCCCGATTCATTGGCAATAGGAAAGGTGATGCGCCGCCGAAACCGGTCAAAGAGCCGACCGCCGCTTTGATCACGGGACACCAGCCCGGATTCGACCAGCAGCTTTTCGTTGCATTTGGGTTTCAGATGGCGCAGCAGCACATCCCCGCCGCTCGGCGCGTACCCGATTCCGAAACGCGTCATCGCCTCCTTATCTAGCCCGCGATCCTCCAAATACGCCTGCGCGGCTTTTCCCTCAGGCGTGGCTTCGAGTTGCTTTACGAAAAAGGTCTGTGCCTCGCGGTGCATTTCTACCAGGAGGGCTCGCTGCTGATTCTCTTTCCGCTCCTCCGGAGAACGCTCCTTCTGTCGCGGGACGGCGATCCCGCATTTCTCCGCAACGATTCGAATGGCCTCGGGAAACGCGCACTTCTCCATCTCCATTACAAACTTGAACACGTCTCCGCCCACGCCGCATCCAAAACAGTGATAAATCTGCTTTGACGGATGCACCGCAAACGACGGCGACTTTTCCGCGTGAAACGGGCACAGTCCGGTAAAATTCTGCCCGCTCTTTTTCAGGCGGACGTATTCCCCCACCACGCGAACGATGTCCGCCTGCTGCTTTACCCGATCGGCAAATGATCCCGCTTCCGCCATTCCGTTCTCTAGCGAAGGTCAGCGCTTGGCGTAATCGTTTTTATAGACGGCGCCGCCCTTCATAACAAATTTCACGCGTTCTAGAATTGTGACCTCTTTCGTCGGATCGCCATCGACGGCAATCACGTCAGCCCACCGACCTGGCTCCAGCGAACCGACCAGATACTTCGGTCCAAGCAAGTCGGAAGCGTTGATGGTTGCTGTCTGAATCGCCGCCAGCGGCGTCATCCCCAGGTTCACGTAAACATGGAACTCACCTGCGTTCAGACCGTGCGGATAGACTGCCGCGTCCGTTCCGAACGCCACCTTCACGCCGGCGGCAAAGGCTTTCCCGATATTCTTACGCATGGCGGCGATGACATCGCGCATCTTTTGCTTCGAAAACTCCGGCACGTCGCTGCGCTCCATGTTCTTTTCCATGTATTCACCGAGGAAAAGCGTCGGCACCAGATATGTGCCGTTTTTCTTCAGCGTGACGATCGCCGCGTCATCCATCAGATGACCATGCTCGACCGAATCGACACCGGCCTCCGAAGCCCAGCGCACCCCTTCTGCCCCGTGGGCATGCGCGGCCACACGTCGGCCGAGCCGGTGTGCGTCTGCCACAATCGCTTTCATCTCCTCAAGCGTATACTGCGAGGCATTCGGGTCGTCTCCCTTTGAAAGTACTCCCCCGGTGGCACAAATCTTGATCACGTCCGCGCCATATTTTATGACTTCGCGAACCTTGTGCTGCACGCCCTCGAGGCCATCGGCCACTCCGGCTCCCTGAAAATGAAACCCAGGCGGAAGCAGGTTTTCGTCGCAGTGGCCGCCGGTGATTCCCAGCGCAGGGCCCGAAGCGACCATGCGCGGTCCGATGACGTCACCATCATTAATCGCATCGCGCAGCGCGATATCCGCATAATCTTTCGCCCCCAGGTTTCGCACCGTTGTAAAACCTGCCTCCAGCGTCCGCCGCGCGTTCCTCGCGCCATGCAGCGCTTCGCGCGCCGTTGAAATCGACAGCCCTTGGTACCCCAGCGAGTTCAGATCAAACGTCAAATGGGTGTGCATGTCGATCAAGCCCGGCAACAACGTGGCGTCCGGAAGATCGATGGTGGTGTCTCCCGGAGCGGCAGGGACTTCGCCGGACGGAGCAATTTGCGTAATTTTGTCGCCTTCAATCACCATGGCCTGGTTGGCGCGCAACTCTCCGGTGCGCACGTTGAGCACCCGCCCCGCGCGAATTACCATCCTCTTCGGCGCCTGCGCGCCGGCGGTGATCGCCATACCAGCCAGCGTGGCTAGCACCGCCGCGGCGACCACTCCCCGTCGGCTGATTCGACACCACTCTCTGGCTTGCGAAATTGAGTCCTTCAAAGCTTCCATCAAAACACCTCATGGTCAATTGGTTGTCGGAACGCGGCGAGTATAGCAAAGCAGTGATACCTGCACATCCACACAGGCGGAGCCCGGAGCACCGTCTATTTTCTACATGCTGATTTCTATTTTCTGATTTTCCTCTTCTATCGTTGCAACTCCACAATGGTGATGGCCTTTCCTCCGTGCTCCTCGGTCTCAAACGAATATTTCTCAACCAGTGGATGCGCGGCCAGGAACTCGCCAATCCCCCTGCGGAGTGCCCCTGTTCCGTGCCCGTGAATAACTCTGATGCGCGCCTTGCGCGCCAACGCGGCATCGTCCAGAAATTTGTCCAGGCGATCGGTGGCTTCTTCCACAGTCATGCCGATCACGTTGATTTCGTCATAGCTGCTGACCTCCCCGCGCTGCGAAGTCACCGTCACGCCCTGCAGCTTAGCCGCCGGCGAACTCGATTTCAACGCCGGGGCTGCCTCTTCCACGCCGGAGATTTCATCCAGGGCCACTTTCATGCGCAGCGGTCCGGCTTCGATTTCCGCGGACGATCCGTCAATGCGCCGCAACAACACCGGCTTGCTGAACCCGCGGACGCGAATCTTCGCTCCGGGCTGCAGGCGCTCCGCGCCGACAGCATCCGGCGAAGCAGCATGGATGCCGAGATCCGCTTGCGATTCCGAGAGGGTCTCGACGACCGCGGCGTGCAGTTCTTCGCGCGCCTCGCTGCGGATATCCTGCATTTTCCGTCGCGTGGTTTTCTCCACCTGCGCGCGCAGCTCCCGTTCTTTCACCGCTTCGACGACGCGCGCAACATTCTCGTCAAAGCGCTTGTGCATCTCCGCAAACTGCGCTTCCAGCTCCTTAATGCGCTTGTGCTGCCGTTCGACCCACTCGGTTCGCAGCTTGTTGCGTTCTTCGTCCAGTGCATGGCGCTCGGAGGTCATCTGCCGCTGCAGGCGATCCAGCTCGTCGCGGCTGCGATGCAAATAAGCGACTAGGT